>CAXBPH010000023.1:0-41625 GCA_963977445.1 uncultured bacterium | reverse complement strand
CCCCTTCGCCTTCGCCCTCGCCCTCGCCCTCGCCCTCGCCTTCGCCTTCGCCTTCGCCTTCACCTTCGCCTTCGCCTGCGGCGGTACTTACCAAACTGCTAAGTTCCGTCGTGCTCAAGAAGCCATCGCCATCGAGATCCGCGTCATTAAATTCCTCGGTGCTCATCGGTCGTCTCGAGCTTTGGCACTCCGTAAAACTCAATCGGCCATCATTATCAGCGTCGAGCGAATCCATTTCGTCCACGAAAATGCGCGCGATTAAGCGCAAGACTTCTCGCGCGAGGGACGCAACGTAGTCCCGAAGCTCTTGCCCGCCCAGGAATCCATCACCATTGGTGTCCATTTCATCAAAGCGGGCTTGCGTCAAATTTGGTCGGGCAAAACGACATTCGAAATAATTCAAACGCCCGTCGCCATTGAGATCAACCCCATCAAAGTCATCCCAAAGAGATTGTGAGATCAACCTCAATACATCGCGGATGAAAATGAGGAAGCGTTCGGCCAATTCTCCAACACTCAGGAAGCCATCGCCATCTAAGTCCAATGCGTCAAAGTCCGCAAGCGTGGCGTCGGGCACGAGAAACCGACACTCGAAGAAGGACAAAAGGCCGTCTCCGCTGAGATCCGCCGCTTCGAACTCATCCAATAGCAGCCGAACAATCAAGTCCAGGTAGTATTCGTCACTTTCACCTTCACCTTCACCTTCACCTTCACCCTCGCCCTCGCCCTCGCCCTCGCCCTCACCCTCCCCCTCACCCTCACCCTCACCTTCGCCCTCGCCTTCACCCTCGCCCTCGCCAGATTGATTATTTACAATAAACGTAACACTTGGTCCCGCAGCCCCCGCCAAATTGCCCGCAAGATCGCTCGCAGTACTGGCATTGATGGAAATACCCAGAGTTCCGTTTCCCGTGATATCAAACAAAGTCACCGCGCGAGCGCTAGTACCCGTACCCGAGACGGAAGTAGTCGCATTTGCGGTACCAGATTTGTTCAACGTCACAGTGTCCTGCAGGAGAGTTACGCCATCGGCGTCGTCATAGGTTACTGTATAGACAATTGGTCCCGTTGATGTGCTTGTTTCCGATGGTTCGCTAATACTCACAATCGGTGCCGTTTTGTCTACTGTGTAGGTCTCCCCGGAAGCGAAATTTCCATTTCCAGCGCCGCCACCTCCCAAGGGCATGCCCCCCACTGTACTAACTATGGAGTCGTCATCGATGAGATCCACGCGAATGGTGCCATCACCTGTTCCGGTGTCAACGGTGACCATATACGTATCACCCACACCAGAAACCGACGTGATAGAGGCTGTGGATATCGTTCCGGTTGTGGTAATGATGAAATCCCCAGAGTCGACCCCTGAAACTTCTTCACTGAACTCCACCAAGAAGCTTGCGGACGACAAGTTCGTAAGAGCATCCCCAATTCGATCAATCTGTATCACCGAAACTGATCGCTCGTCAAACACAGCAAAACAGGGCTGAAGCCCCAACAAGGTACGGGCGAAATTACCTCCGACATAGACCGCATTATCTGAACCAAAATGGACTGTTCCGTCCAACCCCTGAATTGGTCCGCCAGTCGTGGAGTATAGCTCCAATATTGGATTCCAGTTTATAATATCGCCGCTAAACCTATCGAGTGCAGCGATAGCGCCGCGGGTACTACCATCAGTACTCGAAAAAGCACCACCCACCGCATAAACCGAATTACCCGATAACGAAATTGATGTAACAGGACCACTGGAACCACTAGAGTTCCAATCTATAGCTAGCCCGTCGGTGTCCGACAGCGCTGCAAAATTACTGTAAGTTGTACCACCAATACTTGTGAAATCCCCGCCCACGTATATGATGTCGTCGGAGGCCGCTAACGCATAGACAACCGGAAACCCGTACCTCCCCCCTTCTGGATTTGTAGGCCAGATTTTCGCGGAGCCATCGGCCGCGTCCAGCTTTGCGACAGCGCTTTGGACGATGTCTCCTGTTTTCGAAAAATCTCCACCGATATACAAGACATCACCTAACAGCGCCAGCGCATGGAATTCAGGGGAGCCGCCATTCCTACCCACAGCCTTTGCGTCCCAGTCTGTCGCAAAGTTGTCGCCTACGTTGAGTGCCGCGATCGATTGGCGCACTTTTCCGCCAATACTTTCGAAATTGCCTGCGGCATACACGATTTCACCAGATACTACCAACGCGTTCACAATTGGACTCAAGCCAGCTCTCGTCGCATCCGGGTTCCAGGATGTTGGTGTACTCGAGTTGACACTCAGCGCCGCGATAGCGCGGTGTGTATCACCATGGACTTTCGTGAAATTGCCTCCCACATATACCGTCTCTCCCGATAGGGCGATACATTTAACAGACGTCGAACCACTCCCGTCCCTTACGTCGGGGTCCCAGTTAGTAGCCGCGCCTGTACCCGCATCAAGCGCAGCAAGGTGATTTCGTTTCAGCCCCGCTACGCTCCAAAAATCCCCGCCAACATATATGGCGTCGCCGCCAACCGACAGACACCGAACATCCACAGCCGCTCCGGGTTCAAATCCGCTTGCCATGCCGCCCGCCTCGTTCGGGCTCCATGGCCCGACTGATCCCGTTTCCGCATCCAGCGCGGCAAGCCCGCCACGAACCGCGCCTTCTATGCTTTCAAAGTAGCCTCCCACATATACGGTGGAATCTAGGAGGGTTAGTGTCTTTATTCTATTCCAATAGCTGTCGGTAATACTTGTCCAGAGAGTCTTGTTCTCGCCTGTGCTCTGCATGGCCGCCACGCCGTCCCGGCGGGCGGAGTTCGGAATGTTAAACTCTCCCCCGACATACACCGTGTTTCCATCAACGGCCAATGTCCTCACCCGAAAGAGTTCATTGTCAACGTTGGGATCCCACGCTACAGCTGCTCCATTGTTCGACGACGCGTCGAGAACCGCAAGATTCTTTCGCGCGGCCGCACCAATCGTGGTAAAGCTACCCCCAACGTACACCAAGTCCTCGGAGGCCACCACGCATTCGATAGTACCCAAACCGCCCGAAGGTTTAGGATCCCACGCCGTTACCGCTCCAGTAGATTCACTAAGGGCGGCGATATTTGAACGCATAGAATTTAGTCCGACGAGACTGAAACTGCCCCCTATATACACAACGCCTTCCATTACCGCCAATGAGCTGACCGAAGGGTCTTGTCCCCCGAATACCCCACTTGGACTGGGATACCAGTCAAGAAGCCTCCCCGAACTTGCGTTGACGGCTCCAATATTCCTTCGTGTACTACTCCAAAGTGTTGTGAAGTTGCCACCAATGTACATTACACCGTCCGCGATGGCCAGAACGTTTACCACCCCGTTCGTGTATGGCTGCCAGCTATCATCTACCGACCCATCGGCGAGAATGTGGGCCAAGTTTGCGCGCTCAACGGACCCAACGCTTGCGAAACTGCCTCCAATAAACCAACCACCACTTCCGTCCCCCACACATGCCTCAACAGTACCGTCAACCTTGGGAAATCGGGCAACAGGTTTTCCGGTAGTCAATTCCAATGGTACGCCTGAGCCGGTGTTAGGACCCACATAAGTAAAATCGCCACCGATGTACGTAGTCGTGGATGTTGTCGCGACTGCTCTCACGATGCCATTTGTGATCCATGTATTCTCTCGTGGAAAGGCATTCTGAGCCTGAGCAGGCGAAACAATCAAAATGAAACTCTGTACCACAACCGCACACCAGAAACTACGACGCGACGTTGTTGATAGGGCAAGTTCGCCAGATAGGCGAATTACGGCGAGTACACGCCTCACAACTCCAATAATTTCAAACCCATTCAACGTCAACCACTTAGCGCAACCCGTCAAACCCGACATGGAGATTCCCTTTTATAAGCAGATTTCAATGCGTAATTCCTGACCGTTCTAGAGCACTTGGTGCCGCTGACCTCCCAGCACTCTTATCTATGCCCTACTGTTAAATGAAGGAAAACGTGGGCAAAGGTTACAGGGCGATTGGAAAAAATATTGCCTTGGGCTGCACGCACACCACGGGTTCAGGGATGCGTATCAGTCGAGTAGGGAGGATTTGTTCCTTTCCCCCTCTCACACCACGAAGCATACAGCCTCGGTACCATGACGGCTCCTCCCAAAATCGTGACGTAACATTATGGATGGACCAGGTTTAATGATCTTCATTGTTGGATTCATCACCTGGATCGAATCATGTGAGGCGTCTCAGGTGCGATCTCTGTTGCGCACGCGACGAAACAACATACCGGCCATTCCCAAACTCATAAGTGTCATGGATGATGGCTCAGGAATGGGCAATCCCACAGGGTCAAACTCACCGCGGTATTCCCAGCTCACAATGTCGTGGTTGCCCCAGTCGGAGCCCGTAGCGGAAGTAAATCCTACGTAGGCGGTAGTCTGGCCGAGCAAGGCCACAATATCGAGGTTTTGGCTCAACGTAACATCCACGGGGCGAATTCCGGTTTGATTCGTTCGTACTTCCAGCGTGCTCCCATCGTAGTCGACCCAGGCATACCACAAATTGCCGTCGTCAAAACGCGTCGAAAGGCTGGTCGTCGCCAATGAATTCATATTACCGTTGGTGTCAATGCCGAGATGGTTTGAGTCTGGATCGCCGTAGACTGAATTGTGCCACGTATCAAACTCTACGCCGACACTGGATCCGATGCCTGAGTAGCCGATGCCCTGCCCTAGGCCGCCGATGCTATTTGAAACGGACTGTACCACGAAAACTATCCCATCAGCGCCGGACTCCATGTTACCGTCAAACAGGACGCCTCCCGGCTCTGTAATTCGAAACGTAAAGAAGGTACTGAAGGTGCTGGCATTGATGGCGACAGAACTGAATATGCTTCCATTTCTACCGACCACCGCAGGGGTCAGTCGCATTACATCCCCATCCGAGGTATTCACTACACCAGCCGAGCCATTGAGCGTAAGGCCTGCCGTAGAACTGAAATCGTTGTAATTGACTGTTACTGCGTGGGCGTTTAACGACCCGAGGGCAATTACCATCGTGGCCAACGTAAATATGGATTTTCTCATAGGTATACCTCATACATGATTGAATACGACTGCCACCACAAAACCAAAATCACTACAATTTCACTACAAACGTGTAATTCACGCGCCACGTGAAAGGAATCCGCATAGAATCGTCACCAACCCAATTCGCTCTACCTATAAATGAAGGAAAACGTGGGCAAAGGTTACAGGGCGATTGGGAAAAATATTGCCTTGGGCTGCACGCTTCGCGGATTAGGGGGGGCAAAATGGCTCACCCAGCGTATTAATCGAATTAGATCCGGAATATTCGCCCCGTGACGCCAAATCCGATTGAACGAGCCGCGAACAGACAGCGGGAACTGGAGGACTGAGTGGATTGATTGAAAGTTAGGTGATTTTATGCTGTCAGCCTCGTTCAACTGGCCTACCGGACAATTCCCCTCCTGGAAGGGGTCAGGGGTGGGTTCGAGACATTTTTCGTAACTTGACCCACCCCCGACCCCTCCGGGAGCTTCCAAAAACAATTTAAATCACTCAGTTGGCCTTAGTACCAAAAGAAATCTGTCTGGGTGCCACGGGCAAGCCCTCAGGGCTTGCCCGTGGCACCCGAAGTCCCTGTTGAGCCATCTGGTTCACCGATAGAGAAAATGCAAGGTAGCTCGCCCCGTTGATATTTCGGAAGTCCTCTTCCAAGAATGGGAGTATTTTAGAGAATCAGGCAAGAATGTCGCAGCGACTTAAAGACCCACCGGCTTGAGTCAATCCACTAATACCCTTGATATTCAATGTCGTAGCCCTTGTGCTCGTATCGATTTACGACATCAATTCGAAGATGGTGGGATTGCGTCGGATAGTCGGCTAAGAAGGAAAGAAAGTCTTCCAACAGGGTCACCATCCTGGCGGGAGAATAGCATTGCTGCCCATTGATTTGGAGTATTACATCGCCATCCTCGGCGGATTGGGCACCGAGGGCAGCCAGCGTGGCGGAGTCCGAAAGATACAAGCCCCGATCCCCGACCCAGGCGATCCCCTTTTCGGCCGAATCGGGCTTCAGGTTGGCGACTCGATCCCGCAGCGCTTCTACCGTTTTGACCGCAGCGGCAAACTCGGGGGTATCCCGCTGTAGCTTTTCCCCGATTGAAACCTTCGCCGAGCGGCGGAGCGCCAGGGGAATCATTAGCGCGCGATCCGTAGCATCCATCCAGGCATCGGGATTCCACGGCGCGGTATTCCAGATTCTCGCCGTTCCATCGTTAGAGGCGGTGACAATGTGGCTGCCATCGGGGCTGAATTTCGCCGTCCAGAGATATGCGTCATGCCCCCGAAGCGACAGCAATTCCTTTCCGGTCTCCCCATCCCATATTTTTGCCAGTTTATCCCACGAACTTGTAACAATACGGGTACCATCGGGGCTGTATTCGGCGGAGCGGACGGCGGCCGTGTGGCCCTCCAAAGCGAATAGATATGCTCCCGAGCGGGCATCACAAACGATGGCATTTTTTTCCCAACCCGTTGAGACGATACGTGAACCATCGGGACTGAAGGACGCGCCCAAAACCCCCAGCGGATGACCCGATAAGGTAAATATTTTTTCTCCCGTGGCGGCGTCCCAAAGTGCCGCTTCGCCGTGTATCGCCATCATCACAAAACGCGTGCCATCGGGACTGTATACAACGGACGCCTCCCCGGTGGTCTCGATTGGATTGGCGCGCAAGGCCCGTCCTGTTTCTCCGTCCCACTCCATCACCTGCCCGTCTTCCGACCCCGTAAGTATTCGGGTGCCGTCGGGACTGAATGTCGCTCCCACCAACTCGGTCTCAGGACTATCTAAGGCGAACAACGCTTCCCCGGTGCTGGAATTCCAAATTGCTGCGCCGTGGCCTTTGGACGTGGTTACGATTCGTTTCCCATCGGGGCTGAAATTGGCCACGTAAACTGGATCGGAATACCCGCCTAACGTCAAAAGTGGGAACTCGGAATCCACACCCCAAACCCGTGCCGTCCCGTCGTCAGAATTGGTAACTATGCGATCACCCTCGGGACTGAAGGACGCGCCGATCACACCAGAGTTGTGCCCACGAAGTATCGTCATGCTGGGCGTTGATGACCTCGCCGATTCATCACGAGAGGGCACCTCCCATATCTTCGCGGTCCGATCATGGGATGCAGTCAAAATGCGATCCCCTTTCGGGTTAAACACCGATCGGGCCACCGCTTCCTCGTGGCCAACAAGGGTTGCAACCGGGGTGCCTGAGACAGCGTCCCACAGCCGAGTTGCACCATCCCAGGCTGCCGAAACAATCAGGGTTCCGTCGGGACTGAACGAGGCATCACTCACTACGCCCATATGACCTACAAAGGTGTGAAGTTTCACCCCGGATTGGACATCCCACAAAATTGCAATATCGTCATTGCCAAAGGTTAGCAATGAATTGCCGTCTGGACTATATTTGGCACCTTGAAGACGCCCCGCATGCCCCACCAGACTTCGAATCAAAGCTCCGGATTGACTGTCCCAAATCCGTGCGGTCGAATCGTACGATGCGGTGACAAAATGCTTTCCATCGGGAGCGTAGGCGACGTCTACCACCACATCCGTGTGCTCAGACAGGGTATACAATAATTCACCTGATCTAGTATCCCAAACCTTTGCAAGATGGTCATTCGATACCGATACAAAACGGCTCCCATCGGGACTGAAGGTAATCTTGTTAACACTGTCCCCGTGGGCCTGGGAGCTGAACAGAACCTGACCCGGATGGGTATCCCACAGGTTGACCGTCCCACCTACAGACCCGGAGGCGATCATAGAGCCGTCTGGACTGTACGCCACAAAAAGCACACGATCACTGTGACCAGTATAGGCCTGTCGTTGCGCCCCCGTCGCCACGTCCCACTCTTGAAGGGAATGGTCCGCCATAATGGTGGTGACCCGACTTCCGTCGGGACTGAAGGTACCGTATAAGTGGGGTACTGCCATGAGATATACCGTAAAAATACGAGTACCATCTGTCGTGTCCCAGATGCTCCCGGTACCATCGCTTGCCATGGTCAACAACTGGTCGCCATAGGGGCTCAGAATGGCATCGTAAATCCACGCAGCAGTGTCCATGGTGTAAAGGGATGCGTCCAGCGACTGGTAGAGATAGCCCCACTCCCAATTGCGATACGCTGCGGGCTGTTCCATGAGCCGAGTTCGGGCCAACCGGGCCTCACCCCGCTCGATATGCCCTTGGGCCAGTCGAATGCTAGCGATATAGGACGCCTTTTCTGCATGCACACGTTCTGCGACTTCCTGCTCTCTGGCCTTCTCTGCTTCCGCCTGGGCCGCTACGGCTACTTCGCTGGTTTTGGCAAGTTCCCGGTTTTTCTCTGCCAACCGATTTGTGTAGACCCCGACAATAGAGGTCACAAAGAGCAACGTGCCCGCACCCATCAGGATAAGGGTGCGATGGCGATTCCAAACAAAGCGAGTATAGTCGGCAAGCGTGTAACGGTGCGTCTCAACCAGGGCCCCGGCCTGAAAACGCTGCACTTCTGCCGCCAGCGCTATCACTGTGTCGAAACGCTTATCCTTCTCAACATTCATCGCTCTGGCTGCGATCGCTCCCAATGCTCGTGGAATACTCTTATCGTACGAATCAATTCGGGACGGTGAGCCTGCAATAACCTGCCTTAGTAGCTCCGATGCCGTCTTCGCTTCATAAGGTAAGCGCCCCGAAAGTATCTCGTAGAGCACCACGCCCAAAGAATAGACATCGCTTTTCTCATCGACGGCATTCAAGTCGCCCCGTGCCTGTTCTGGTGCCATGTAGGCCGGGGTGCCAATTACCTGACCATACTGTGTCTCTGCTACCGCATCATCCCGGATACCGACCAAGCCCCGAAATGCTTCTCCAACGTGACTGTCATCATTTTCACAATGCCCCCGTTCCTTGGCCAGGCCCCAATCGAGAACAACGGTCTCACCAAATTCCCCTACCATGATGTTTTCGGGCTTCACATCACGGTGGATAACCCCCCGACTGTGGGCATAGGCGATAGCCTGGCAAAGATCGACAAAGTGCGGGAGTAGTGTCAGACGTTCTTCCAGACTCTGACACGACGCCATCGCCGCGCGCAGCGTTTTCCCCCGCACGAAGCGCATCGTGTAGTAAATCGTACCGTCCTGACGGTGCCCAACCTCGTAAACGGGAACGATAGACGGATGTTCGAGCTGCCCTGTTATACGGGCCTCCCGCAAAAATCGTGAGAGAATCCCCACAGAGCTGCCGACAGGGATGGACGCATTCGCTCCCTGTTTTTCCGAGTCGGAAATCAATTCCTTCAGCGCCACATCTCGACCAAGAAACGCGTCATGGACCAACAGCACGTGTCCCATGCCGCCTCGGCCCTGTTCACTTATCGTTTCATAGCGACCGGGTGCCTCCCAAACACCCGACATACGATTGCCCGCTGAGGTGATCTCCGCGATGGGTTCCTCGTCGCAATCGATTTCACTATTGGACATGGTATCACGCGGCAAAAGCACCGCCGCGATCATACATCGAGGACATTGACTACCGCTCGCCGCTGACCGCAACGCCGATCCACAAGTCGGACAGACTTTCTCATCGTTCATGAACTGGTCCTTTCAAGCGAAGCACTTCCTTTTTATAACAATGAAGGAAACGGAGCCCAAAGGTTACCATCAGACATTCATCTGCAACGATTTAATCACCCAAGACACCTAAAAGATAACGAATTTCCTCCTCGATGTCATCGGTATTTTCGAGGGTGTCCGCAATTCGTTGGCGAAATAGTTTCCCATAGCGCCCTCGGAGACGATGGACTGCGACCCTTATACTCGCTTCCTCCGTCGCCAATAATTCTGCCGTTTCTCTATAAGTGCGGGTCGAAATAACACCCGGTAAATACATCTGTAAATGGTCAAAATAGACCGATTTCCCGGCGGCTTCATATTCTCGAGACAAACTGGAGATTGTCTCATCCAACAGCGTCAGCGCCCATTGCTTCTCATAGGCTTGCTCGGGTGTTTTCGCCTGGGCAAACTCCGCGCTGAACTTCCCCTCCGCGAGGACAACATCCAAGTTCAACAATTCGATTTGCCCGCCCCGCTTCTGTGCATTCCAACGATCCCGTTCATTGGACGCAAAATGTTTGAAGGAGGTCAGCAGGAAGTTTCGAAACCGACCTCGATTCTGGTTCGCATCCTGTACGTCGTTTTTCTCCAGAAATCGCGCAAAGAAGCCCTGTGTCAGATCCTTCGCATCCTCAACCGAATAACCCCGCTTGCGTGCAAAGCTATAAAGAGGATGCCAGTACGTCTCGCACAGGATGGCCAACGCTCGCTGGGTGTCCGGCGACCCTGACGCCCCCGCAGCTAGTACAACGCTCCACCGCGTCGTCACAAAGGCCGGACTACCGTACACATTTCTGCCGTTCCCATCCGATACCGAACCCATGTAATTCCTCTCCACTACGGCCTCCGACTACCGCACTACAGGTACCGGACCGCTGAACGCTCGCTATCTATTGACCTGACGCCGATCCATGTCGCCCTCAGCGCTATAGCGATCTACGGAGCGGGGCCAGTCCCCACTTCAACGCACTTCAATTGTACATAATTATCATATTGCCACTAAACTCAGTCGATTGGTTCGACCAGCTATCGAGGACCACCATGCCCTGCGCGCCCGGTGGTGAGCATTAGCGACACAGAAACTCCCATCATAAAACCTCTCCCAGATATCTGTCCACCTGAACAGAAAGCAACGATTTCGCGTTGCAACCACCGAGGACTTCGCCTTCGACTGCCATGGCAAGAATCGTCACGACAATGGTGACCTCGAGGGCGGTGCTTCCCGTGTCATCTGTCGCATTATAGGTAATGATGAAAGACGTTCCAAGATCGGCGTTGGTATCCACCGTATCGCCCCCCGTAACCACCATCACACCCATGTCACGTTGATCGGTTACGGTCGCGCCTGCCTGTTGATAAATTGGAGCGTACTCCACGTGCCTATCTATCACCCGAATGGCCTACGTGTCCCAGCACACGATGTGGGTACACGCTGACCCCAAGTCTGGGTGAAGAGGCCACCGTTCTACCCGAGGATAACGTTAATTTCCCACTATTGTAAAGAGAGCCAAGAATAGGGAAAACATGGCCTTTGGGGGTGCGCCCGCATCGGATACACCCCCCCCAAAAAAAAACGATCTCTAAAGAATCGGAATAGCCAGCGTGTTGAACATCTTGTAAAGGCTGGTGGTCAATTGCTTCACGGAACCCGGCTCGGCACCCGGAAAGCTGCCTACGTCTTTGTAATTCATGTAGAAATCCGGGTGGTCGGTGTGAACGGCCTCTTTGCCGGGTATGAGTTCGAAACTGCTCGTGCTGCGGATGGGCCAGAGGTCGACGGGGCTCAGGCCAAAGAGGCCTTCCACCAGAAAGTTCACCTCAGAAAGGGCCAGCTCTTTTCTGGCGATAACCCAACTATTCTCCGGCCGGGTACGGCCCAGAATAATGTTTCGCAATTGAGCGACAACACTGGGGTCTTCGATGAGCAACCCGACTTCCGTGTTGAGGTTTCGGGAGCGCGGGTCGATGTTGTAGGACCCCACGTAGCCAATCTCATTGTCGACGACAAAGGTCTTGGCATGGATACAGAGAAAGGGCTCGTTCTCGAATCCCGCCGCCCGTGCCGCATCGGCCAATTCCACATGGTTTGGCAGATAATCGGGCAGTTCTCTGGGATGAGGCATATACTCAAAAATATTCATATCGATCATTTCGATATAGGCGTTGCGCAGTTTATAGTTTGCCGAATAGGCCAGGGTATTGTCGGTGGCCGCAAAACTGTTGGTCGATACGGTGATCTCCATCTCCGGATGCTGCCGCCGCATCTTGCGGAAGTGGCGTCGTCCCGAACCGTTCAGGATGAGGTAGGGGCTCTGCATGAGCAACTCTTCTTCAGAGCGACGAATGGCCCGCTGCAACTGTCGGGTAGCCTTGCCGCCACCCCAGAATCCGATGAGGCTATTCTTTCCCGGTTTGTCGGCGAGAAAACGAAGCCGCTGCACGGGGGCCAGGGTATCCACAAAACGCTTTTGAATTTCCGCAGGATCATCTGCATCCCGGTTTATCCGCTCAAAATAGGGAGAAACGGGCATAAACTCTTCGCTATCGAGGTCGACCCGTCTCCGTATGATTGACGACACATCCCCCAGATCTTCCGCAGGAATAGAACGGCGATAGCGCCAGAATTCATCGAAGGAGCTTTCCATGGGTCCAATAATCGGCCCCAGGACCAGGGCGTCGAGGTCGACAAAATTGTAGGTCAGGCTGTTGTTGTAATAGTGGTTGTCGATGTTGCGCCCACCGGTGACGGCGATAGCGTCATCGACAATCATAATCTTGTTGTGCATCCGTTGGTTGGTCTGCTGAAAAAAGACGATGCTGTGTACCAGCAGAGCAATTTTTGAGGGGTCAATCTGCCCGGTAGGTGGCCGATAGTAGCGGAGTTCAAAATTGGGATGAACGGAGGCCAGGTAGGCAACCCATTTCCGATCGCGGGAGGACATGAAATGGTCCACCAGCATCCGCACCTTGACGCCACGCCGGGCGGCCTGGATGAGTTCCTGGGTGAGAAACTGTCCGCATTCGTCATTGGCGAGTATAAAGGTCTGGATATCGATGCTGAATTCGGCATTCCGAATCAGGTGCACCCGTAACAGGAAGGCATCATAGCCATCGTTGATGAGGGAGAGATAGTTGTCGGACTCTATACCGACCTGGAAAGGTTTCCCATCCTTAAGGTGCCAGGAATAGCGTTGCAATGGAGATTCACGCTGGAAAGGCATGGGCGTCGCCACCGCCGAGTGCGCCCCCGCCAGTAAAGCGACTATCCAGAAACATAAACCAGTTCGTAACGTCATAGGAGGATTATAGAGTGATTGCAGGTCCAAGTCTATGGTGCAGATTCGGCTGGGGGATATCGGCGGGCCGCGTCCAGGAGCAATTGCTCCAATCTATCCCAATACGGTGTTGCTTCTACCGAGTCCCGTTGCTTCTTCCATTCCTCCACCGCCGCAATCGCCTCCCGATAGTCCGACGTTAACTGAACGGTACCCTCACCGAGAAACGTTGACTGGGAGAGTTGTCCATCCGTTCCACCTTCCAGGGGCAGGCGCGCCCCCACGGCGTCACCGTCATCATCCAGCAGGGCGTGCTCCGTCGAGATATAGCCTTCGTGCGCATACCACGTTTGGGTACCCGTTGAAGCCGCATTGACCCATTCCGCCCAGGAAAGTCTGCCGTCCCTGTCGGCGTCGCCCCGGCCCTCTTCCAGGGTGCGAAGCAGGTGTTCCATGAATTCGGGCGCATTTTGTTCCCCGCCCCCCTGGGTGCTCGTGCAGATGACCCGGCCCGCACCGCTCAATGGCGCGAGGAAGGCACCGCTGGCTGACGTGGTATTCACCACCAGCTGTGACGCCGTCGGCAATCCGTCAAGCCAGGTCCGTAAGTCCGCCGCCGTAATATCCGGGCCCTCCACCATAAATCGGGCTTCGCCCTGGCCGCTGCCGTGGCCGATGAGCACCAGAACGAGCTGGGACCCTTCCCCCATGCGGTCGGACAAATCGCTGAATACCTCACCCACCGCCGCTCGGGTCAGTGGTGGACTCGATTCCTCCTGGGGGTAACGGTGAATCTGGCCTTCGGGTACGTTGAATTTATCGACAAGCACCGACTGCAGCCGCATGGACCAGGCATCAAAACGGGTCTCGAATTGGTCGTCACCCGGCGCGCCCCGCAAAATGCAATACTCGGTCGTGGCCGAGGCCGTTGTCCACGCCAGGCAAAACAGCAGGAACATTATCCCTATGCGCGACAGTACCCTCATGGTTTCCCTGCCTTTCTGCGCACGGCCCATTCCGTGGCCATCAGCAGCAAGAGGGCCACATAAAAGGGCGGGGCGTGCCACAGGGGCGCGCGATCATAGCGCCAGACCGTTGCCTCCTGCGCCGCAATCCGCTCGGGCAATTCCTGCAACTCATTCAGGGAAACGTAATAACCGCCTGTGCGCATGGTTATCTCTTTTAGGAACCCCTCGTTGGAACGGGGCGTTCGCCATTCTCGTCGGTCCGGCTCTGCCAAAACCGCCATCTCCGTTTCCGGCACCGTCTCCCCCGCACCATTTTCACCTTCGAGGCGGAGGCGGTAAATCCCTTCCGTTGGAGGCGTCATGTCGGCGTTGTAACTGCCGGGCTCCGCCAGGACTTCCAGCGCAGGCACCACCGTCGCGGTGCCATCCGGTTCCGTCACGGTCACACGCAGGGTCGCGCCGCCGAGTGGGGCGAAGACCTCATCACGAACGGACCAACCCAACGTTCTATCCCTGCCGACCACCGTCGACGCACCGCTACGTTTCAGGGCCACCCGGTCGGGCACGTTGCGAAGCAGGGCCCGAACCAATTGACGCCACAAGCGATCATGGGATCCATTCGTGCCCTCCGTTTTCATGTGCCAGGGCCATGTCTCTCCCGTGGCCAGCAGGGCCGCCGTTCCGCGGCCATAGCTTTGCCACACCAGAAAGGGACTGGCCTCATCATCTGCCGACGGCTCACCCGAAGTAGCCATCACGGTGGCACCTATGCGCGCCGGCCCGGGTGTCTGCACGTCGGGAAGCTCGGGCAGTCCATCCCAGGCCTGGTCATTCAATTTCTGGTCCCCGTTGAGCGCCCAGACGCCGGTCAAAAAGGCTTCGGGTGTCGGGGCAATCCGATCCGGCCGGTCAGCGGCTTCTATGGCCGAGCCCCTTGGCATCGTCGGGATGAGGGGGGCAATGACCGTGTCGGCCAGGGCGTCGAAGGGATCGCCCGAACCACCGAGCAACAGCAACGACGCACCACGCTCGGACACGGCGTCCCGGGTCAGGGTCAATTGGGGGGTGGCAAAGAAATCGGCTTCGATGTCGCCCCAGATAATAAGGTCAAAGGAATAGAGATCTTCGGCGTGCGATGGATAGCCTGCAGCAAGCTCTTCCGGGCCCAGCCCGAGCCGGAGAAAAACGGCCTCGTCGTAGCGGGGCAGCGTTTGCGCTTCTTCAAACCCGTCAAACAGGGGATTGCCCAGGGAACTGTCACGCCCTCGGAAGACGAACTTCTTCTCTGCGCCGGAAATCCGTACCAGGCTGGAGAGTTGCACATCGGGGTCGCCTTCGAGGGCGCGCAGGATAAATTTGTGTTGCCAGTTGGGTCGACCACCAAAATACAGCACGCGAAAGACCTTTTCCCGGTTGTCGTAGAGAAGGGAACGGCTGTTGTTTTGGCGGACAAACTCCGTATTCACGTCCTCGGCATCTTTCAGTCGCACCGACACGTCGTAGCGGAGCCAATCCCGCTCGTGAAGGGGAATTTCGAGGCGAAATTGATGGGCCGCCGCGTCTGAAGCAATACTTCGCTCCTCCGTCGCAACCACCAGTCCCTCGCGCGTCACTTCGACGACCAAGGTCTCCCCACCGAGGCCTTGTGCGTCTACCTGCGCGCCGGGGCATCATCCATGAAACTGCGACTGATAGAAACATCGTTCAGGGCGAGATCCCGCCACGTCCTGTCCTCCACGCCCACCGCATAGACCGGCACGCCGAGTTCCTCGAAGGCAGACAGGTCGACAGCACCCGCCTCCGACGACGGGGCACCATCACTGAGCACGACCAGCGCCGAAAGTGAGAGTCCCCGGCACGCATCCACCGCAGCACGGGTTGCGGCGGCCACATCTGTGGCGGGCTCGTCGAATTTAAGGGTATCCCTGGCGGTCAGCGACCGGACATCCTGCCCAAAGGCAAATTCCATGCGATGAAACTGCTCGTCCAGCGCACGATCAAAGGCCCGGCCGTTTTCTTCCAGGGCCGCCAGCATCCGGTCGGCGCGGGACGTGCCCGAAGCATCGCTCACGGTCATGCTGGCGCTATCGTCGTAGAGGATGGCAATGACGCTATCTGATTTGTCGGCGATGGCACGGACCAATACGGGGCGCAGCAAGAGAAAGGTGAGCAGCAGCAAAGCCGCCCATCGAAGGCCAACCAGGGTAAATCGAAGTCTGAATTTGTCGGTACCACTGAAATGCCACAAAAGAGCCCAGCCGAGTAGGGCAACGGCAACGACGAGGAGCGCCGCTCCCGACGGACCAAGTACGCCGCCCCATTCGAGCCAGATAGTTTTCGTAGGTACCGTTACTGCATCCCCCACTTATTGCGCCTCCGGACTTTCCGCGAGAAGTCGTGTGTATTCAGCGACCCGGTCCACGTAGGTATCGGGTACGGCACCGTCGTCTTCCATCCAGGCTTCCTGGTTCTCCGCCCGGGCAATAGCGGTCTCCAACTGGGATATCACTTCACGCAAGGGCCGTTGCACCACTTGCTCCAGGGCCTCGGGCTCCGGCAGGGATTTTGAGGCATCATAGGCGCGCTGAAGCTCCACCAGGTTCATTCCGACCTGCTCTACAGCGGCCCGTTCTGCCGAATTCCGGGGCAACAGGGCCGCCGCATCAGCTATCTCGCCACGCCACGTGCCTTCGTCCAATACCTGACCCAAACCGCCCTGGGAAGCACCGCGTCGATCTCCCGGGGCACCGAAATCGCCTCCCGTGTTGCCGCCGCCAGGCGTCTCACCGCCCGCCATGGTCTGACCGCTTCCGCTGCCCGGCGTCGTGCCCGGCGTCTCTCCGGGAGGGCTACCGGGTGTGATGCCGGGCGATTCACCAGGCGTTTCACCGGGCGAGCCGGCCTGCCCATCGGCACCAGCACCTTCCTCTCCGGGCTCCGTGCCGGGGGTCTGTCCTGGACGCTCACCATCGGTACCGGGGACATTGCCGGGCGCTTTTCCTTCACCCGGCGCACCCGCTGCTGCCGGTGCCCCTTCATTCGAACTCGGGTTCGGACCGGTGTCCTCCGTGCCTTCTTGGCCCGCCCCGGAATCAGCAGGACCGGCCTCTTCGCCGGCCAGAGAATCCTCTAAGGCGGCCAGCCGTTCCAAGGCCTGGGCCATCCCCCCATTGGGGTCATCGAACCAGGCTTCGGCGACTTCACCAAGGCCGGCCTGAGCCGCTTCCAGTTTTTCTTCCACCTTGGCATCGGCCATACCGGCGGCATCCCACATACCATATTCCGCAAATTTGGGTCCTTCGAGCATATCTTCAACGACGCCCGTACGGCTGGTCTTCCGTACCCAATCGCCAAGTTTTCGAGAGATAAAGCCCTGCTCCGCACGCACCTGATCCGACAAGGTCCCCGCGTCTTCAAGCAGCCCACGGGTATCTTCCGCCAAGGTGGATTTTTCTTCTTTATAGGTGTTCATGCGCTCGTTGGCCGCCTCGGCATCCTGAAGCCCCGGGGCGCTCTGACTTTCCCGGAGCGCATCCCGATCGGCTTCCAGCGCTTCGTGGCGTGCGGCCAATGCATCCAGCGCTTCCTGAAGTCCTGCGAAGGCTTCCCGGGAATCTTCCCGGGTCAACTCGGCCAGACTTTTTTCGGCGGCTTCCAAAGCACGTTCCGCACGACTGCCCGCAGCCCGCGCCTGTTGCAGGGCCTCCTGGCGAACCGATTCCATGCTGGATTCCATGGCTTCCCGCGCCTCTTCCATGGTGGCTGCAGCCGATTCCCGCTGCGACGCATCCATGGTGCTTTCCGCCATCTCCTTCGCCAGTTTATCCAGAGATTCCAATTGGCGCTGTTGTTCTTTTTCCAACCGCTCCAGACGACGTTTCTTTTCTTCTTCGGAAAGACGCTCCTTTTCCGCCAGGGTCTTGCCTACGTCTTCGTTCAGGACTTCCTGGCGGCGGGCCAACTCTTCGAGGGCATTGCGAAGGGCCTCGCTCGCTGCCACGTCTTCCTGTCCCGTTCGGGCTTCCTCCTGGTAATCCTTGCGCTTACTCAGTTCAAGTTCTTCAATTTCCTCGGCATTCGACCCACTGCCCGAACCTTGCCCTTCCGTCCGCGCAATCTGACGTTCTTCCGGGGCAAGCTTCAATAAACTATGAAGCGCCTGCTGTGCGGCATCGTTTCCGTTGGAAAGAGCGTCGTCCGGCTTCGGCAGTAGCGCCCGGGCCAGGCTTTCCTCCACATCGGTCATGTGCTTAATGGCCTCTTCGAGAATCGCCTCGTCGCCCTGACCTGCAGCCAACTCTTCCGCTGCTTTCTCTCGAATCGTCTGCTGGGCCGAACGTATTTTTTCCTTGGACGCGTCAAACTCTTCTTCACTGAGGGTGGGTGCCGATTTACGAAGATTCCAGAGGGCATTGACAACTTCCCGCTGCTCCACTCCCGGCCCCGAAGACGCGCCCTGTCCCGCTTGCGACAGTTGCTCGCGATAGCGACGGCTATACGGGCGGATCTCCAGAAAATACGGGTCGCTGAGAGTTTCATAGGAAAGACGCCCCGGCTTCCGGTCATCGGCCCAGATGGCCCACGTAACCAAGTCCCCTGCCGTGACCTCCATGGATTCCAGGGCAAGCAAATAGGCCTCCTCCATTTCTCGACGTATATCCCCCTCCGCATTCAACGGAATGCGCGTGGGTTCCTGACCAGCGATGGTGTATTCGATACCATAGTCCACCACGCCGAAATCGTCGACCACCTCAAACGCGAAATCCACCTCTTCCAAGGCCAGCGCCTCGCGGTCACCCCGCGGCAGGCGTACCGTTATCTTGGGCGGCAAATCAGGCTGCACGTCAACCGTGTAGGTTTCGGGATAGGGATTTTCCGCACCACCGTCATCGTGCAAGGCAATCTCGTACGTGTCCGACGCCGTGAGGGTAAGTTCGCCGGTCCAGGTCATGCCTTCGGCGTCCGGGGAAAGCGCAAGCTCGGCCCCCGATTCAAAGCGCAGTTGCGCCTGCACGACCGGTTTGTTGGTCTTCGCCGTAAGGGTAACCACCGTTCCTTCCACGGCGGCAATGTCGCCACTGAAGGGCACCACCCTATCCGCGAGTTCCAGGTAGTCCGGGTAGTCATACCCGACCTGTAGCGATGCCACATCGGGGGGCTCCAACACGGTAATCGTGAAATGCTCAGACTCCTGATCGCCAACGACGACCCAATAGGTGGTGCTCTGGCCAATGCCGCCGAAGGGGTGATAGCTAAGCTCGGGCCCCGAGCTACTGGTCATCAGGGCGGAGTCGGCCTGGCCGTCGGCTTCCCAGAAAATGTGGCGGGCCGACGCCGTGTCGTTGCTGGTAACCCAGATGGCCACATTTTCGCCCGGCACCACCGTCACGTCACCCGGCTTTACGGTCAATGGCGACAGGGTGGCCAGCTCCATAATCTCTTCGGGTAGATTGGCACGAATCTCGATACGGAATTGCCACAAGGCACCCATTGCGATGGCATAGACGGCAAGACACAGCACGCTGAGCATCGCCGCCCACCACACCTCTTCCTGCTGGACAATATTATCGAGGGAGGCCGTGGCCATCTCATTTTCGGTTTCCGAGAAAAAGGCTTCGAGCATCCAGCCCGAACCACCGCTGCTATCGGGGCCTTCCGTCAGGGCCACTGCGCTGAGCAGCCGGTCTTTCAATTCGGGGTGTCGCTGGTCCACCTCCCGGGCCACATCCCGCAAACTCAGCGGTCGGGTGAGGACGGGCCAGAATGCCCACACCGCAATGATCGCGACAATGCCTCCCCACGCCATCAGGATATGGTTCGTCGAGATCGGAGCCTCGCTGACCCAAAGGCCCACGGCAAGCATGGAGGGCACAAAGCCTAGAATCAGCAGGCGAAGCGCAGAGCGCAGCATACGGTGTCGGCGATAGCGGCGCAACAGCACCATAAGGTTTTCGCTGAGTCCCGGAGGTAGATTATGGGTGTGTGTTTTCATGACATCACGACTCCCTGCGCTGCCGTTGCCCCAACCAGAGCGACAATCCCGCCTCCATTACATAAGCACCCAGCAGGAGGGCGAGCACGGCATAACCATGTTCCCAGTGTACTACATCCTGGGCGACCTGCCCTTCGCCTTCGGTGTCGTCAAGCGCCGCCGGAGCCGTCGTCCCGAGACGCAATCGAAATTCCTCTTCGGAAAAACGGTGGCCATCACTCTCACGGAAGGGCAGATTTACCGCTTCGGTCACCCGGCTTTCCCCCGCCGTATCGGTGCCTGCCCATTCCAGATAACCGGATTGCACCAGGCGGGCCAGTTCGGGAGCCAGTTCATCCGGGCCGTTCCCATCGCTTTCTCCGGGCAAAACCACTTCGTCGACGTCCATCGCCACGGGGGACGTTGCACGTTGTCCCGTTTGCCAACTTCGGCCGGAGAAAAGACGGGGAAGCAAGAGCGCGATGCTCTCGTGTAACACGGGTACAAAGCGCCGTGTACGGGTCAGGTTGCTCCAGGCCGGGTCCAGTGGGAAGGTCCAAATCACCACCTGGCCGGAGGCCACTTCGGCGCTGATGAGTCCGGGATACTCCCGACCGACCTGCTCACCTTCGAGGCGTGCCAGCACCTGGGTAGTTTCCGATTCTTCCACCGAAAAGGCGAAGAAGTTGTTAAAGCGAACCATGGAGAAGTCGCTGTAGGCGGGATCACGAAAATTCTGGAACAGAGCACTCTCAAAATTGAGCCAGGAAAAGGTGGCAAACTGAGAATCCGACACCGCCTCAAAGCGGCGCCCCGCACCAGTCACGCCAGTCTCCTGCAACAAGGTCGAAGTAAGGGCAGCGCCAAATCCTTTCGTACCGGGAATCAGCAAGACCCGTCCCCCCTGGGCCACGTACGCCCCAATCTTGCGGGCCGACACCTCGTCCAGTCCGCTATCCACCACCACAAGCACTTCGGGCCAGGCGGTGATGTCCGGCCGCTCCTCAACGTGTAACGGCGTTAACGTCCACGGGAGGGGTTGGGACTCGGCGACGGCGGCCGCGAGAAAGCGGGCCGCACCAGCGACCCCGGCGTCGGTGCCATCCAACACCACACCGATTTCCCGTTGTTTTTCCGGACGATACACCGCGAAGAATTGGTTGTCCGCCGTGAGTGCGTCGGACTTCATCACCTGAACAGCAACCCGGTGTTCTTGCGTGCTATCTACAGGCACGCGAAACGATACGGTTCGACTCCCGAGAGCGGGCAACACGAGGGCTTGCTCTTCCAGCACGTCGTTGTCGATGAGCAACGCCCCACTACATTCGACGGCTGCCGCACCGTGGTTCTGCACCCGGGCGCGGACCAGCAGGTGCTCCTTTTTCTCCGGAATCAGGGCCACATCGGCAACGGAAACGTTCATCGCCAACTCGGGTTCCAGAACGACAATATCCAATTCCGTGGACTCAGACAGGGTGAAGGACGTGCCATCGGAGGGCATCCCCGACCGTTGGAGGTCACTCACCAGGTGTATCACCTGGCGCACGGGTTCATCGTCCGATTGACGCACGCCACGAAAGAGGGACTCGGCTTTTGCCAGGGCACCACGGTAATCGGTTCCACCGGCAGCTTCCGGGAGATCCTGGAGCGCTTTTTCCGCCAGGGCCCGCTGGTCGCGCGGTGCCTCGCCGGCCGCCACAAAGGGCACCCGCACTTCCTGGGTATCGTCAAAAATAACGACCGCCACATCATCCTCCGCGCCTATGCTATCCAGCAGCGTGGCAAGGGCCCCGTCCCGGGCAGCCTGCTGGCCATCGGCCAACATACTCGCGGAGACGTCCACCAACAACACATGGGCCGTCGCAATCTGCGTCTCGGGGCCCAGGGAGGCCACGGCAAAATTGAAGGGTCGCGCATAGGCCAGGGCCAGCAGGGCCAGGAGCAACATCCGAAGTGCCATGAGCCAGGGGTTTTCAATACGCTTACGGGCCTTGCTCGTGGGGGCCACATCGGGCACAAACATGAGGCTGCTGAAGGGGGTGGGGTTGCGCGGCGGCTTACGCTTGCGGTGGATAATCCACGGAACCGCCAGAAAGGCGAGTCCACCCAGAAGCCATGGTGCGAGCAATCCCATCACGCCCCTCCCGTTGCACGCTGGCGGCTCTGGGTTCGCAGGGCATTGCTGCGCCGATAGAGAAAATGGCGCAAGGCCCCATCCAGTGGTTCGTCGGTAGAAAGGGCCATATAGTCGATTTCATAGGCCAGGCATAGCGACCGGAGTTCATCGAAGTGGGCCGCTCGATTGGCCAGATAGGCGTCGCGCACCGTCTCCACATCCACGAGACGCTCCCCGCCACCTTCCGCATCGATGAGGGTCACCGCATCGTCAAAGGGCAGGGTCAACTCGGCTTCATCGGCCAACTGAAACACCAGCACATCATGGCGTCGGGCACGAAGGGCACGCAATTGGGCCGCCAGCTCGGGCAGGGGTTGGAGCAGATCACTAATCAGCACCACCATACCCCGTGCGGGCATAACGTCTCCGACCCAACGCAAGGCGGGCCCGGTCTCGGTGCTGCCGAGAGGTTTCAGGCCTTCCAGGGCCGTCAAAATACGGCGAATCTGATGGGCACGGCGCTGGTGGGGTAGGTGGCAGCAGATTTCGTGATGATAGGCCACCAGGGCGACTTCATCGTGCTGCTGGGACAACAGCCAGGCGATGG
This sequence comes from uncultured bacterium, assembly GCA_963977445.1. Taxonomy (GTDB): domain Bacteria; phylum Hydrogenedentota; class Hydrogenedentia; order Hydrogenedentales; family JAEUWI01; genus JAEUWI01. The sequence continues at coordinate 19,023 of CAXBPH010000023.1, read as the reverse complement.
AGGCCGCCAGAATCCGGGCGTAGCGAAATTTGCTCAGGGCGGTCGTCCCATAGCCCATGGAAGCGCTGCAATCCAGGAGCACGGTGCAATGCATGTTGCATTCTTCATGAAATTCTTTGATGTGGAGCCGGTCGGTCCGGCCATAGCGTTTCCAGTCCACAAACCGGGGATCATCGCCCTGGGCATAGGGCCGATATTGAGAAAACTCCACCGAGGAACCGGCGTGGGGACTACGGTGCAGTCCGAGACGCTGCCCCGCCACCAGCACCTGGGCCAGCAAGGACAGATCGGTAACCTTGGCGAGATCCTCGGGGGCGATGTTATGTTCTACGCGGGGGGCCATGGATGCCTCAGTTGATTGCGTTACGCGTCGGGGTGCATACGCGCCTACTCATCCTGCCGACCCCATCGTGGGTTTGGCCACATGGGTCAGGAGCTTGGCGATGATATCGTCTACCTTCACCTGATCGGCTTCGGCGCGGAAGTTGGTCAGGATACGATGGCGCAGCACTTCGGGAGCCACCGCCTGAATATCCTCCGTGGCGACATGGAAGCGCCCTTCCAGGAGGGCCCGCGCCTTGGCGGCCAACACGAGGTATTGGCTGCCTCGGGTACCCGCCCCCCAGCCAACCCAGTTTTTCACATAGTCGGGCGCATCGGCCGCGCCCGGGCGACTCGCCTGCACCAGTTTCACGGCGTAACGGGCAATGGGGTCGGCCACGGGAACCATCCGCACCAGACGGGCAAAGTCGAGCATGTCCTGTCCTGTAAAGACAGGCTCGGGCAGGTCACCCCCATCGGCGGTCGTCCGCATGACCACGGCAAGCTCGTCGTCTTCCGCCAGATAGTCAATTTGGATGCTGCACATGAAGCGGTCAAGCTGGGCCTCGGGCAGCGGATAGGTCCCTTCCAGTTCAATGGGATTTTGGGTGGCAAGCACGAAAAAGGGCTTGTTCAGCGCACGGGTTTGCCCCGCCACCGTGACCTGCTTCTCCTCCATGGCCTCCAGCAGGGCCGCCTGCGTCTTGGGAGGCGTCCGGTTAATCTCGTCGGCCAGGAGGACGTTAGTAAACACGGGCCCCGGAATAAAACGTAACTCCCGATGGCCGGTCTGGCGATCTTCTTCGATGAGTTCCGTGCCCGTAATGTCGCTGGGCATGAGGTCGGGAGTAAACTGAATACGCCGAAATTCGAGGTGCAGAATCTGGGCAACACTGCGAATCAACAGGGTCTTCGCCAATCCGGGCGGCCCGGTGATGAGTCCATGAGAACCCGACAGGAGCACCCGCGACAAGGAGGCCACCACGTCATCCTGCCCGACGATGACCTTGCGCAGTTCCGACAACATACGCGGCATGCCCGCTCGGAGCGTTGCCAGGGTTTGCTCTTCAAAGGATTTGTCCGCCTCTTCTACGGGTAACTCCATTACGATTCCTTTGTTGTCGAGATTCGGCAAATTCGCGCGCACGTTAGTTCATTCACAGACGCCCGTCTAATGGGTCATGGCATACACCACAATGTTTATCCCCATGGGATAGGCCTTCTTTACAGAGAACTTTTGGAAATATTCGGGGCTCTGGCCCTCGCGCTCCCAACCGTCGCCCAAGTCGGTGTTGTGGCAAACGACGGCAATGAGACGCCCCTCTTTATCATTAACGCCCCAGATATGGGGAGTGTCTGTTCCCGGCTCCCAGGGGCGCTCATAGGTGAGCCCGCTATTGAGGAAATTATCCAGCGCAGGCACCTGGGGCACCTCGTCCAAATCAAAAATAATGTGGTAGATGGGATGGTCCAGTGGAATCTCAAATCGGGGATACTCATCGGGCGGTAATACCCGATCAAATTCGTAATTCCAGTTATCGAACTCTTCCTGTCCCCAGAAATCGTCCACCATGAGGAATCCCCCACGGAGCAGGTACTCCCGCAGTCCCGTAACTTCGGCGGGCGACAGCATAATGGCCCCCACCTCTATCATATAAATGAAGGGATAGTGCCGTAGCGCGGGGTCGTCCAGCCGCACGATGTCATGGCGAAAGCGGCCATCGGGATGCTTGTTCACCTCTATACTCGTCAATTGAGAAAGGCGCAGGGAAAAATTGTAGTCCGACTCGGGATAGTCCGTCTTCCACTTACCCCAGCCCCGACGACTGCTGGAGTAGCTGTCGTATTGAATGCGACAGAAGGTAAAGCAGTTGGTGGGAAAGGGACCGACCTCCACATCGCCGCCAGGCCGGCCTGGAAAAAACGGAGGACCCTGTCCTGAAAGCAGGAGGGCCATCACCAAGAGTGCTGAAAAAAATCGTGTCTTAGGAATCATGGGGCACCTCCGTGGCAACGGGTTCATGGAGTGCCAGCAGCACTTCCTGGGCGGCACGGTATTCGGGAAACCGTTCCAGCACCGACAACACGACCATCCGCGCTTCTTCACGTCGATCCAGCGCCATCAGAATCCGCGCCCGTTCCAGTTGATATTCCTCTGCCTTGACCTGGTCGAGAGCCGCAAGCAGGGTGAGGGTTTCCAACAGGGCTTCACGCTGGCCCAGGCCTTCCTGTGCCTGTCGCTTCGACTCATAAAGACGCACGTCGAAGGGATCAATCGCGAGACACCAGTCGCCATAGGTCAACACCGACGCCCAGTCGCTTCGCGCCGCCGCCGCCGTCATAAGGGCCTGGGGCTCGTCGTAGGCAGTGGAGTCCATGCCGCACAGTCGGGCCACCGCCTGGGTCCAGGCCTCGTAGTCACCGGAGGCGCGATGAATCTTCACCAGCTGGCGAAGGGGATTGTCCTCGCCCGGATAATCGGGATAGAGTTGGGCCGCTTCCTCAAAGAGGGCAATGGCGTGTTCTTCATCGCCCGATGCGTCGGCCGCCAGGGCCTTCTCCAGCACCAGGGGGAAGGAGGGCGTCACAATCTTTGGAATGAATACTTTCGGTAGTTCCCGTCGATGAAGATAGGTTAAGGGTTTGCATACGCGGGCCAGATGACGTCCAAAACGCCGGTCAAGGGATTCCAAATCTTCACCCGACGCCGTCGTCAGGGCCGAGGTCACTTCCGCCCCCGTGCCCAGTTGCTCCAGCGCGGCATTGAGCGCATCCGGACCAAAATCGGCCACGTAGGCAGAAACAAATTCACCCGCGAGGAAATAGCCCAACATGAGGTGGTCGGAACTTTCGGGTCGGATAAAGTAGGGTTCCAGGTCGCGAACACCGGGCCAGGCGTTTACGTCGAGCAAGGGTTTAAACTCGGGTTGGAGCGGCTGGCCCCAGGCGGGATCCCGTTGTCCTTCTTCATACACCGAGATACCCTCCGAGAGCCACCGGGGAATCCGATTGTTGGTCTTCTGCAGGGTAATCACGTGCACAAACTCGTGCCAGAGCACGGCCTGCCAGTTCATGGACCGGGGCGGCCGCGCACGGGGTGAATCCAGCGTCACCAGTCCACCAAAACAGATGCCCAGGTGGCCCGGATTACCCGGCAGGCCCACGGAACGGACCATGAACTCATCGTGGTCGTCAAATATCTGTACGTGGACCGGGGTTTGAATCTTGACGGCATAGGCAGCTTCGTAGCGGGTCAGGGCTTCATCAAGGAGTGAACGAATCGCGCCTCCCATCGCTGCGGCCTCTTCGTCGGGCAAGCGAATCTCAAAGGCCGGGGTCGCTACCGTCGCAAAGGCCCCTACCGTGTCGAGCACTTCAAGCATGTTGTACAGCTCAACGTTGAATCGGTCCTGGTCAAAGGCGGTCTCCAGGATGCTCCGTCCTTCGTCGTCCAGGCCCAGGCGCAAAAGATTGAGGCCCAGGGCCGACTGGATTTCCCCGTTCTTCGGCTCCAGGGCCAGCCCCTTCCGTAACAGGTCGACGGCTTCGGAAAAACGATAGTGGCGGGCAGCGACTTCACCCACGATCCGGTACCCGTCGCCCCGGGTGGGGTCGAGGGTAGCCAGTTGCACGAGTGCCGCCGATTGGGTCACCTCGTCGTCAACCAGAAAGGCGGCCGCCGCGCGGTAGGCCAATCCCAGTCGGTGGTTGGGGTTGGTCCCCAGGAGGTCGGCCAACACCACTTCGGCGGCCTCCGTCTCCCCCGCTTCCAGCCTGCGGGCGATAATCATGCATTGCAGGCGCGGATGGTGCGGATTGAGCGACTCCAGGTGTGCACCAACCACGTCAAAACGCAGGTCACCCGCTTTCCAATAGGTCTCGGCGAGTCCGGCCAGGCCATCCTGGTTGTCCGGCTCCAGGGACAAAGCCGCTTCAAAGTAATCTTCGGCAATATCATAGGCGTAACTATCGAGGGCCAGTTCACCCGCTTCGATGAAGCCCGGGACATATTCCGGATAGCGTGAAAGCACCCGCTGCTGATAGATTTGAAGAACGCGGTTGGGGTTTTCCCCTTTCAGACGGGCGAGGCGGCCCAGGGCGAGAAGATTCCGTTCGGGAAACTGCTGCCGTTGATAGTAGGCCTGATTCTGTTGGAAGGCCCACTGAAGGGCCTGCTCCGCATCGGAACTGCGGCCCAGCTCCCGGAGCATTTCCGCGAGACGCACCGTGTAGTAGGGTTCCTGCACGGACTGAACCACATCGCGCATGGCCACAAGGGCCTCATCGCCACGACCAAGAATGAAGAGCAATTCGGCCCGGTCAAACGCCCAGTTCAGGGGTAATTCGCGGATAGTAGTCCCCCCTGAACTTTCCAGGGTGGCCAGGGCCTCGGCGTAGTCGCCCCGCAAGTAGGCCTCGGCGTAGACCCCATCGGGATCTTCCGGAACCGCAGCATGCCCGACCAGACAGCAGAGTGCCCATCCGACGGCAAGCAGCCAAACACCCCGGAATACCATTCCAGTGACTCGGTGGCCCGTTGAAATGTGGGTAGGACTCATCACAGCATCATGATCCGTTCCAGCGCGAGGGAAGTCAAGAAGAAACCCCAAGTATCGCGCGCACTATTCGTAGAACGATTCAGAAGCGGATCGTGTCAGTTTCGGTCCGTCAGCGGAATTTCTCGCCCCCGAAAGAGCGCCCGCGAAGTAGACTAACGTAGGTTAGGCGTCCCCGCCTGACCCACCGTTCGCGCTGAGACTTGTCAATCGCCAAGGTCATCTTAACTCGATATCGAGTCTAACCCGTGCAACCCATCGACCAAGTTCAACTTCAGCTTCACCGCTGGAAAGACCGCACCGTGACGGGTCAGGCGGGACGCCCAACCTACGATAGCCCGCCATGCTGAACCGCAGCGCAAATGAAACGGGTCTATCGCTCGAAGTAATCAAACAAACTTAGCGTTGGAGGGTCAGCGGGTTGCTGTAGATCCACGGCACCCATTCGTCCACGATGCGTAGCTCCACTTCCACCCGGTAATTGCCGGGTTCAGAGGGATGCCAGTCCAGCTCGGTGCCGGTAACCTGGTGGATGACCTGGCCGTCGTGGACTACGGTAAAGCGTCCCATGTGGGGTGCGGCGGCCCGCAGACGCACCGTGTCGCTCAACACCATGGTCTCCCCCATGACCGCCTTCTGGTCGCCGTCTTCCGCGAAGAAAACAAAGCCCCGGGCATCGGCAATCATGTCGAATCCCACAAATACCCGCCCCTGGCGCAAGCCATCAATCAAGGCCTCCTCGGTCAGTTCATTGGCCAGGATATGGGTGGCCGAATAGCGCACCATCCGTTCGTAGGGGTCGAGTTGGAATTTAAATACGTCGTCGCCCGCCTCGAAAGATCCAAAGAAAAGCTTGAGCAGATTTCGGGTAACAAAATTGAGCTTCCATTCCGCCACCGTATCGGGACTTGTGTCGTCAATTCGGAGGGTCCCTTCGGGGGTATAGGTGGCGATGAAACCGTTGTTCTGGTGGGCGTCCGTCCCTTGGATACCGACGATCTTTCGCGTCTTGTTGAGCTCGTCCCAATGGGCGAGGATATCGGTCTGGCGGTCAAAAAGTAGCCGAACTACGTGATCGGGATATTGCTCCAAGTTGAGGATGATATCGCCGAGGAGGGTGAGGTAAAAATTACCCCCTTCATCTTTTGTATCCGTGTGCAGATTATAGATTTCCATGCCGTTTAATTCCGGCAGATCCCACCGTCGCTCCTCTTCCGAATGGGCAAAGAAAAGCAATCCGCCCTTTTCCCCAATCTGGCGGGCCAGCACATCGGGCTCCTCGCTTTTCTTCAGCTTTGTGTCGTCCGGGAGCCCCCACGGCATGAAACCGTAGTTCATTTCGTAGCCACGCACAAAGAGAATGCCATCTTTCAGGCCCTTCCATTGAATCGAGTAGTCTGCAATATCATCCACCGTGTGGTCGGTCATGAAAATGAAGTCCCGCTCGGCAATTTTCAGCGCCGCCAGGATAGCGTCAAAGGGTACCTGGCTGTCGTGCGAAATATAGGAGTGGCTATGGCAGTTCCCCCGATAGGCGCCCCATCCGTCGTCAAGGGTGACCGGCACCATGGTATTTCGGATGGACTCCCACGCCGCCGCTTCTTTGGGAAATCGAACATAGTGGTTATAGAGTGCCCCCCGGAAGGCATAGAGGAGCACCGCCGTAATCGCCAGCATAATTAAGAGAAGCAGCAGGGTCATCCATTTCAGGATTCGGCGTTTCAGCGACAATTTCTTGCGGATCGATTCGGCCATGATGGTTCCGTTTCATTGATTGACGTGTCTTGCTTCGGGCAGCAACATGGTGACGCCCATTCATAATGGACCGGGCGAAACCGTCTGGGGTTTTGCTCTTGCGTCACTCGCTGAGAAGGCGTATCGTAACGAAGAGGCGACCGTAGCGCAAGACGACCGCCCCCCCCCTTGGAACCTTTTCCTCCCGCGACGGATTAGACACCGGGGAACTAAGTGTGGTCTACAGGCATTCCACACGCAATCAATGGGAGTCCCATGTCATGGGCGGTATATCTAAAGGTGCCATTTTTCTGGCCATGGTCATTCTCACGCTGGTCTCCATGTGGACCACCTATTCCAGTTTGAAGGACTCCATCCTCCCCGAACCCATGGTGGCGATCCCCATATCCGACACCTTCACGTGGAACTGTTCCATTTTCGCTCTGGGTCTGTCCGTAGCCATTGGCCTCATGCTCTTTGCCCTTAAACTCGCCATTGTGGACCAGCAGAAAAAACTCAATTTCATGGGTATCCTGGGCCTGACCATCGTGGCCTTCATCTCCATCACCTTCAACATGGACGTACTCTATCGGGTCGGCGATCAGGACTTTTTCCTGCGCCACTCCACGGATAAAGTGAAAACCAGCTACGGAAACTACCTCGGCGAAGTGCGCGCCAAATTGCTGGAGCAGAAGCAGGACGCCGAGCGCGGTCTGGCGCGGCAAGAAGGAGAGTTGGATGCCGAAGTCCGTGGATTGCGCGAGGCCCCGGCGGGCTACGGTAACCGGGCCCGCTCGGAAGATCACCGACTGACGGTCCTCGCCAAAGAAGTGGCGGTAGACGTGGCGGCCATCGACGAAGCCCTGGCCGCCCAGGCCGCCGCCGACACCCTCTTGTCGGAGAGTCGTCCCGCAACTATCGAAGAAATTGCCATATTGCAGGATACCCTTCGGGTAGAAGCCAAAAATGTGGGGGCCCTGGCCGGGGTCACCCTCCCGGCCCCTGTTTCCCTGGAAAACCCGCTTTTCGCCGTCTTTGAGCGACTCTTCGACTTTGAAACCGTCGGCTGGAAGGAAATCTTTTTCCTTATCCTCGCCTTTCTCATCGACCTGGGGGATATAATCGGCTACAGCCTGGTTCCCGCGACGGCCGTCGCCAGCCTGCCCAAAGATTCCTTCGATGTTACCCGCCTGCCCACCCGACGGCGTAAACGGGGCCCGGAACATATCCCGGAGGAGCTCCCCTTCCCCGTAGTCGACCCCGTGGAACAATTAGAAGGCCCCGACAAGGACGAAAGCGACGACGATACCCCCAAGGCCGCTGCGTCTGGTGGCGATGAGACGACCCCCGGCATGTCGTTCAAACGACGGGGCAGCTCCCGCTTTCGGATTTAGAGCGAGTAAATACTGAAGGAAACGAACGTAGGTTAGGCGTCCCCGCCTGACCCGCAGTTCCCGCCGGGACATGTCAACCGCCAAGGTCACGTCAATTCCACGCCGACTCCAACCCGTGGAACCCTTCAGGCAATTTCGACATCAGGTCTGCCTCGGAAAAATGACATCGCGACGGGTCAGGCGAGGACGCCTAACCTACGGTTCATCCACAATGCTGAATCAAGTTCACCTCAGCAGCGTCGATGGAGTGAACACCGACTACCCAACGACCGGTAGCCCTATCCAATTTCAGGGATTGCAGACACCACAGGGTTGGTACGCGGACTTCGCCTTTTCCAAGGCGATGGCGCTGCTGCTGTTCTTGAGAAACCGACACCCTTTTCGGTGGTATTTGGTGCCACTCTTGGTGATGTAGACCGTTCCGGACACTTCCTGGCTGTCACCTGTCGGATGGGTCATATCTACGGGTGCCCGGGTTTCCGGTGGGTTATAGGGTGCCGTGCCCTTCTTCCCCTTGCCTTGTCGAAAATCCTGGGGGAGCACGACATCGGGGCGCGACCACACGCCACGCTTTGCGGCTTTCGCTTCTGCCTCAAGGGTCTTGAGGGTGTCGTCATGGGGGGCATAGTCCCGATACCAATGGGCCAGTCCCGCCGCCACCAGTTCGTGGTTGAGCACCCGACCGTCATCGAGTATGACGAGTCCCACCTTACGGCCGTAACGATCCGTATCCGTAACAACCACGGTCACGACTTGCTCGAAACACTGCTCGGCCGTAAAGTTCTTGGCGGCCGTCCCGAAATCTTGTTTGCTTTCGGGACAATCAATGCCGTGAAAACGAACTTTGATCTGGGTCTCATCGAGGAGAACCGTAATGGTGTCGCCATCGGCAATGGAAACCACCTTGCCGGAAATGGTCTCGGCCCCGGCCATAGAGGCAAGGACCAGCAGGATTGCTGGAAAGAATAGGTATCGTAAATTTCGCATGGTGCCCTCGTTCTTTGTCTGCCTTGTTTCTCAAGCCGGACCCGCACCCGCAGACCTGGCCACTATCTCCTAAAAGAGTCTTTGACCATTGGGAGCGCAGGCGGCCCGCCTGCCACGGGCCGAAGGCACGTTATTCTTACGTCTTCGACGTAATGCAGGCGAGCCGCCTGCGCTCCCAAGCTCCCGTTCTGGAAGCTGACAATCAATCGTGATGGAAAAAATACGACCAGCCTATCGCTTCTTCAAGACCGCCAACGCTTCCACATGAGGTGTATGGGGAAAAAGGTCAAAGGCCTCCAGCGAAGCGATATCATACACCTCAGACAAAACGGCCAACTCCCGGGCCAGCAGTTTCGGGTTGCAGGATACATAAATAAGGTTTTCCGGCTGAAACTCCATGAGACGCTTCAGGGCCTTGGGGTGCAGGGCCGACCGGGGCGGATCCAGAATAACCGTCGCGCCGGGCGCCAATCCGCCAGGCCGCTGATTCACCAGGTAGGTCTCGGTCTTCGCCGTGATAAATTCTACATTGTCGATACCGTTCACTTCCGCGTTGTAGCGGCCATCTTCCGTGGCGGGAATCACTTCCTCGACGGACCAGACCTTTTCCACGAGATCACTGCAGCTGAAGGCAATACCCCCGGCACCACCATAGAGATCATAGAGGCTCGGTGGAGCAAGGGCCCGCACATGCTCCCGAATCGCACCGTAGAGGTTTTCCGTCGCCAGAGGATTGGTCTGAAAAAAGCTCAGGGGCGAAATACGAAAGGAAAGATTCCGTTGTCCGTCACCGTCGGCCAGTTGGAGGGTTTCGGTAATATGGGCATCGCCCGCGAGCACTTCCAGGCGCTCCGCCGTCGCCACATCACTCCGTTCCGTATAAAACCCACGGTACACACTGGTAGCCCCATAAACCGATTGGGCCAACTCCACAAAGGGGTCGCAGTCCAATTCGCCTTCGTGGGTAATCAACACCACCATTTTCTCACCGGAACGCTTGCCATCGCGCACCAGCAAATAGCGCAGAATGCCCTCATTCGATCGCTCGTCCCACGCCCGAATATCTTTTTCCTGGTACCACTGGCGGGTGGCGCACAGCAGCTCGCCCGCGCCTTCGGGACCGATGTGGCACTCCGAAATATCCAGCGGCCAGAACCATTGTCCTTTTTTCTTGTAGCCCAGCACCGTCTCCCGGATAAAATCAGCCGGCGGGGGTTCGGGGTAGCGCATCCGCGAAAAAGAGGGGTCGATTTTGTTGCGATAGTTCCACAACACCGGTGACGGGTTCACTTCGATGGGTGCCGTCCAGAAGTCGGCAAAAAGCTCGCCCAGGGCGGCCGATTTCGCCGCGACCTGCAGGTCATAGGGTATATCTTGTGATTTGCAGCCACCGCACTCGCCAAAGTGAGGACAGCGCGCAAGGGTAGATGGGGTGGTCATGGTGTGGACATCCAATCGGGGGAGGAGAAATAGACGGGACCACCTTGCTGGGCGGTGGTACGGGCGTATTTTACCGTGCGGACACGATGAATTCCAACGGTGTACCATTGCATTTTAAAGGATTCACGCGCTAAGGTCCTGAGAACACTTAGTTCTTCCTTTACCACAAAAGAGACCCGACTATGATTCCCATCACTCGAAAACTCCGTTTTTTGTGTATCGCCCTCCTGCTCACGGCCGTAGGCGATCAGGCTATCGCAGCCGCCAACCCGATTGTGGCCGAGAATGCCCTACCCGGTGCCCTCGACTGGCAACTCACCCGCGTGCGGGTCGACGGCGGAGCCTATCGCTCCCCCTGGATTGAAGGCTACTGCTCCCGACAAAGCGTCTCGGCAGGAGAAACGATCGACATCAAGGTGTCCACCAGTCCCGCCCAGTCCTATCAAATCGAAGTTTTCCGCATGGGCTACTACGATGGACGGGGTGCCCGTCTCATGAAGACGATTGGCCCCCTCCAGGGTGCCGAGCAGCCCACGCCCACGCCCGGAGAGAAAAACCTCCACGAGTGTCAGTGGGAGACGGCTACTCAGCTCACGATTCCCGAGGATTGGGTGAGCGGCGTCTACCTCGGTCGCCTCAGCACCCTGCCGGGCAGCGATGACCTCCCCTACTGGCAGAGCTACGTCGTCTTTATCGTCACCGATGACCGACCGGCGGACGTGCTCTTTCAGTGTTCCGACAATACGTGGCAGGCCTATAACAGATGGCCCAACAACTACTCGATTTATACTCACCCCAAAGGTAACCAAGGGCCCTGGGCGGATGTAAGCTTTGACCGGCCCTATGCACGGGAAGGTCAGTTCAACGGTGTGGTAAATGATCCCCTCACCGTTGGCTCGGGCGAATTCCTTCCCTTCGAGTTCCCCATGGCCTATTGGCTGGAGAAACACGGCTACGACGTGACCTACTGCTCCAACAGTGACATGCTGACACCTGACCGGGGCCTGAAGTGCAAATCCTTCGTCAGTATCGGCCACGACGAATACTGGGACATCCGCCAGTTCAACAGTGTGACCAAGATGCGCGATGAAGGCGTGGACCTCCTGTTTCTTTCCGGCAACTCCGTTTGTTGGGTTACCCCTTTCCAACCCAGCAGCGATGGCCGGGACAACCGCATCATCTTTCGTGGTGGTCCCTATGGTGCCGAGAACGACTACGCCCTCAATCGCATCAAGGACCACGGTCCCTTCCCGGAGCATGGCCCCGATGAAGGCCTCTTGATGGGCGCGCGCAATGTGGAACCCGTCAACGGCGGTGGGGACTGGATCATTCAGCAGCCCGAGCACTGGATCTTTGCAGACACGGACGTAAAAAAAGGTGACCGTATCCCCGGCCTTATCGGCTGGGAATACCACGGCATGCCCGCCGACATTCCCGGACTGGACGTCGTTGCTGCCGGCACGGCCTTCGTGGGTGGCGACACGCCCCAGCAGTGGACCGCCACCATCTACCCCGGTCCGAAAGACAACTTCGTTTTCAATGCGGCCACCATCTTCTGGGCCCAGGGCCTCAGTTCCCCGCCGGGACATACCCTCCCCTGGTCGCACTGGAGCCGTCCCCATGGTCCCGATCCTCGGGTGCAGCAGATTACCCACAACTTGTTGAAACGGGCCATCGACGGAAAATAAACACACTACGGCGTGCCGTTCAACCTCAGGTAAATCCATGAAATACGCTTGCATACTTCTTCTTGGCCTTTGTGCCACCACACTTGGCACACCCGTCGCAGCAGAACTCACACTTCAAAGCGACTATCCCGGTGGCAATATTGTGGTGGAAAAACACAGCCCAGGAGCCGTAGAACTCCGTCAGGACTACCACACCAGTTCGCGGTGGTGGTTTTACTGGAACTTCGAGGCCACAGCGGCACCGGGCGAGATGGTCCCCTTCTCGTTTACTGACGGCAACGTCATCGGGACCCGGGGCCCCGCTGTCAGTCTGGATCAGGGCAAGACGTGGAACTGGCTGGGTACGGACACGGTTGACGCGGAAAATAGTAGGACCGCCTTCCGCTACACCTTCGGAGAAACCGGCGGCCCGGTCCGCTTTGCCTTTGCCCCGCCCTATCAAGTGAGTGACTTGGAGCGTTTCCTCGAAACCGTGTCGGGTCATCCAGCGTTGACCGTGGACACCTTGTGCCAAAGTGAAGCCAACCGCCCAGTCCCCCGGGTACGGATCGCATCCCAGGCGGGGTCACCAAAACACCGTGTCCTCCTCACGGCCCGCCACCACGCCTGCGAGTCGATGGCCAGCTACGTGCTCGAGGGCATGTTTGCCGCCCTTCTGGGGGACGCGGAGGATGGTGCATGGTTTCGTGCCAACGTGGAAGTCATGGCCATTCCCATAGTCGACCTGGACGGCGTCGAAGGGGGCGAGCAGGGGAAAAACCGCATCCCCCGGGATCATGGCCGTGACTACAAAGACGAGAGTATCTACGCCAGTACCCGGGCCATTCGGGAGACCGTTCCCTCATGGGCCGATGGAAAACTCCATTTTACACTGGATATACACTGTCCCCACATCCGTGGAAGCGGTAACGAGCATATCTACCTCGTAGGCCACGAGCGTCCCGAAATTTGGAGAGAGCAGCAGCGATTTGCGAGAATACTGGAAGCCGTCCCAAACGCCTCCCTGCCCTATGCGGCCTCCAACGACATGCCCTTCGGGGAAAGCTGGAATACGGCGAAGAATTACAACGCCGGGGCAGGTATCTTCCAATGGGCCGGCGCACTACCGGGCACCCGTAATGCGGGCGCTATCGAAATTCCCTATGCCAACGCCGGTGACGTCACCATAACGACGGAAACCGCACGAGCCTATGGCGCGACCCTGGTCGCCGCCATTCGAACCTACCTGGAATCCATTCATGAGTGAAGACAAGCCTGTAGAAATCCTCTATCCCACCCCCGCTCCCGAAGCACCGACCACGAAGTTTCGATGGGGACACATAATCCTCGGGTTGTTGTCCATCACCTTCATCTCCATTATCGGCACCCAGATCCCCTACATCACCTTTATGCCGACGGCCAACAGCCTTATACCCCCCACCGGGAAATATGAGGTGACCATCAATCGGGATACCTATGGCGTGCCCTATATCTATGGCAAGACCGATGCCGCCGCCGCCTATGGCCTGGCCTATGCCCACGCCGAAGATGATTTTTCCACCATCCAGGAGGCCCTCTATCTCACCCGGGGACGTCTGGCCGAGCTGGAAGGCGCGGGCGCAGCCCCCTTCGACTATCTGGTAAAGCTGTTTCGCTTCCAGGAAATCGTCGCCGAAAAATATGAGACCGATCTCAGCCCCGAAGTGCGTGCCCTTTGTGAGGCCTATGCCGACGGCTACAACCACTACGCCGCCCTCCACCCGGAAGAAGTCATCCCAGGCATTCTGCCGGCCACCGGTCAGGATATCGTTACGGGCTTTGTCTTGAAGACCCCCTTCTTCTTCGGCCTGGACAATGAGGTGTCCCGACTTTATGAAGGCGAACGAAAGCGGGAAGTATCCCAAAAAGGGGCCAAGACCGCATTTCACAATCTGCTGACCAACGACCTGCCCACGGGCTCCAATACCTTTGCCATCGCCCCCAGTCGCACCCCCGACGGAAAGACCCACCTGGCCATCAACTCCCACCAACCCTGGACCGGTGCCGTGGCGTGGTATGAAGCACGGTTAAAAAGCGAAGAAGGCTGGGACATTGTGGGAGGCGTATTTCCGGGTACTCCCTTGATTCTCCACGGGCACAATCGCGATCTTGGCTGGGCCCACACGGTGAACAGCCCCGATCTGGTCGATGTTTATGTGCTGGAAATGAACCCCGACAATCCTGATGAATACAAATATGACGGCGAGTGGAAAACCCTGGAGAAAGCCACCATTCCCATCGTGGTCAACCTCTTCGATGGCTTTAAATGGAAAGCCAACCAGGAGGGACTCTATTCCGTGCACGGCCCCGTGATCCGCCGTCCCCATGGCGTCTATGCCATTCGCTACGCGGGCTATGGCGACATCCGCCAGGTCGAGCAGTGGTTTCGCATGGGCAAATCCAAAAACCTCGCCGAATTTGACGACGCCATGGCCATGCAGGCGGTGCCGTCCTTTAATGTAGGCTATGCGGACAAAGAAGGCAACATTATGTACCGCTACAACGCCCTCCTGCCCCTGCGGACACCGGGATACGACTACGAGCAGTATCTGCCCGGTGACATTTCGGAAACCCTCTGGGATTCCTACCTGCCCTTCGACCAGCTACCCACCGTCGTCAATCCGGCCTCTGGATTCATCGCCAACGCCAATGGCACGCCTTACCGCACGACGGCAGGCCCGGAAAACCCCAGGGCGGAGGATTACAGCCCGTCGGATGGCATCGAGCCCTTCGACGACATCACCAACCGGCAGATACGCCTGCTCGAACTGCTCAGCGCCGACGACACCATCACCGAAGACGAGTTCTTTGCCTACAAGTTCGACATCGCCTACCCGAAAGACTCAAAGGTCACCGAAGTACTGGAAGAAGTCTTCAACGCCCCCGAACCCACCGATCCCCTGTTGCAGGAAGCCGTCGCCCTCTTGAAAAAATGGGACTATCGCTGCAATGTGGAAAATACCAGCGCGGCCTTGGCCTGCATGTTCCTGAAAGAAACCGCTGGCCCCCGAATCAAGGGCAAGCCCGGCGCGCCCGTCATGGAATATCTGCTCCAGACGGCCAAACAGCTCGAATCGTCCTTTGGACGCCTCGATGTGCCCTGGGGCGACGTCAACCGCCTCGTCCGTGGCGAGGTGAATGTGGCACTCAGCGGTGGCCCCGACGTACTCCATGCCGTTTATGGTGCGTGGAATGGGAAGTTCCTCGAAGGGCAGGCCGGTGACTGCTATGTGCTCATGGCCACCTGGGATGCCGATGGCACCGTCCATTCCCGGAGCATTCACCAGTTTGGCAGCGCCAGCACCCGGCCCGACTCCCCCCACTATGCCGACCAGGTCCCGCTCTTTGTGAATCGCGAGACCAAGCCAGTCTGGTTCGAAGACGCAGCACTCCAGGAACACCTGGAGAATTCCTACGCACCGGGTTATGAGCCCCGGGTCATCGAAGGCAGCGCACCAAAAATGGAAGATTATCGGTAGCCCCCACTACCCGTATCGATTATCCTCGCCAGGCGACGCACGTCAAAGGATGCCCCCTATCCTTGGGCACCTTTTGGCGTGGGCTCCGGGGCATCCACTATTTCCCTACGCGGAATCCACCGGTGTAGTTCGCCATCGCCTCGGGCATGTGGGCCTTAATGTCGGCGATGCGGGTGGCACCAGAGGGGTGGGTAGAAAGAAACTCGGGCGTCTGCTTCCCCGCCGTGCTGAATCGCTCCCAGAAGGGAATGGCCGTTCTCGGGTCATACCCGGCCTTGGCCATGAGGGTGAGTCCGATGCGGTCCGCTTCGGATTCTCGGGCGCGATTAAAGGGCATCGCCACACCAAAGTTGCTCACCAGGCCAAAGGCCTGATTGGTCAGCTCCCGGGTCTGTTGGGGAGACGTCTTCATCGCCTGAGTAAGGGTGCTTGCTCCCAACTGTAAGAGGAGGCTCTCACTCACCCGCTCGTTACTGTGGCGGGCAATCGCGTGGGCAATTTCATGACCCATGACCGTTGCAATCCCGTCGTCGTCCTGGGTGTATTGGAATATACCGCTGTAGAAAACAATCTTCCCGCCGGGAAGGCAGGTCGCGTTGACGATCTCATCGTTGTCGATCACACTGAATTCCCACGCATAGACATCGGTAGGTAATCCATTATTTTTCAGAAAATCCATGGTGGCCGCAGCCAGACGCTCTCCCACGCGACGAACCGGTTCCACATCACCGGGTGCGGAACTTACCGGATGTTCACTCAGCTGCTCCTGGTAGGCCTGCTGCCCCAATTGCACCATCTGGGACTCGGGGAGGAGGTTTATCTGGGTGCGATTGGTCAAGGGCACGGTCGTGCAGGAGCTCAGTAGAATTAACAGACCGCACAGCGTGAGGGGCAGGCGCAACGTCATCAAAGTAGTTGTAGGATACATTCGTGTCTTCTCCACGGGTTACACGATGGACGGAAGTTATCCGCGAAGCCCTGAGGCCTCAACTCAATCGAATACAATCGTCCGATCACGATAGACCATTATCTTAGCATCCAGGTGCGCTTTAACGGCAGTAGCGAGCACCTGTTTCTCCACATCCCGCCCCATGGTGATGAGGTCGTGAACGCTGTGACTGTGGTTGACCCGTACGCTCTGCTGCTCGATGATGGGCCCCCTATCCAACTCGGTCGTCACGTAGTGGCTGGTTGCCCCAATAAGTTTCACGCCTTTTTCATAGGCCTGGTGGTAGGGCCGGGCCCCCTGAAAAGCAGGCAGGGAACCATGGTGAACATTGATAATTCGGTGTTCGTAGGGTTCCACGAGGATCGGCGACAACACTTGCATGTAGCGCGCCAGCACCACCAGATCGATGTTTAGCGCGTGGAGCAGCGCGAGCGTTTCTGTTTCGGCCTTATCCTTTTGTCCCGCCCCTACGGGGATGTGGGCAAAATCGATAGAAAAGTGTTTGGCGACGCCTTCCAGGTCGGGGTGGTTGCTGATGACAACGCCAATTTCGGCGTTCAGCTCTCCATAGTCATGGCGCAAGAGCAAATCGTAAAGACAATGGTCATAGCGCGAAACCATGATAGCCACTTTGGGACGGTCGCTGGAAAACTGGAGGCGAAAGGACATTTCAAATCGTTCCGTCAGCCCCTGCAGATCGTCATAGAGACGTTCCTCCGGGTGTTCCATATCGGACGTATCGAAATGGACCCGCATAAAGAATCGGTTGCCTATTTCTTCCCGATGTTGCTGGGCGTCAATGATATTGCCGCCCCGTTCAAACAGGAAACGGGACACCTCATAGACTATTCCCTTTACATCGGGACAATGAAGCAGGAGGATGGCCTCTTCTTCCATAGCTGAAACTCTCCCTCCGGGCGGGCCCGTAATCGATTAAATTCACGGCATCTGCGTCTTAATTGTGCAAATGTACCATAAATCACGGCAAGGTGGCCTGCTGGCTAATCCCATGCCTACCCATTTTCTAATGAACGGTAGGTATGTTTTTCATTGACAGATCGACTACCCTCCTATATTCTGAATTATCATATCGCTATGTGGAGCACCGATAGGGTCAGTGCCCACGGCTTTGTACACGGCATCCTAACTTGAAAGGTGTATTTGCATGAAAACTAAAGGTTTCACCCTCATAGAACTGCTGGTGGTCATCGCGATCATAGGCATCCTGGCGGCCATTTTGCTCCCCGCATTGGCCCGTGCCAGAGAGGCAGCACGACGTGCCTCCTGCCAGAACAATCTGAAGCAAATGGGTATTGTTTGTAAAATGTACGCGAATGAATCACCCGGCGAACAACTCCCCCCGAAATCTGTAGACTTCGGCAATTTCTTCTTCTCCATGGAAGAAACCTACCCCGAATATCTGACCGATCTCAATGTCATCTTTTGCCCCTCCGATTCTGAAGGCGACCCCGACAAATTCATCGGCACCAATGGCGAATGGTTGGACCCATTTGGCAATATTTCCCCCGAACTGATGGATGGCGATTGGTCCACGGGCCTCTATACCCCCGGCATTCCTGCGGCCTTCGGTGGCCCCGTTGCCCCCTCCAATACAACCTCCGACCGCTCCTACATCTATCTGGGCTACGCCATTAAAGATAATGCCGTAATCTCCCCCTTCACCGATGGTGGTACGGGTGGTATTTTCGGGTTCTTCATCACCGTCAATATCTCTCCCTACCTCACCGCCTATTCCGGTGGCGATTTGGTCGCCCTCCAGGAAGTCAAGAATGCCCTCAACAAGGACCAGAAATTCAATCACCCGGGAAACAGTGTCTATGCCCCCGGCGAACAAGTTTCCCTCCTCCGTCTACGCGAAGGCATTGAGCGCTTCTTCATCACGGACATCAACAACGCGGCGGCCTCTGCCGTAGGCCAGTCGTCCCTTGCGATTGCGTGGGATGTCGTCGGTGAATCGGTGAGCATCTTCAATCACGTACCCGGCGGCTCCAACGTGCTCTTTATGGATGGTCACGTAGAGTTCCAGAAATACAGCCCCAATGGGGTCACAGCGGCAAGCCCCATTGGTGCAGGCGGTGAAGAGGACCAGTTCCCAACCAGCACGGCCTGGGCCAAACTGACCACCGCTGGCGCATAACCCGCACTACCGACGTCCAATCGAAATACCATAGTGAAATCGCCTCCCGAAAAGACTTCGGGAGGCGATTTTTGTTTCCTTAGACTTCACCGGTAACGGGGCTGTTGATATACTCAACGCCGTCTACCGCACAAAATGAAAGCACGTTGCCGTCATCTCCGCGTCGTAGATCCGCCGTGGTGGAAACGCGGAGATCCAGTAACGCGATTACAGAAACCGATGATACCCTCTGGATTCCCGCCTGCGGGGTCTTCCAAAAAGGGCGGCAGCTTTCAACAAGGCAATTCACAAGACGTTGT
>CAXBPH010000022.1:0-41983 GCA_963977445.1 uncultured bacterium | reverse complement strand
GACAAGGCACGGTCTGTGGTCACAGCCCCCGCATGCGCTTCGACCTTATCGTCAACACCATGTTTAAGTGCGCCATTCAGGAAGGGGAGATCACGGTGAACAACCCCTCCATCTGGCGACCCATTATCGACGTGCGGGACACATCCAGCGCCTTTCTCCGGGCCATACAGGCCGACCAGAGCATCAGCGGCATTTTTAATGTGGCCAAGGACAACTTCACCGTCGGGCAGGTCGCGGACTTCGTGAAAGACGAGGTGGAAGCCTGTACGGGCAAAAAAGTGCGTGTAAAAGTGAACGACGTCCAGGATTTTCGAAACTACAAGGTCACGTGTGAGAAGGCCCGCACCTATCTTGGATTCCAGCCCAAACACGCCATCACCGATATCGTAACGGCACTCCATAACCAACGGAAAAGTTACGGTGAGCTCGGCCAGGAAGAGTACTACAACATTCAGGTTTTCAAGAAGCTAGACCTCGGTGGCGGTGTGTAGGGCGTGTTGGTCGCCGTGTACTTTCGCGGGATTATTTCCACCACGAAAGACGCGAAGAGCACATTCGGGGACTGCACCGACCCAGTTCGCGTGGTGGTAGCGGGCGGATGTCATGGTGCCAGGGAAATCGTGGGAAAGGTCCGAATCGTTGATGGTCGGGGCCGTCCCCCTGAGGGAGAACTCCCTACGTGTCGACGCACCGCGCACCGACTGTATTTTGCCGCAACGTCGAAGACCGTCTTATTCATTCCTCTTATATTGCGCGCTTTTTCTCTCTTGGTTCTACTTCCTTCTTTTTTCTTCGTACTACTATCCAGCGTTTTCTTGTTTTTTAGACAAGAGAACATTTCGCAAAAGTTCGTACCACAATGGCATTCTTAAGGTTACAGTCACGGATCAAGGCTGGAGAAAATTTCCGATTTTGACCACGGATGAGACGGATAACACGGATAAAACAAGATAAACTACAAATAAGAGTTCCCAATTAAATTCGCGTCGGTATGGATTGTTCGAGGGGCGACTTTCGATAGATTTCCGTCCCTAAGCATCCGTGTTATCCGATTTATCCGTGGTCAATTATTTGATTTCCGCCAATAATATTCGTGTAAATTAGTGTTCATTCGTGGTTCAAAATCTTTGGTTGCGGCCAACGGCTGCTCTACGCACTTCGTGGTAAAAAAAGTAAGCATCCATGAATCCGCCCTTACACGTGAATCCCCCCTTGAACAACGTCACGGGCCCCATGGAACCTGACGTGGGCCTTATGTCGACCAGGAATGGTCAACCCCCTGTTGGACACGTCCAACTTGTTCTTCTTTCTTCCCTTCATGCTCTTCGCGTCCTTCGTGGTAAAAAAACATTCCCCTTGGTGTATAACGGAAAACCCAAACCAGAAAGGGTTTACCGTGCATCTTCGACGACCAGTCTGCTTTCTCCTGTTACTATCCGCGCTTGTGCTCAGCGCTCCGTCCGCTTTCACCATAGACCTCGCCGCGCAAGCCTGGGAGCGGGACCACGACGGCCCTATCCTTTCCCTGGGCGAACCCGGCGCTTTTGACGACACCCACCTATTCGCGCCGTGCGTCATGGAGGAGAACGAATAGTGCGTCACTTCGTGGCCTTCTGTGCCCGCCAGCGACTCCAGCTCCAGGTGCGCCAGTCATCGGGCGCATTGTTAGTGTATTTCGACAGGCCCCCATCCTGCTGCGGTGCCCTGCTGGATTGACCGTCTTCAATTCCTCTTGCATGGCCTTGGTTGTTGGCACCGCGTCCATGCTCAGCACGTCTAAGTACTCCCTATCGAGTCGCAGGAAAAACGGAGACGCTACTTTCGCCTTACCATTGCATCGCTCTGCAACCCTGTGGTGTAATTGCACCCCACCTGAAAATACACATAAACCAATCCTTTTCATATCACTTTAACCCGCTGGAGACGGTCATGCCGGGTTCCCATCGCGTCACAAAACATACGGTCCTTACCAGTGGTCTCCATGACGCCGACATTCGGCCACCCGAGCTCCTGAGCGAGTTGGTGCGCCTGTCCGAGCGCGATGCGACCCTGTATTTTGGGGCCGCCGAATCCCTTCAGTCCGTGCCCTGTCCAGCGTGCGACACGTCGAAAAATCATTGTGCCTTCACGAAGAATGGCTTCGATTACGCCCGGTGCGCTCAGTGCACGAGCCTTTTTGTTAATCCAAGGCCACGGACCGAAGATCTGGCGCGTTATTACAAGGAGTCGGAAGCCAGTCATTTTCGCACGGCCCAGTTTGGAGAGGAAACCGCCTCGCAACGCCGCGTTCATCTGCTTCGCTCCCTCGCTTCGTGGATGGGACAGCTGGTAGACCTTGGTGAAGAAACGCCCGAATTCGTCTACGGCGATGTAGGCAGTAGTTCTCCCTTTCTATTCGACGAGGTGGCAGAACTGGGACTATTTTCGACGTTGCACAGTCTGGAACCGCTGGTGCCCATAGCGGCGTGCTGCGGCCCTTCCGTGGTGGAACACGCCTCCATCCCGGCAATGTCCTTCGACGTCTTGAGCGCCTTCCAGAAACTGGAGCACCAACAGTCACCGCTGGACTATTTGCAGGGACTTCATGCCTGTTTGAAACCGGAGGGTATGCTCTTCCTGACCACGCGGACCTGTTCGGGCTTCGACGTCCAGGTATTGGGAGAGAAAGCGGCCTACTTCTACGTACCCGAACACTTGAACCTGCTCTCCATCGACGGATTGGAACTTCTGGTACAACGAAGCGGCTTCGAACTGATAGAATTGAGCACCCCCGGACAATTGGACGTGGAACTGGTGCTTCAAACGTGTGCCTCGGACCCCACGGTCGCGTTGCCACCATTCTTGCGGGCCTTAATCCACGATCGGGGCGAACTTGCTCACCGTGATTTTCAGGCCTTCCTGCAAAAACATCGCTTGAGTTCCCATGTGCGCCTTGCCCTTCGAAAATCGGGCTGAAGCCCTCTCGGGAAAGTAATACCAATTCATCGGATATCCAACAGCATATCGGTGCCCTCCAGGCACTTCAAAAGGAGACAAACGTGCACAAACTCGCCGAAATTCACGGCCAGGCCACAACGGCCCAGGACTACTTTCAGGCCTATACCAATCGCCTGACGGAACTCCTCAATGTACTCGATAAGGACGCCATCGCGGCGACGATTGATGCGGTCGAACAGTGCAGTCAACGAGGAAACACCCTTTTCAGCATGGCCAACGGCGGCAGCGCGGCATCGGCGTCCCACCTGGTAAATGATCTCGTGGCCGGATGTTTTCTCGACGACAAGGCCCGGTTGCGCACCCTCTGTCTGACGGACAACGTGGCCACGGTCACCGCCCTCGGCAACGACGCGGGCTTTGACCACATCTTTTCCCACCAGCTCCGCGTCCACATGCGCCCCGGAGATGTGGTGCTGGCCATGTCGGTCAGTGGCAACAGCGAAAACCTGATTCAAGCGGTAGACTATGCGAACGCCAACGGTGCCACGACCATCGGCTATGCCGGTTTCGACGGTGGACGGCTCGCGGAACACTGTAAAATCTCGGTGGTCATCCCGACGACCAAAGATGAATATGGCCCGGTCGAAGATGTCTTTAACATCCTTGGCCATGTACTGATCACCTATATTGCCATGTCCCGCGGTAAGTATCTCCACCACTGACATGGCTGGCCAGGAACCGATAGGGGTCGGCATTATTGGCCTCGGCAAGATGGGGTGCCTCCGGGCCCGCGAGCTGAGCCAACGGGATGACGTGCGCCTTGTCTGTGGTGCGGATCCCGATCCGCGGGCCTTCCAGGAAGCGTGGCCCCACGTCGCCTGCTCGACCACGCCCGATGGGGTGCTTCAGGCCGATGTGGATGTCATTTTTGTCTGTGTACCCAATAATTTCGTGGCCGATACGGTAGTCGCCGCTCTGCACGCAGGTAAACACGTCTTTGCCGAAAAACCGCCGGGCTGTACCGTCGCAGATATTGAGCGCATCCGTGCTGCGGAAGCCCAATACCCCGGGCGGAAGCTGGCCTTTGGATTCAATCATCGTTTCCATGCAGGCATCCAGGAGGCCCATCGCATCGCCATGAGCGGGCGACTCGGTGAACTGCTCTGGATTCGCGGCGTCTATGGAAAATCAGATATCGGTGAAGCCTGGCGCGGCGAAAAAGCTCTTGCGGGCGGGGGTATCCTCCTCGACCAGGGCATTCATATGCTCGATCTGGTCCGCATGTTTCTCGGCGATATCGTCGAGGTGAAGAGCATGGTTACCAGCGCCCATTGGGACGCGAAGATGGAAGACAACGCCTTCGCTCTGCTTCGGGATGGTGTGGGGCGTATTGCCCAGATTCACAGCTCAAGCACCCAGTGGAAGCATCGCTTTAACTTCGAGATCTATCTCAGCAAGGGCTATCTTTCCGTGGACGGATTCCTCACCAGCTCCCGAAGTTATGGTGACGAGACACTCACCATTGCCCGCAGGGCACCGGAAGGGGCGGGCCCACGCACTCCCCCTGCAGAAGAAACCCTCTATTTCGACGAAGACCCAAGTTGGGCCACCGAACTGGATACCTTTATCCAATGCGTCCGCGATGACACCGTAGTCACCTCGGGAAATTCGGAACAGGCCCTCAAGGCCATGGAGCTCGTCTTTGCGATATACCACAATGATGACGCCTTCATGGCTTCCCCTGCCGCACCACGACCGTCTTGACGGGTGTGGCGTCAAGCCCTCACTTGCGGCCATCACCGCTTCTAAGCAGCATAAGGAATACTGACATGTCCCTTCGGGTAGCCATTGGCCCCTCTTCCTTTGCGGAGAAAGATACCCGGCCACTCCAATTGCTGGAAGCCGCCGGCATCGAAGTACAACCCAACCCCTTTGGACGCCGTCTCACGGAATCGGAGATCATCGAACATCTCGCCGGAGTGGATGGCCTTATCGCCGGTCTGGAACCGCTCAATCGAAGGGTCTTGTCCTCCGCCCATCCCCGACTGAAGGCCCTGGCCCGCGTCGGCATCGGTGTGGCCAATGTGGACTTCGACGCTGCTGCGGAGTTGGGCATTGCCGTCTCCAGCACACCAGACGGCCCCATTGATGCGGTCGCAGAGATGACGATGGCGGCGCTATTGGCCCTGGCGCGGCAACTCATCCCCACCAATGCCGCGCTACACGGAGGCGCATGGACCAAATCTATCGGTCTCGGACTACGGGGAACGACGGTGCTGCTGATTGGCTATGGTCGCATTGGTCGCCGGGTCGGTGAATTATTGCTGGCCTTTGGCGCGAAGGTCCTGGTGCACGATCCTGCTATCGCGCCGGGAAGCCCCCTGCCCCACGTGACCTCCGTCGAATTGGCTGAAGGTCTGGCCCAGGCCGACGCCATATCACTACACGCCAGTGGCGAGGACTGTGTGCTGGGCAGAGAAGCCTTTTCCCGGATGAAGCCCGGTGTGTTGCTCTTAAATGGCGCACGGGGCGGGCTGGTGGATGAGTCTGCCTTGCTCGACGCGCTGAAATCCGGTATCGTTGCGGGAACCTGGTTTGATGCCTTCTGGGAGGAACCCTATAGGGGGAAACTCACGGAATTTGACCAGGCCATCCTGACGCCCCACGTGGGCACCTACACGGAACAATGCCGCCTCCAGATGGAAAGCGAGGCGGTTAACAATTTATTGCGAGACCTTGGTCTCCAGGAGAAGTAATTCATGATTGCCGCAAAACTTTCTGACTGGCGCCAGCACTTTTCCGGTCCCGTGTGGACCCAGGCCTTTGAATTTTTGGAGACCCTGGCGACCGACAGCGCCGATAATGATGGTCTTGTTTCCATCGACGGGGACACCCTCCTCTACCGCGTCATGTCCTATCCGACTCGGGGCCCGGAAGGCACAACCGTGGAAGCCCACGAGAAGTACATCGACATCCAGATGTCCCTCGACGGTTCCGAAGCTATCGACTGGTTCAGCCGCGATGGCCTCACCCTCAACAAAGCCTACGACAGCGAAAATGACTACCTCCTTTTTGACCGCCCCGACCACGTCACCGGCACCGTGAATAATCGCCCCGGCTATTTCTCCGTGTTTTATCCCGACGACGGACACACGGCCCAACAGCTGGTCGGCGGTGCAAGTGAGAACGTGCGCAAGGTTGTTATAAAAGTCTTGCTGGACGCCGTGCAACCCCAAGCCACTATCTCTTAAAAGAGCCTAAGACCCACGCATGAATATTGCCATGATTCCCGCCCGCATGGGCAGCCAGCGCCTGAAGCAGAAAAACCTGCGTGAACTCGGTGGCGTCCCAACGCTGGTGCGGGCCATACGCAAATGCCAGGCGGCGAATTGCTTCGATGAAATCTGGGTAAACTCAGAGCACGACGCCTTTGGCGAGATGGCGACCGCAGAAGGCGTCCAATTTCACAAACGCCCGGAAGCCCTCGCCAACAATACGGCCACCAGCGAGCAATTCGTCAACGAGTTTCTGCTGCAGCACCCCTGCGACCGGGTGTTTCAGGTTCATTCTATTGCGCCCCTGCTCACCGCCTCCCAGGTAGGTCAGTTTGTGGCAGCCATGGTTCACGAAAACGTTGACACTTTCCTGAGCTGCACCCATGAACAAATCGAATGTGCCTTGGATGGCGAACCCATCAATTTCAGCTTCACGGAAAAGACAAACTCCCAGGAACTCCGCCCGGTGCAACGCATCAGCTGGAGCATTACCGGATGGCGACGGCGCACCTATCTGGAGGCCTTCGCCGCCGGAGCGACCGCCACCTACGCGGGTACGGTAGGCTTCCACGTGCTGGACCGCCTGGCGGGGCACATCATCAAGACGGAAGAGGATCTCCAGATCGCCGAGGCCCTCCTCCCCCTGCGCGAGGGCGCCTGAACATCTCTTGCGCCTTGCATCACGGCTAACACTCTCGTATGGTAGTTTTTGAGGAGTTTGGACCATGAAATCAATCTCAAAAAAGCGCTCGCCGCTGATGGAAGGTCTGGTGATCTATTTTGTCATCGCGATCTTTCTGTTGGTGGGTTCGGGCGTGTTTATCATGCTCAGCGCCATCCCCTTGAGCAACTGGTATGGGGCTCAGTCGTGGGAAACGGTGCCGTGCACCATAGAGAGTAGTGAGGTCAACAGCCATAGCTCGTCCGACGGGACAACCTACAGTGTGCGTATTCGGTATACCTACGCCTGGGGGAACGCGACGTTTACCGGCGATCAATATAATTTTTTCAGCGGCAGCTCGTCGGGCAGGAGCGGCAAAGAGGCTATCGTATCTCAGTATCCCGCAGGTCAAGAACGTCGCTGCTATGTCAATCCAGATGATCCAAATGAGGCGGTCCTTAACCGTGATTTCAGCTTCGGCTATCTCATCGGCACCTTCGGCCTCCTCTTTGTCACGATTGCACTGGGCATGCTTTTCATTCGCATGCGGGGCCCCCGTGACCGGGGCATATCCAGCGCAGGGAAAACCGTTGCCCAGCCCCAGCAGACCTTCGCACCCCATGAGGAAAGTCTTTCGCTCAAGGCGGCCCAATCGGGTCTATTTACGATGCTATTCTTTCTTTTCTTCGGGCTCGTCTGGAACGGTGTTGTGTTCACCGTTCTCTGGAGCATGCTCCAGGAGAATTCCAAGGAGATTGCGCCCCTCCTTTTCCTCATTCCCTTTGGCCTGGTCGGCATCGGTGTCATGTTCGGTGTGCTATATTATGCCTTGGCCCTATTCAATCCCAAGCCCGAAATGATTATCCGTCCGGGATTTCTTCCGCTGGGTGGCGGTGCCGAGTTGACGTGGTCTTTCCGGGGCAACACGGCGCGTATCAGCAAACTCACGATTACGCTCAAGGGCGAAGAGAAAGCCACCTATCGACGGGGCACGACCACCACGACCGACACCTCGGTCTTTGAGAAAGTCGTGCTTTTGGACACAACCGTAGCGGGTGAGATAACGCTGGGTCGCCTGTCCTTTAACGTTCCCGAATTTTCAGCGCCGTCCTTTGAGGGACCCAACAACAAAATCGTGTGGAGTGTCACGGTCCACGGGGACATCCACCGGTGGCCCGATGTGAACGAAACGTTTTCGCTCCCCGTATCGCCCTTGCCGCTGGAACACCCGGTCACCCACGTACCTGCCGAATTCCGCGAAAGCTGATTGGAGAATCCCATGAATATCTCGTTGCAACTCAATCAGGATCCCACCGGATTGGTCCCTGGCCAAGTCATCGATGGTGTGGCCGAATGGGATTTGGAGGACGCACCAAAACGGGCCGCCCTTCGACTTTTCTGGTACACCGACGGACGGGGCACCCAGGACGTGGGCGTGGTGGAGGAGCTGGCATTGCCCACGACCCATCGCAATGGGAAAGGCACCTTCCGCTTTACCATCCCCACCTTGCCCTACAGTTTCCAGGGGCAACTCATAACACTGAAATGGGCCATCGAGCTGGTGTTCAACAAGGGCAAACAGGTGGAGCGCCTCGACCTCATCGTTTCGCCCTGGGTGGAACAGGTGAAGCTCCAGAAGGTCGATTGACGTGGTAACGGCGGACACCAATCCCTTTCGGGTGTCGCGGATTGAGTCCCTCGCCTACCGCGCCCCCGGATTCACGTGGGAGGCCTTTTTGAACACCTTGGCCACCCACCAATATCGCGGTGCCATTGTTGGACCCCATGGCACGGGCAAGACCACCTTGATGCTGGAAACCCAGGAGCGATTGGCGGCGACGGGCCTTGCGGTAACCTATGGCTTCCTCAACGAAGAGACGCCAAGGCCAGGCCGAGTGGCACGTCGCATCGTGCGCGATACGCCGAAGGACACCGTGCTCATTCTCGATGGCGCGGAACAACTCGACGCCCTCACCTGGCGTTGGGTCTGCTGGACCGCACGCCGGCTCCGGGGCTTCATCGTAACCACCCACACGCCGGGCCGCTTGCCCACCCTGTACCGTACTCAATCCTGTCAGGCGACCCTTCGAGAGTTGCTGGGTGAGTTGAATCCGGAGGATCTGGAATCCCGGTGGCCCCGTGCCCGGGAACATTTTAATCAAAACAAGGGCAACATTCGCGACGTCTTTTTTGACTTGTATGACGACTGCACCCAGACAAGCGGAAAAGCCGACTAATCAGACGTGACGATATGTCCAGAATGGTCATTTCACGTTCGGGGTGCGTAGCCCCCCATTCCGCCAAAGACTACAATGATTCCTTATGGGTGTGCCACCCTTACGTAGCGGGGGGGATCAAGGGTGTTATTACGCACATATCCGCTCACCGAGCCTGCCCGGGGACACGCGAACGTTATTCATTCGGCCCGAAGGGCCAGCGCAGCCTAGCTCAGGGCAACGCCCTGAGATCCCGTGGCCTTCACCCAGTAGCCCTGAAAGGGCGACGCAGAAAGATGATTGCAACGGTTGACTTTTTGCATGACGATTTGGCCTGTGCCGCCCTTTCAGGGCTTATACTATTGAGGGTTCCGTACTCCCTGGGCGTTGTCCGCCTCGGCGGACTATGCTGCATTGCCCCTTTGGGGCGCGTTCCCTCCCTTCGCTAAGAAAACGTATTGGAATACGGACGTTCGCTCTAAGAAGCTATCAAACCATTCGCGTAAATCGACGAAGAACCAAAAAAACCGCCAGCCCCATCGTGAGGCTGGCGGAAGGTCATCTACGCTGCATGGCGGTCGACCGCCTAGATTTTCACCATGGTCTTCGACTTCGCAGACTTATAGGCCGCTACCGTCACTTCCGTAGCACGCAACCCGTCTTCACCGGTGACGCTCGGCGCGATGCGCTCGTCACAGGCGTTGACGAAGTCACTCACGAGACCCATATCGGGGTTGTCCCCATAGGGTGCCCATTCGGTGCGCATGGTGGCGTCGTTGTAGACATTGACCTTCTGATTGAAGGCATCCACATTGAGTACGCCGCCCGTTCCGATGAACTCCATGGTCACATCGCCCCAGGTGGGATAGCTCTTGGCCCGGCTCCAGCTGGCGATGTGGGAAACCTGAATGCCACCTTCCATCTCCAGATTGAGCATGCCGAGGTCGTCGGTCTTGATGGTCTTCTTGTGGAGCAGGTTGCCCTTCTCGCAGTAGACCTTGGTGAATTCTTTTTCCATAATCCAACGGAGTGCATCAGCCACGTGTACGGTGTGGTCCATGGTTGCGCCACCACCGGAAAGTTTCTCATCAACAAACCAGTCGAAGGGACATTGTCCGTGGTTGGTGCAGGCAATCGCGAGGATTTCGCCGAAGGCGCCCGACTGAATCTGGGCGCGGGCGTCCATCAACGTCGGCGCAAAGCGACAGGGGAAGGCCGTACCCAGGCCGACGCCCGCCTTTTTACAAATCGCTATCATTTCTTTGGATTCTTTTACCGTGGGTGCCAGGGGCTTTTCACAGAGAATCCATTTGCCCGCGAGGGCGGCCGCTTCGACCATGTCGCGGTGTTTTACGTTTTCCGAACAGATGATGACGCCATCGAGATCACCGGCGAGGAATTTATCCAGCTTGCCCGTGAAGGTCGTGCCAAAATCTTTGGCCATCTTTTTTCCCCGTTTGGGGTTGTCATCCCAGATACCGCCAAGTTCGGCGTTGGGCAGGGCATTGAGGCACGCCGCATAACTCTGGGCGTGCATGTGAGCAAAACTCATGATTCCGATTTTAGCCATGATACATAGTACCTTTCTACGCATTAACGCAGGCAATTAAATTAAGCCGTGGAACAATGTCATCCCCGCGAAGGTGAGGATCCAGAGCGAATACACAGTAACCGTGACCGCGTTACTGGATTCCCACCTGCGCGGGAATGACGTGTTCTGGCATCTCGGCGTTCAATTTTCCAGGCGACTCACGCCACGAGGGCGATAACCGCTACAGCTTAACCGGTTTGCCGGTTGCGGAGGATTTCAATGCAGCTTCGGCCATCTGTACGGCAATGAGACCGTCTTCCGGCATAACGCGGGGCTTGTGCTTCTTATCCTGCACCCACGCGATGAAGTCTTCCCACTCGCGCTGATAGGGGCTCTCGGCAACGGGACTCGCCGGCACCACCATGCTGGGGCCATCGCCCGTATCGCGCACCATGGTGCTGATAGGGGCCTCTTTGCTGTCGTATTGAATCATGCCGCCATCGCCGCAGATTTCCGCCTTCACCTGGAAGCCGCTGGGGTGCGCCCAGGTGCCGATGATGGTCGCAATCATGCCATTCTTCAGGCGAATGTTACTCTGCGAATAATCCATCGGCACAGGCCCGTTCTTCAGCAGGGCCTGGCAAAAGATGCGCTCGGGCTCGCCAAAGACGTAGCGCACCCAATCCATATCGTGGATGGCACAGTCGAAAGTAACACCACCGCTCATCTCATAGTTGGCAAACCAGCCTTTGGGGCCACCGGGGAACATGCCGCCCCGGTAGATTTTCACATAGCCCGGCTCGCCGACTTTTCCGGCTTCAACCTGGGCTTTCATTCCTTCGAACTCGTGGAAGTAACGCACCACGTGGCCAACGAAGAGTTTCACTTTGCCCTTCTTCGCGGCGGCAATGGCTTTCTTGCAGTCGGCCGCGGTCCGTGCGAGAGGCTTTTCACAAAAAATGTGCTTGCCGGCTTTGGCCGCCGCTTCCACAAACATGAGGTGGGTCGTGGTGGGCGTCGCAATCAAGACACAATCGATGTCTTTGCTTGCGGCCGCCTTCAGCCCATCGGTCATGACTTTGGCGCCATAAATCGCCGCCAATTCCGACGCCGCCTTCTTCGACTTGTCGGCGCAGATGGTGATGTTGAGGCCGCAATTGGCCGCCATCTGGGCGTGAATGCGTCCCATGCCACTGCACCCGATGATGGCCACATTCATGGCCTTCCGTGTGCCCGTGGTAATTTTCTGTTCTCTATTGGCAAACATGTTGGTCTTTCTCCAGCCGTGTTGGACGTGCTTCGAATCTACGCAGTGCGCGCCGCCCCGAAAGACGCCGCGCCCGCAGCATACTAAGAATAACACAGGGGAAATTGGAATGTAGAGCTGGAATCGTTGAATCCGGCCTTGTTAAATTCGCCGCAGCACCCAATTGACACCGTACCCCATCCCGGTTAGAATCGCCGAACCAGCACTACGATGTCGAACGGCCCGTCTAATTGGTGAAGGCGGCCTGAGGAGGAGTCTGCCCTATGATCACATTGAACTGTCCCCATTGCCGCCAGACCCTGCAAATACCTGAGGAATACGCCGGTCAAACTGGTGGATGTAAACACTGCCAGCAGACCTTTACTGTACCGGGACGTCCAGAGAATCTCGTGGCGGGCCAGCCAACAGCGGCCCCGCCGGGTAGCACTTCGCACGTACGCACGTCCACACGCCTTGCCGTCGGTGCGTTCATTGTAGCGCTGGTACTTGGTGCCTTCCTGCTGGGAAAGGGCTCCGTGTCGGAGAAAGACGCGACGCCAAACACACTGGTAGCGGACCCCATGGTTTCGCCCGAGGAACGCCTCGAACTCGTAAACGCCCTGGCCGCCGAGGGAAAATACCAGGAGGCCATTGAACTCTTCGAAGCGGTGCGAAAAGTACATCCCGATGCGATTGCGTCTATCGATTCGCTGAGCGTTGCAGCAATCTACCTGCAGTTGGGCGACCGCGCTGAACATGAGGCCCTGTGCCGATGGATGTTTACGCAGTTTCCGGGAAACAAGAAACCGGTGGATGCAGAGCGAACGGGTAAAGCCTATGTTATCCATCCCGATGCCAATGACCCGGCACTCCTGGCAGAGGCGTCCAAACGGATAGACTATTTTGTTCAAAATGAGAAAAGCGGCATGGGGCAATGGGGTAGGGTTTCACAAGGGATTGCGGCCTATCGCCAAAAGCGCTATCAGGATGCCCGTGCGATATTGGAGAAGGAAATTGGGAACGATCCCCTCGTCCTTCAAAGTCTCGCCCTCGCCTATGCGGCCATGACCGAGTATGCGACCGGAAACGAAACGACAGGTCTTGCGCGGATTGCAGATGCCCGCGCAGCGGTCGCAAAGCTCCCTGCACCCGGTACGAAAGCGTATAGCCAATCCTGGAACAATATACTTACCTCAAAACTCGCCCTTGCCGAAGCGGAGCAGCTGCTGAAAGAATCCGTCCCTTCAGCTCCGACGGTCGCCCAGCCACTTCCCCAAAACGAATCACCAAAAGCGCTACGTGAGCGGGCACTCCAACTCGCACGGGAAGGCAACTATCTAAAAGCCGTCGCGGCGCTTGAGGAGGTACGTACCCGCGAGCCATCGCTGATCTCGTCCCATGACGCGGTACTGTTCGGCATTGTCTATACGCTTATGGAGGACAAAGATGGACACGAATCCTTTTCCCGTTGGGTCCTGGATAAATTTGCCGACACTACGGATCCGTTCGATGCCGAACACGCTGCGAAAACCTATCTTATTTACCCAGGAGCCAGCGACCAGACGTTGTTGGCAAAGAGCGTGAACCTCGCGCAAGTTGGCGTGGACAATGCCGACCCGAAGCACAAGGGGCGCGCGTGGATCTATCTCTCTCAGGCCATGGCTCAGTATCGCGCTGGAGCCCACGAGGAAGCGCGCACCTGGCTCCAAAAAACCATGGAAAACACCGACATGCCCAACATTCTCACCCTGGCATTGGCATACGCCGCGTTGAACGAGTTTTCGTTGGGCGACGCCGCGAAAGCAATGGCGTCGCTTCAGAAAGCGAAGGCGATGGCGGAGCAGATACCTGAGGATGCCTGGGAACAAGTGTCTCACGCCAAGATCGTGTTTGGGGAAGCCGATGCCGCCATCGGCAGCTCCACGAAGTAGGGGTGAGCCGATTCCGGTCGGTTGGGTGACCATAGCCGGACATCGACAATATTTTCAGAACCTGACCAACTGCGCAGTGAAGGATTGTGATATGAAACAAATCTACGTTTGCCTGCTGACAGCGCTCGGCCTATGTATGGGCCAGGCATGCGCCCAAAGGGATGGGTCCCATATTCTGGGCAGCGACGGAGAGCGCTTTTCGTTGGTCGAAGGGTGGGGTGTCGACAATCTTGAGCATGTATACGTCAACAATTGCAATGGCCTGGTAATCGATGGGGAACAACGCTTGTTTATGCTGGTTGATGATCCACGCAACAATGTCGTCATTTTTGACCGACAGGGGACGCTTATGAAGACGTGGACCCTCGATCTCAAGAGTCCCCATGGGCTCAGCATCCTTCGCGAGGGGGACAGGGAAGTACTATTCATCACCGAGAATGGGGGAACAGGGATCGTTCTGAAAACCACACTCGATGGTGAGGTGTTGATGGAGGTGCCTTATCCGGGACATACAGACCACTATGCATCACGGGATGAATACCGTCCGTCAGACGTGCTCAACGCACCCAATGGGGATTTCTACGTTCTCGATGGGTATGGTAAAAGCTATATCATTCAGTACAACAAGGACGGCGAATTCGTGCGAATATTCGGGGGCGACATTGGTGAGGGCGACGCCCAGCTTGCGAAATATGGGCCCCATGGCGGGGTTGTCGACACCCGCGATCCCGAGAACCCTGTGTTGGTCATCGCGTGCAGTGACCAAAATCATTTGAAGCGGTTTACGCTGGAGGGCGAGTACATCGACACCATAAAAATGCCCGGCGCGAACCCCAGAGAGATTTTTATCTTTCAAGACAAGCTATATATCCCCCATCTCGGCTCCGATTGGCCTGCACAACGAGACGCACCGGGATATGTCTCGGTATTGGATAAGGACTACAAGGTCATCAGCAACATCGGCGGCACGAGCCCCCATTATAAAGACGGAACCTTGGAGCGTATGACCCACGATGGCGACACGTTCATCCATCCCCATGCCGTCACCATGGATGTAGAAGGAAACCTGTATGTGGCACAATGGAACTCGCAGAAAACGTGGCCGTTGAAATTTCTGCGGGTACACGGCGAATAAGCGGAGCACCGCTCGCATACCCGGAATACAAACAGGCCCCACGTCCGGGCTGCTAAAAACCTTTCAGCGTCTGAATCACCTTGAGACGCGCCAGGGCCTGCCGTAACTTGGTCCCGATGGCCCCCGACTCGGCTTCGTATTCAATTGTGAGTGCACCGTCGTAGCCGACCGACTTCAGGGCCATGATTACCTGCGGCCAATCGACTTCGCCCTCGCCCGGCATGACAAAGCCCTTACCCCGGGGCATACCCTTTTTGAAGTCGTTGATATGGACACCCAGGATGCGGCCCTTCAGGGATTGTATCCATTTTTCCGGGTAGCCATAGAGGATCACATTGCCCACATCGAGGTAAACGCCGATTTTTGGACTGCCGCATTGGTCCACAAACTGGCGGAGCTCTTCGGGGTTCAGGAGGAAATTGCTCCACACATTTTCGACTGCCAGGGAAACACCGAGGGTCTCCGCGCGGCGAACAAGGGAACGTAGTGATGCTACGCCGTTTTCGAAGGCATCGTCGAAACGGGTTTCCATATCCACCGTTCCGGGAACAATCAGCAGGGTCTTCACGCCCAACTCGGCGGCCACTTCCATGGCCTGGGTGGTAAGCGCGACGCCCTTCTCCCGCTTTGCCCGATCGTTGCTCGTGAGGGGATATTGCCACCCCACGCCCGTGGCCGCACTCGAGAGTGTCAGGCCCAATCCATCGGCGTGTCGCCGAAGGGACGACAGGCTTTCGGTCGATGACGAAAGCGATACGTAGGTTTCCAGCCCGATGCCCACTTCGAAAGCCTCATAACCACATTCCCGCGCCGTCGCCATGGCGTCGAAGGTTGGTACGGTCCGTGCAAAACACCACTGACAGACTCCGGTTTGCATCTATTCTCCCTGGCACCGATCACACCCATATTTACTGACCGACATACTGCCCCATGGAGAAAGAAAAAACAAGCAAAATGGAGGTGCTTGTCCATAGGTCGACGAAGCACGCGGCAACATCTCTGCAAGGCGATTATTCGTCGTCCGGTGCCATCGCGTGACGCTCATCCAGGTTTCGTTGCGCCTTTTCATGTCCCTGTTCGGCAGCGCGGGTGTACCACCGAATGGCTTCTGTTTCGTTTTTAGCGACACCCTTGCCAAAATCATGCATGAGGGCAAGATTGTACTGGGCCTTCACATGATCCTGGTTCGCCGCTTTCGTATACCATTCGACCGCTTCCGATTCGTTTTGCGCCACGCCAACGCCGTCGGCCAACCAGACACCAAGATTGTATTGGGCAGAGACGTCGCCCTGCGCTGCCGAAAGGCGGCACCACCGGTAGGCTTCCGCTTCATTCTTCTCGACACCATTACCATGGAAATAGAGTAGGCTCAAATAAAATTGGCCGTAGGCATCGCCTTGCTCTCCGGCCTTGAGGAGCCACTGGATGCCTTCGTCCGAATTCTTTTCTACCCCTTCGCCCTCGATCTGCATGATACCCAGGCGGCGCTGTGCGACGGCGTCACCCTGTTTCGCCGCCTCCATGAACCACTGGACCGCTAAGGCGCTATCCGGCTCCACGCCTTCCCCGTCACTATAGGCAATACCAAGATTTCGCTGGGCGGATACATCCCCTTGTTCCGCCGCTTTGGTGTACCACGTCATGGCCTCGGCGGTGTTTTTCTCGACGCCCGCGCCTTCTCGATACATCTGGGCAAGCTTGAACTCTGCGGGCCCATAACCCTGCCCGGCCGCCTTCAAGTACCAGCGGAGCGCTGCATCGCCGTCTTGCTCAACGCCTTCGCCCGCGCTATAGAGAAAGGCAACGTTGTATTGGGCGATGGGACTTCCCTGCTCGGCCGCTTTCACAAACCAGAGAAAGGCCTCGGTGTCATTCTTTTCCACGCCACTGCCCGCGTATAACATGGACCCGTAGTTATACTGACCATCGATATGCCCCTGATCGGCGGCGAGTCGAAACCAGCGACAGGCCTCCTCCAAGTCCTTCTCAACGCCTTGTCCGTTCATATAGGCGACACCCTGCTGATACTGGAAATCAGCATCTTTCGTCGAGGCGGCCTCACGATTGGTGACGGGCTCGGAACCAGAACAGCCGAGTCCACAGACACCAAGGAGACCCAGAATTAAGACGAAACGTTTCGTTTGGTGGCACATACATTCCCGATCGTTGAGCTATCCCGGTACGCGGGAGTGTGAAGGTGTCTTTACAGCACCCCTGAGCCCCAGTATATGCGCCCAGACACCCCATAGCGAGAAACGACCACGGGTAGTCCGAAACAACCCACGGATCGTATGGGGTCAAACGCTCTACCGATCGAACTGAAGGGTCGCAACGGGATACTGCGTGATTGTCCGGTCTGAAGTCACCAGGCTGAGGCTGTGCTCAATGGCCTGACAAATCAACATTCGGTCAAAGGGGTCGCGATGCAAGTCGGGAAGCTTCACAAGGTGGCGTACGCTGGCCTCATCCACAGGTAAGGAGTCGATTCCATGACGTTGGCGTTGGAGTGTGAGGTATTCTTCCGGTGCCTGCGGAAGGGTCAGTTTACCGAGACGGTGCTTTACCAGACACTCCCACAAGGAAACCGGGCTCAAGTACACCTGATTCTCTGGCTGGCGAATAGCCTGCTCCGCTTCAGGGCTCAAGCGTTTGTTTTTGCTGATATACCAGAGGAACACATGGGTGTCGAGCAAGAGCTTCACGCTTCAAAATCCCGAAGCACGGATTCGGGCAGCGGTGCATCAAAATCTTCCGGCACCGTGAATTCCCCCTGGCACAGACCAACAGGGCGGACATCGGCTTGGGGAGCAGACCGTTGCTTGATGAATTCCACAAAGTCTATGACCTCCGCCTGGCGTTCTGGCGGAAGCGCTCT
Organism: uncultured bacterium; assembly: GCA_963977445.1. Lineage (GTDB taxonomy): Bacteria > Hydrogenedentota > Hydrogenedentia > Hydrogenedentales > JAEUWI01 > JAEUWI01. The sequence continues at coordinate 24,176 of CAXBPH010000022.1, read as the reverse complement.
AATCGTTTCGAGCAGTTGTGCTTCAATGTCCATGCCTCATCTCCTGCGGGTCATACTCTATGTAAGTCGTATTAATAGTAGCATGACCCATCACACTCTTCCCAAGATTTTCGTCTTGCGTGCCGGGTGCACAGAAATGAATCCTTCTCCAATAGCCAGCCTAAGCAATGGGCATTCAGATTTGGGGAAACTCATCGCCCCCCCAGGCACCCCGTTTTTTGGTTTCTAGCTCAAGTCATTATTCTCTATTCTCCAGGTCCTCTGCTATGATGTCTCCCAGTAGCGGCGAAATCAGTTGACGACACCCGGGAGCGACCATGGAATACAGCATTGAGACCTACGGCCTGAGAAAAGTCTATGAAGAGGTGACTGCCGTCAACGGGCTGGACCTTCGGGTGGAAAAAGGCTGCTTCTTCGGATTCCTCGGGCCCAACGGTGCGGGCAAGTCCACGACCATCAAAATGCTAACGGGTATCGTGCCGCCGACGTCGGGGGAAGCGCGCCTCTTAAACATTCCCCTCACCCGCCAACCCCTGCAAATCAAACGGCGAATTGGTGTGGTGCCCGAGGACCTGTGCCTTTTCGAAAACCTCACAGCCCGGGAATACCTGGCCTTTGTGGGGCGCATGTATAAGTTGCCGGCCGAAGTATCACTCCGCCGCACGGAAGAACTCCTGGAATTGCTGGGGCTTGCGGACGCGCGGAAGACGCTGATTCTTGAGTACTCCCACGGCATGAAAAAGAAAGTATCGCTGGCTGCAGCTATTATTCATGACCCCGACCTGCTTTTTCTCGACGAGCCCTTCGAAGGGATCGACGCCGTGGCCTCCCGCACCATCAAAGAGGTGCTTCAGGAAATGACCGCGTTGGGGCGCACCATTTTTCTTACCTCCCACATCCTCACCATCGTGGAGCAACTGTGCACCCATGTGGGCATCATCCACCAGGGCGAACTTATTGCCCAGGGCCCACTCGCCGAGGTGGCCGAAGGGGAAACCCTGGAGAATCGCTTCGTGAGTATCGTGGGTCGTGACCACCTTACGACGGCAAGCCTTTCGTGGCTCGGTGGCGGGCGGGCCGCTGGATGAACTACGTACGGGCCCTGTTTATCCTCCAGTTTCATCTGGTTCGCCATTCCCTTACCCAGGGAAAACTCATCGCGTATTTTCTGGTCAGCTTTGTGGCCACGGGCGCGATTTTGTTTGCTATTGCCTTGGGTTTCGGCCTGTATTTTATGACCACCCAATGGCTGCTCGATCAGCCCACACCCATGGTGTTACTCGCGCTCAATGCCCTCATGCTGATTTATGGTATCAGCTGGTTCTGGGGCCTGGTGATGGAGGTGCAGCGCTCGGATATTATCGACATCCGGAAAATGGTCCACTTTCCCGTACCCATGTGGATGGTAAACGCCATTAACTTCCTGGTGTCCATGGTTGGGTTTACCTCGGCCTTCTACATTGGCGCAGCGACCGGACTGATCGCGGGAATTTATCACAACACGGGCAGCGGCCTATTCAGCGCCACACTGGCTGCGATGTTGTTCTTTTTCCTCTCGTCGGCCTGGGCCTATTACCTGCGGGGCCTGCTGGTGGTTTGGATGGAGAACAAACGGCGGCGACGCTTCCTCTTGACGGTTCTCCCCTTCTTCTTCATGACCATCGGCTTCGCGCCAACCTTAATTGGAAATCTGTTCCTGGAAAACCGGGGTGCGGAAGACGTGGCCCAGTGGCTGAGTGCACCCGAGCGGGTCGAATGGATTTATCGGGGCTCCTTCCTCCATCCCGGTGGACTACTGGCCCTCGCGCTGACAACCCAACTGGTCGGAGAGGGTTTCTATTGGCTTCCCCTCGCGGGCCTCGCCGTATTGGGCGCACTGGGCTATTATCTCGGCTATCGAACCACCCTGCGTTATGGCTTTGGCAATCAGGAGGGGACCCGCAAAAAGAATCGGCCTCTCGGAACGCAGCGCCCCCCCCTGACGGGCCGTAGAATACCTTTGTTGAATGAAGAAACCGCCGCCCTCGCCCAGGCCCTCTTTCTGAATTTTTCCCGCCATCCCCAGGTGCGGACCATGCTTTTTGCGCCCATTGGTCTTGTACTGATACTCAGCGTCGCCAATGGCCGGTCCATGATGTTGGGTGAGGGCATGGGCCTGCCGGTCATGGCCATTGTCTGGCCCTTTTTCATGTTCGGGAGTATCTTCTTCAACCTATTCGGTATGGACCAGCGGGGCTTTCGCACGTTGCTCCTCCTCCCGACTCCGAGGCACCGCATCCTCCTCGCCTACCACCTGGCCCTCGTCCCCCTGGCCGGCGGCATGGGCCTGGCCTTCGCCCTCTTTGGCAGCTGGTATTTTTCCCTCGGCCTGGAGACGACCGTGGTGAGCGTGATTCAGGTGGTCCAGCTCTTTCTTAATTTCAGTCTGGCAGGGAGCTTTGTCTCCATTTTTGCGCCCATGGCTATTGGTCGCAATATGATGCGAAAACAGAGCGGTCGGGTGCTCTTGGTGGGATTGGTCATGCCCTTCATTGTGGCCATCCTCGTCCTCCCTACCGTCTTCTGCATATTTGCCGATGGCCTTGCTTCAACTTGGGGGCTTGGGGACTTCCACATCGCCGTTGTCGCCTCGCTGATCTTTGTGGCGACGACCCTGTTGGCTTACCCCCTGATACTGCGTCAGGCCGGCAACCTGCTCATGACACGAGAACAGCGCATTATGGCCTCGCTTCTGAAGTCGGCCGTCTGAGGGGCTGCCCGCAGCCCTTGGCTTCTATAATATAAATCACGCGGGAATCGCTTTTCTGATATAATACTACATTGATGCGATTCAGCATCCTTCACAACCAAAGGACGCATATCATGGGTGACTCAGGAAAAGCAGACAAGGGCAAGCGGGAATCCAAGAAGAAAGCCGTCAACACCCCCAAAGAAAAGAAAAAAATGAAGCGCGACAAGAAGAATCCGGCCCAAACGGTCATCAGCGCCAAAAACTGACCCATACGCAATACCCACCTGCCTGCATGGCTACGTGCCATGGGGCAGGTTCATTCAACAACGGCCCGTTTTAGCCCGTTCGGCGCTTACAGCGGGCTGCTATCCTTCTGCCAGCCAGGTGGCGGCATCTTTCGCCCAGTAGGTCAGGATCATCTTGGCACCAGCCCGCTTAATCGACAACAACGATTCCATGGCAGCCTTCTTCTCGTCAATCCAGCCATTGGCACCGGCCGCTTTAATCATCGCGTATTCGCCGGAGACATTGTAGGCGGCGATGGGCAGATCAAAATTGTCTGCGGCCCAGCGTATGACGTCCAGGTAGGGCAGGGCCGGTTTCACCATGACAATATCGGCACCCTCTTCGATATCCAACTCGATTTCACGCATGGCCTCGTTAATATTGGCCGGATCCATCTGGTAGGAACGACGGTCGCCGAAGCTGGGCGGTGATTCGGCTGCATCCCGAAAGGGTCCGTAAAATGCCGAGGCAAATTTCGCGCTATAGGCCATGATAGGCACGTCGCTGAAATCATTTTCGTCGAGGGCCAGGCGGATTTCTCCAATGCGACCATCCATCATATCGGAAGGGGCCACCATGTCGGCACCGGCCTCCGCATGGGCCAGGGACTCCTTCACCAGCAATTCCAGGGTCTTGTCGTTGTCCACATCGGGCCGGCCATCGCGATTGGGCTCGATGGCACCGCAATGTCCGTGGTCCGTGTATTCACACATGCAGACATCGGTGATGACACACAAATCGGGGCAGGCCGCTTTTACGGCTTCCACGGCGCGACAAACGATGGCGTCGTTGGCATAGGCCTGACTTCCCAGGGCATCTTTCACCTTGGGGATGCCGAAGAGAATAATCCCGGGGATACCGAGACCTTCGATGGCCTTGGCCTCTTCGACCAGGGTATCCACAGAAAATTGAAATTGTCCCGGCATGGACACGATGGGGTTACGTACGCCACTACCCGGCCTCACGAAGAGGGGCAGTATGAGATCGGAAACCCGTAGCTCCGTCTCGCGTACCATGCGACGCATGGTCTCATTGCGCCGAAGGCGACGCATCCGTGTCATGGGAAACATGTATTCACTCCTTAAAAAAGCAAGGCGCTGGTCGCCTGTTATAACCTATTCGGACGCTGAAACTGCCGTGGGTGCATCGGGTGCGCCACTCATTGCCCATCCACAATCGCGTGAATCAGGGCAGGAATTTCGTAACGGTCCGGCTCGATGGCAATTTCCAGCCCAAGGCCCTGTGCCGTTTCGGTGGTAATGGGGCCAATGGATGCAAAGCGCGTTTGGCCTTTCAGCGTGTTCAACTGCACGTCGCTCAGGGCCGACACAAAATTGCGGACGGTGGACGAACTCGTGAAGGTTACCATATCAGGCGCTGTCGCAAGCATGGTATCGATGGCCTCGGGCGCAATCTCGGGCATAACGGTCTCATAGACCACACACTCCACCACCTCGGCACCGACATCACGAAGAGCGGCCGGCAGAATCGGGCGGGCGAGGTTGCCCCGGGGCATGAGGAAACGTTTACCGGACAGGTCATTTTCCAATGTTTGCAGCCCGGCCAGGATCGACTCCGCCACATAGTGCTGGGGCGTCAGGGTAACGGGTATCTGATGTTCCCGGAGTGCCGCAGCCGTCGCCGGGCCAATGGCACAGAAGGCCGCTGCCCGAAACTCGGCCAGACTACGTCCCGCCTGGTTCAATACATTCACAAAATGATTCACCCCATTCGCGCTGGTGAAAATGAGCCAGTCATAGGCCCCTTCCCCTTCGATGGGGACATCGGGTGTCACCGGATTCACGGCGATGGTTGGAAAATCGACAACGTGGGCGCCAAGGGCCGCCAATTCGCTGGAAAGGACGCTTGCCTGATTGGCGGCACGGGTCACGACGATGGTCTTCCCTACCAGAGGTTGTTTCGCCTTGAGGGCGTCGAGTCCCACCTGTTGAATGAAGGCGGACGCGCCTCCGGCCATAAGGCGCTCGGCAATTTTACGACCCAGGGCTTCCGGTGCCTCGATAGAACCCGTCTCGGTCGCCCGGACGACCTTGGTGCCATCAGGGCTGCACGCGCACGCCTGAATGCTCAGGGTCTCGCCGTCTACCGTCGCCAGGGCACCCAAGGGCACTTGACAGCCGCCACCGAGGGCATCGAGCAGGGTGCGCTCGGCCGTAGTGGCTGCGGCAGTCTCCCGATGGTGCAATTGGGCCATCAGGGGCGTAAGGACGGGATCACCTTCGCGTATTTCAATGCCCAAAGCCCCCTGGCCCACTGCGGATAGCATATGGATGGGTTGGATGCGCTCCGTAATATGGGCGTCCAGTCCCAGGCGTTTAAGTCCGGCACTGGCCAGAATAATGGCGTCCAGGCCTTCGCGGTGAAGTTTCTCCAGTCGGGTCGGCACATTACCGCGCAGGTCGAGCAACTGCAGGTCAGGGCGGCAGGCGCGCAACTGTACCTGACGTCGCGTGCTGGAGGTGCCGACTTTGGCCCCCTGAGGCAGATCCATCAAACAGAGGCCTGACGCACTGATAAGGGCATCGGTGGGGTCTTCTCGTTCGGGAACAGCCCCCAGCGCAAGACCGCCGGGCAGTTCGGTGGGCAGATCCTTCAGGCTGTGCACGGCGAGATCAATGCTGCCGTCGAGGAGGGCAACTTCGAGTTCCTTGGTGAAAACCCCTTTGCCCCCCACCTGGGCCAGCGGCACGTCGGTCACCCGATCACCCTTGGTAGAAATAATTTCAACGACGACTTCAAGATCGGGCGAGAGCGCCCGAAGTCGATCGGCAATGTGGTTGGTTTGCGTCAGGGCAAGATCGCTGCCCCGCGATCCGATTACTATCCGGGTCATCCGGCACTTTCCTCCAGGCCAAAGAGCCGTTTTACCAAGTGTAATACCCGGCCGGCATCATCTCGCACAACTTCCCGCTTTATCTGGCTCATGGGCCGTTGCAGGATGTTGTTTACAATACGTTTCGTGAGGTATTCCACCTCCGCCCGCTGCTTCTCCGTTAAATCCGGTATGGACTGGAGGGTTTTCACCAGCTCTCGCTCCCGGATGGCATTCCACTCCTGGGTCATGGATACGATGGTTGGCTCGGCGTATAGACTTTGACGCCAGCCAAGAAATCGATCCACCTGCGACTCCACCAACTCCAGGCACTTCGCCATTTCAGCGCGACGGGCCTCTACGTTTTGTGCGGCCACCGACTCCAAATCGTCCATATCGTAGCAATAGACATTGTCCAGGTCGATCACCTTGGGGTCCACATCCCGGGGCACGGCGATATCGATGACAAACATGGGGGCATTTTCCCGCTTACGCAGGGCCTGTTGAAAATCCGACGCCAACAGGATGGGCTCCTTCGCGGCGGTCGACGTGATGATGATGTCTGCCCGATGGAGAAAGTTTTTCAGGTCCGCCAGGGCAAGGGGCTCTCCGGCGTAGCGCGCCGCAATATTTTCGGCGTTGGCCAGGGTTCGGTTGGCCACCAGGACTTGCCCCACGCCCCGATCTACCAGGCTCTTCAGCGTGAGCTCACCCATTTCGCCCGAGCCGATGACGAGCACCGTCTTGTCTGCGAGATCGCCAAATATAGACGCCGCCAAATCGACGGCCACGGAGGAAACAGAAACTTTGCCCACGTTTATGTTGGTCTTGGTGCGCACTTCCTTGGCCACCTTGAAGGCGCGCTGAAAAAGGGAATTTAGAATTTTATCGGTGGCCCCTTCGGCATGGGCCAGAAGATAGGCATCATGGACCTGACCGAGAATCTGGTCTTCGCCCACCACCATACTGTCGAGACTGGAGGCTACCCGAAAGAGGTGGGCTACGGCGTCCCGATTGTAGTGCTCGTATATATGGCCGACGAAGGCCTCCGGTTCCAGACCATGCCAACTGGTCAAAAATTCCCGGACCAGACCGTGCAACAGCTCCGGCGTGGTGTCATCGCGGGTATAGACTTCTACCCGGTTGCAGGTACTTAGAATGACGGCACCACCCTCATGCAATTCCTGCTTCAGTTTGAGCAGGGCGGCGGGCAGGCGCTCTTCGGGAAAAGAAAGACGCTCCCGCAATTCCACGGGGCACGTGTGGTGGCTGAACCCGCTAAGGGAGATAGTCATCCGGTCGCTCCGTAGAAATTATAGTTGAGCGTTCCGGCGAGGGCGAGGACTAAATAGAACCCAATCAGGGCTCCCGTGCCATAACAGACGATATAAGCCAACTTGGGCCCCCGGAGGCTCCCTGCGGCCCGAGCGTGAAACGTAAAGGCATAAAAGATGAGCATGGCAATCGCCATAATTATCTTGGGCGAAAGATACCACGTGGGACTAAGCTGGTGGCCTTCATACCATACCCAGAATCCACCCACCACCAGTGTAACGACGTAAGTAGGATAACCGGCCCGAATCAATTGAAACAGGTTTTTGTCCAGGGCGTCGAGTGAGGGCAAGCGCTGAAAGAGCCCGGTGGTCTTCCGCAACTTGAGGCGATGGGCCTGAAATGCATAGGCCACGCTGTTTAACCCGGCAAGAAAAAAAAGCGCAAAGGCCAGGAAAACCAAGCCGACATGGGCGATGAGTAGGGAGCCACTCAATGGCCGGGGCGGCTCCGACAGGGTCGGATGGGCCGCAAGCACACTGAGCACACCAATGAGCGCCAGGGAAGGCAGGTAGAAACACAACAGGGCGCGGTGATTGGAAAACAGGGCCAACTGCACCATGAGCACGGCCAGACCCAGGGTCGTAAAGAGACACAAAGAATCAGCGGCCGTGGTAAAGGGCACCAGTTTCCATTGAAAGGTACGCAGCACAAAGGCGAGCAAAAGGGTAATCAGGGCCGCACCGGCAAAACGATAGGCCACATTCAACCAGGAGCTGTTGCTGTTCATCCACAGATAAGACAGGGCTACCGCCGCGCCAGCAACCAGCAGGACGTTACCCAGGATAAAGGTGGTGTAAACCAGGGCGGTAAGCATAGTGTTCCTCTTCAAGACCGTGAATGGCGCGACGTGAGGCGGCTGCGTCGAATCATTCGCCCATGGAGGGCATGGTGGTACGTCGCCTCGATGTATTCTCTATAGCATAAGCGAAATGGCCCCAATTTTGCCATTTATCCGGGAATAGAATTGATAATTCAGGAAGAAGGGGTGTCGAATAAGGCTGATCGCACAATCAGGTATTGCTTTATCTTGGCAGCATGGGCCGTAGGTCATTCCCGCGCTGGGGGAGAATCCATTGGGTATCGTCGGTTTCTCTGTTCGCGTTGGTGGATCTCCGCTTTTCCACCGCAACGGATTTGTGACACGAGGATGATGAACACTGAAATCGCTATTCCCCTATAGGGGCTTGGGCATTCCTGCCTGAGGCAAGGCGCACAACGGGAGATTTCCGGCCATCAGCGCCATGGAACAGTCAGCCCGAGCATGACGGCCTTCGGGCTTTTTTATGGTCGGGGTCTACGTGAAATAAATCGACCGCTTCTATAAAGGGGCTCTCTGTGGAGAAAGCCTTGGCGCATCTCACGCGCTATGGGTCTCGACGACACATGATCTATCCTGTTACTCTTGGGCGCCACTCATTTTTGTCCCCGCAGCTTTCGGAAAAAACCCCGCACCTTGCCCGATTGTTCCGGCACGGCTTCGTCATCAGGGTTCACACGGTCACCCTCAGCAGACGGAATCATGGGCTCGCCCCGTCGATTCAGGTATTCCACCTCAAACATGGGCCGCGCCTGGGGCGTCTCCGGCGAGGCCTCGGGGGCGTTTTCCTCGGGAGGCGTTACCGTCGCCTCGCCTTCGACACCGTCAACTGCTGTTGCAGCATCGACGGCCATCTCCGGCGCACTGGGAGAGGCTTCCTCCACAACCACTTCGGGCGCGACGAAAGCCCCTGAGGGCTCTTCCGCTGTCGGGAGGCCCCCATCGGTCTGGGTCGATGCTACCGGGCCCGTCGGAGCTGCATCCGGTTTTTCCAGTACCGAGGGCGGCCCCATGAGGGCCATCATGACCGGTGCCGACCCGGAGGCCGTAAAAACATCGCGATCCGTGTCCAATCGCTGACGAAGCACCACCTTCCAGCCCCCGTCCTGGGTGTAGGTATAGAATTTCAGTTGGGGCAGATTTGCCGGCTTACACACCGTTTCCGGAACCTGCCACTCCAGTTCCCAGGGCAAACTGGTGAGTTCCTTCTCCAAGACAGGCCGAATGGTTGTGGTAAAGGGCACGTGGCCACTGGGATAGGGCCGCGGGGGGAAGGCCACGGTTTCCAACGATATGGCAACCGGCGCCGCCGGGCTGAACATGCAATACCCGTCGAGGTCGGGGGTGCCGAGCGTCACATAGCGCCCATACCCACCGGCGGCCTGTTGGGTCACGTCGTCATAGCTGAAGGGGATAGCCTTCATGCGGCGGTCGAGGAAAAGGGGCATTTGGTCGCTGAAATGGGGGGACGCAGGATTTTCCGAAGCGCCAAAGGGAACAATGCTCATGGCGCGGGGTGTGGTACCAAATTCCACGACCATGGCATAGCCATAGCCGAAGGTAGTTGCTGATCGGCCCAGCGCCGCCGCACGACTCGATGCGGAAAAAATGGGATCGCCCACATCGGTGCCAAAAAAAGGTTCATTCCGACTCCCACGCTGGAGACGGTGTACATCGCCCCAGGGAACGGCGAGGCGGTTGATATCATTGCGCATGTTGCGGGCGGCATCGTTTGCTGCGGCAAGGGCAAAGGCCTGGGCATCCCGGGAATTCGAAAGGAGCGCCCGATAAAGATCTACCTCCGACGCGAAGTCGGCTCCGTGCCGGGCTTTCATAATGGTCCACCAGCGATCATAAAAAACGAGGGCTTCGCTGTTGCGGTCGGAGGTGAAGTTCCAATTTTTCAATATGCTCAGGCCGGTAATCAGATCGGGGTGGGACGCCCGAATCAGGTCGGGCCGTGCCTCGGCCATGGACAGCAGCAGGGGTACCATATCGGCCGCCGCCGGCACGAGGGTATCGTAGAGCATGGCAATCATGTCGTCGGGACTGTATTGGCCGGCCGAGAGAATCTGACGGACACGGAAGCCCCGATAATTGCTGTTTTCGGGCACAAGCCATTCGGGCCAGGCCGCCGCATCAAGACCGCTTTGGGACGTGGCCAACCAGGGTGGCGTGCCACAGGCCTGCAGGTAACCCGAGGCGGGATTGGCAATATAGGGCAATTGGGACGGTGGCACGAGCCCGCCCCAGGCAAAACGATCCCGGCCTGCATCCACCGGCATGGTCCAGTCGATGTGGAAATTAGCTTCCTGCGGTTGGGCCGCCGCCCGATTGCCCAATCGTGCGTTATACAGGTAAAAAATATTGCCCACACTGTCGGCGTAGAGCACCTGAAAACAAGGCAGCTGTTGCATGAGCATGGCATTTTGAAAGGCCGCCTGCGTCGGCGACTGGGCCATGCGAAACAGTTGCGCGAGACCACCAAACTGACCATAGGCCCCGTTGCGCCAGGAGAACAAATTACCATCCGAACCCTCCAGGATGGGCCCTCGGTTGCCTACATAGGAAGGTACCACACGTTCCTCGAGTCCTGTGTTCGTGCGGACATAGTAGGGTTTTGCCGTCGACATGAAGCTGAGAATGGGAGCGATCTCTGACATTATCGACGGCGGTGTGAGGTCATTGGGATCCTGGTCTGCCCGATCCAGTCGCTCACGAACAAAATCGGCCGTGTCCGCTTCGTTGGGAGTCAGGGCCCAACCCAGGGTCGCATTGTGTCCCATCATGAGCACCGGAACCCCCAGCAGGGTTGCCCCGGACCAGTTTATATCACCGACCATCAGGTGGGCTTCGTACCATTGATAGGGCGCACGGTAATATTGGTGGGGATTCATGACCAGCAGGGTCTTTCCATTCACCGTGTTGGATGGGGCGAGTGCCCAGGCATTGGCCCGCTGGAAGGGTCGCTCGGGATGATAGATTCCCGGCAAATCAAAGGGGGCCGAGGTAACCATGAGGTAGTGCCAGTACGCAAGCACATCCATCGGCTGGACCCCCTCTACCCAGGGAGCAACTTTCTCTTGGTGGTCAAATATCCACATATTGATACCCAGGGCGAAACCTTCGCACAGGTCCCGGGTCAGATCATCGGCATTGACCATGGCCGTACGGCTAACGGCCTCGTTGGCGATTTTTATGGAAAAGGCGTCGCCTTGGGCGAAGGACTCACCACCCACGGCTGCGGCACGACCCAGCGCCACGCGATAGGCCATCAACATGGAATCGAGATGATCGTCGGCCTGGGCATATCCAAAGGCAAAAGCCATGGCCCGCACGGTGCTCGCATGCACATGGGGCGTGCCATAACTGTCCCGGTACAGCGTCGCATCGGCCCAGAGGGATGAAGGGTCTATGGGCGCCTGGGCGGCAACCGGGGTTCCACTTAAACCAGCAACCACGATGAAAAACGCGACAAGGCGGGTCATCGCCCCCGAAACGTTGAATGATAGTGCGGGTACGGTATCTCTACGATCGGCAACATCTGCCCTGTCGACTACAACCATGAAGGGTCCTTTATCTCTTGCGGGTACATGGGCACCCATGGAGCGCCCGCCATCATGATAGGTGTTTCCCCAATTCGCAGCAAATTATTTGGCAACTTACACAGGGTATCGCGTAACAGCACCGTATTATTCGCCATACCGCCCGGACAGACCAATTTTAACGGTCCGTGGAACAACGCAGCCCTGCCCAATGAACGTAAATGGGATGGAATTCGTTGACAGTAGTGGACGGGTGCGCATCGGATAACCAAGCGATACGCACCCGCAATCAGGAGCCTTATTCCGCCTTACGCTTCGCCGCCATGAACTCGGCCATTTGTCCCAGGGCTTCGGGATCAATACCGGCACGTTGGGGACTCAGCCCCTCGCCCCCATCGAGGGTAACGATGGAGCCGGTCATCCAGGCACCTGCGTCGGAAGCCATAAAGACGACCATGTTACCAATTTCCTCGGGTTCGCCGGAACGACCCAGGGGGATGGTATGCTTAAAATCTTCGAAACTTCCCCCCAGGGCGAATGCTTTTTGAACGCCTTCAGTAATGATTGGGCCCGGGGCAATGGCGTTGACCCGAATGCCAAAACGCGCCCACTCCAACGCCAGCGTTTTGGTCAACGCATCGATACCCGCCTTTGCGGAACAGGCGGGTGCCATCCCTACCCAGCCCGTGTGATGAAGGGTCATGCTGGTGCTCACGATAGTGCCACCCGCTTCTTTGAGGTAGGGCTGGGCGGCGCGACAGCAGAAAAAGGTCCCATAGAGATCGATTTCCATCACGGCTTTCCATTGATTGTCGCTGAGCTTCTCTGCGGGGAAGTAGAAGTTGCCTGCCGCATTGTTGACCACGATATCGAGGCGCCCCATGGCTGTAGCGGCCTCGGCGAACGTGGCATTCACCCGTTCGGAATCACGTACGTCCAGGGCAAGACCCAACGTGCGCACGCCGTATTTTTCGGCCAGCTCGCTGGCGACGCCCTCGCAGGTCTCCAGACGTCGGCTGGCGATGACCACATCGGCACCGGCTCGGGCGAGTCGGTGGCTGATGCCGTAGCCAATGCCAGAAGCGCCGCCCGTCACCAGCGCAACCTTGCCTTTTAAGATATCGTCTTTGAAAATAAATGGAACGTCCATGGAGTTTCCTTCAGGCCAACGCATAGCCTTTGTAATACCATCTGTTTCGTGTCTCAGTCTTATCATAGGACTTCCCACCCGAGGGCGCAAGCACCGGGAGGAGGAGGAGGGCAATCCCATTAAAAGTCGGTGCGCACACAATTTCGGTTTGATGGACTCCTGAATCCACGCGGCCAACCCGATAGTGCCACCCGATCACGCTCTTCGTACGGCGTAGTCGTACCAAAAGCGGGTTCGGGTGGCACCCAGACGTCCACTCTTGGCAGCAGCGAGTGGATGCGGTTTATCGCGGGTCCCTTAATGCGACTGCCCTTGAGGAGGAGAGGAGAGGCCCTGCACAAATCGTACGCTCCTTGTCCCGTCCCTTCTTGTTATCTGAGCGGCGCAGGTTTAGAATCCAACGTATCATCCAATATCCCCAACCAGGAGTTTTGCCCATGATACGCTGGACTGCTTTTGTCATCGTCGCACTCATTGCTGTCGGACACGCGACAGCGGATGTTCCCCCGAAACAGACCGCAAGCGATGTTGTGGCACTGATGTTGCCCGATGTGATCATCGAATCCGCGGAACATCACGACAAAGACGAAAAAACTGTGGCCCACGTGAAGGTTACGGGTGTTATTGGCGGTTCTATCAAATTTGAACTCCTCCTGCCCGACGCATGGAACGAACGCTTTGCCATGGGCGGTGGTGGTGGCCTCGTTGGCTCCGTACAGAACGGCATGCGAAACTCGGTGAACGACGGCTACGCCACGTCGGGTACCGACACGGGACATACGGGACGAAGCACAGACGGTAGCTGGGCCCTGGACGACCTGGAGGCCTTCGTCAATTTTGGTCACGTCGCAATTCACCGGACCGCCGAAGTTTCAAAGGCCATCATTCGCGCGTACTACGGCAAGAGTCCGGTAAAATCCTATTTCGTGGGATGCTCCCGGGGTGGTGGCCAGGCCATGATGGAGGCCCAGCGCTATCCGGAAGATTTTGACGGCATTGTCGCTGGTGCGCCTGCCTACTATTGGACCGGTTTCGCCGCGCTGGGCATCCACCTCGCCCAGGCCCTCTATCCCGACCCGGAAAACCTGACATCGACCGTTCTCACCCAGGAAGACCTGAACCGGGTCTATGCCGAAATCATGACGATGGTCGATGGGCAGGACGGACTCGAGGATGGCATCATCAACGACCCGACAGCCGTTGACTTTGACCTGGCGAAGGTGTCTGGATTGAATGATGCCCAGCGGGCCGGGCTGCGGGCGCTCTACGAGGGACCGCGCAATGCCGATGGCCCCATTTACCCCGGCTTCCCCATTGGCGCCGAAAAGGGTCAAGGCGGACTCTTTGAGTGGCAGGTCGGCCCCATTCCGGAGCTGGTCAACCTGGGCTTTGCCTTCAGCACAAACATTTATAAGTATTTCGTTTTCCAGGACCCCGACTGGGACTACTCGACCTACAATCTCGATACGTGGAAAGAGGATACCCACCTCGCGGGCACGGTATTGAATGCCACCGACCCCAACCTGGATACCTTTAAGAACCGGGGTGGAAAGCTCCTCCTCTGGCACGGCTGGTCCGATGCGGCTCTTCCCGCCGAGGCCACCGTCGACTACTACAAATCCGTCCTCGATCGGGACAAAGACGCCATGGACTACACCCGCCTCTTCATGGTTCCCGGCTGTTATCACTGTGGGAACGGCCCGGGCATTTCGCGGGTGGATTGGCTCGCCGAAATTCGGAACTGGGTCGAGAAAGACGAAGCGCCCAATCAAATTATCGCCAGCCGTCCCGCTGAGGATGGCAAGCCCGAAATAACCCGTCCCCTCGTGCCCTGGCCCTTGCGCGTGGTCTACGATGGCGATGGGGATGCCAACGACGCGGAAAACTTTGTACTGCGTCAGCCCTGATTGAACGTCTCGCACCGTGCCCGGCTCTCAGGAGCCGGGCTTTTTTTTCGGGATGATGCGCTCGCAGTGAACGCAAAACAATCGCGAATTCCGCAGTCATCTATCACCATTTCACATGCCTCTTTCCAACCTGCTACAGTCATGATCCCATTAGATACACAACCGATTTTCGAGACTGGAGATTTTCCGTGAAACTATCCACCTTTCTGCGGGCACATGGCGCGATTGCCGCAACCCTCTTTTGCCTGTTCACCCTCACAAGCGACGCCCAAGAAGCCCTTATCGCCCATTGGCCACTGGAAGATGACGCGAAAGACATCTCGGGCAACGGGCTTGACGCCGTGGTTCACGGGGTTTCTTTTGACCCAGACCAAGGTGCCTTCTTTGACGGTGTGGCCAATTACCTCGAAATCCCTCACGTAGCGGAACTGAATCCCGGCACCAGCGACTTTGCCATCTCCATGATGATACACACCGAAGCCAACCTGGACGATACCCTCGGCGACCTCATCACGAAGTACGACCCCGCCACGCGCAAGGGGCTCAATTTTGGCCTTATGAATTACCACGGTGTGGTTTGCGCCCAGTCCAACTACCGTAACCTTTTCTTTGGCATTGACGATGGCGCAGAACCGTTGCCCTGGGTCGATTGTGGTCGACCGGGCAATGCCATTTATCCCATGGCCATGTGTGTCTATAAGGGCGACCTCTATACGGGCACCTTTGAAATGGGGAAGAACGAAGCCGGCCATCTCTATCGCTATCTCGGCGATGACCAGTGGGAAGATTGCGGTGCCCCTTTTCCCAGCAATGCCATTTCCGCCCTGGCCGTTCACGAGGGTGAACTTTACGCAGCCGCATCCCATTACCGCTCCGGTGGTTCTTCGCTGGGTGATTCGGAAAATGAGACCCATGGCGGCCGGGTCTATCGTTTCAAGGGCAAAGACCAGTGGGAAGACTGCGGAAAACTCGGTGAAAGCGAAGCCGTCTATGGGCTGGTCTCTTTCAAGGGCAAGCTCTACGGCTCCTCCCTCTATGCTCCCGCCGGACTCTTCCGCTATGACGGCGGCACCACCTGGACCGATGTGGGCAATCCCGGTGGCCGGGTGGAAGCCTTGGGCGTCCATAACGGCCAACTCCTCGGCGCGGGCTTCGATTTGGATTATGGCGGTGCCTATCGCTTTGACGATCCCGGCTGGACCGATATGGGCACGCCCCCCAATACGACGCAATGCTATGGCTTTATGCAATACGAAGGGGAACTTTTCGTCGCCTCCTGGCCTACGGGTAAGGTATTTGTGCTCGGAGAACCCGGCGACTGGCAGGACCGGGGTCAGCTCGGCGATGAGAAGGAAAGCATGGGCATGGCCGTGTACAACGGCAAGCTTTACGGCGGCACGCTACCCCTCGCCCAGGTTTATCGATACGACGGCGGCACCACGTGGACCAATACAGGCCGACTCGACATGACGCCCGATGTGAAATATCGCCGGGCCTGGAGCATGGCCGTCTTCCAGGGCAAACTCTTTTGTGGCGTTTTGCCCTCCGGGAACATCCTGAGTTACGAAGCGGGTAAAGCCATCAGCCACGACACCGAAATGCCCTCGGGCTGGGTGCACCTCGTCGCCCAACGTACCGAAGAAACCATGAGCCTCTACCTCAACGGAAAAAAGGTAGGGGAAAAAACGGGCGCCGGACTGGACATAAACAACACCGCACCCCTCCGGATAGGCTTTGGCCAGCACGACTATTTCAACGGTCGCATGAAAGATGTGCGTATATACGGCGCCGCGTTGGATGAAAGCGAGATTGCCGCATTGGCGAAGCCGTAACCGGGACGAGCCGGGGACTGCACCGACATAGTCAACCGCACGGAAGCGAAATAACTACCGTAGCAAAAAATAAATGGCGGTAATCCACAATGAAGACGACCGTCGGGGCTGTCCCCCCGAGGGTAGTCCGCTGCAAGGGGGACGGCCCCGACTATCCAATTACACCTCACCCAAATAAATAAACTTGTTCGCCAAAACGTTTTCTGTGTATTTCGACAACGACCACGTCGGTGCAGTCCCCGAGCTTACACAAAACCCTTCTTGCGCTTTTTGGGGTTCTGGTGGGCGATGATGCGGTCGTAAATTGTCTTGCGTTGGCGCTCCAGCAACTTTTTTTCATCGGGCCAGAACATTTCCGGCAGGGCATCCAAGGGTGCCCAAATCATTTCATCGTGGTGCTCCGTATCGAGGATTGTTCCGCTCAATTGGACCGTTCCATAGAGAAAGTAGTGATTGATGGACCACTTGTCTTTTTTCTCACTCAGGCGATCCAAAACGGCCAGGTCACCGAGAAGGGTAAGCTCCGTCAGACCCGCTTCCTCCTCGATTTCGCGCAGGGCGGCCGCCTCCAGCGTTTCGCCCTCTTCTACACCGCCCTTGGGCAGCACATAGCCCGAACAGCCCTTTTCATGGACCAGCGCGGCAAATACATTGCCCCGTTCGATGCGCACAACGACGCCACCGGCGGAAACGCGCTCCGGCAGACCTTCGCTTCGGGTATACCACGATTCATCAATAACAAGAGACATTACCAGGAACTCCGGGATAATTTGGGGTGAATGGATGGGAAAACGCGCCATTTCTGGACGCGGGTCGGAAATTATAGCACGTGATGGCGGCGGAAGGCCCTTTTCACAGCGAAAACCTGGAGGAATCACACGAGCCGCGTTGGGGAAACAGATGCCGAACGAAGTACGCGGGGACACCCTGACGACCTTATCATCAAGACAAAATGGGTTACCAGAACAGGTACACGGAAGGGCGATGCTAGGAAAAAACGACGGCAATAACGCCGCCCACAATCACCAGCACAGCAATGGCCAATCCCAGTATTTTCTTCCGTGCCTCCCGCTGACGTGCTTCATACTTCGCGCGGACTTCCGGCGGCATGTCGTTGATGATGGCGTTGTCGATAAGTGCCTCATTGGCGATCAGATTAGCGACCTGCTGGTCGGCCGCGGGCTCCGTGGGATCATCCCAGGAGGCGACCGCCGCTTCGCTATAGGCGCCGAATACGACGGGCTTTTCTCCCGCAGAAAGATCGTCCAGCGCAGTGGAAACACCACCACTGGAAATGGGTAGTTTTCCGACCGATTGACCACAGCTGGGACAGGGCTGATTGTCGCCGAGACCCACCTCGACCGAAACTGACTGCCCACAAGATAGACACTGTATTGCTACCATGACTCATTCCTCCTGATCAGATAGAGCACCAGAATAGCACAAATATTGTAAAGGCGACCAGCATGAATTGAGAGGGCTACAAGCCACGTGGGCAGGCAGAAGACGACCCGAAGAATGGGTATCACGAATTGTGATTCAGCAGCCAATCCTGATAGCGATGTTGCTTCCACAACATAAAGCGCGCTTCCCAGGGAGCGTCAAACTCGCCAGGAAGGTCGAGAACGCGAAAGGGAACGCTCTCCCAGGATTTTGTTGTCTTGTCGGAAGAGGCCGTAACAATACTCTGTCCGTCCTGGGCGAATGACGCACTCAGAATGCCACCCGCCGGGTCTTCCAGCGTAACCATCAGCGAGCCATCCGTCGTACTCCAGACATTCGCCGTCTTGTCGTCCGAAGCCGTAACGACGCGACTGCCGTCATCGTTGAAGGAGGCGGTGACAATGGCACTCGCATGGCCTTCCAGGGTTACCACCAATTCGCCGGTTCGTGTATTCCATACCTTGGCGGTTTCGTCTTTCGACACCGTGGCAATCCGCGTTCCATCGGGACTGAAGATAGCGTTGGTCACCCCATCGGTGTGGCCTTCCAAGGTGTAGAGCAAGGCACCATCACCCACGCGCCACAACTTGGCCGTGCCATCCCACGAAGCCGTAACGATTTGGGTCATGTCGGGACTGAAGGTGGTGCTGTTCACCGCATCAATATGGCCCGTGAGCGTATTGACCAGGGTGCCGTCGTCGGCCTTCCATACTTTGACGGTCTTATCGCGAGACGCCGTAACGACAAACTTCCCGTCGGGACTGAAGTTGGCACTCTCGATGTCATCGGTGTGACCCTCCAGGGAAGCCATCAATTTTCCATTTTCTGCATTCCAGATCTTCGCGGTGTTGTCACCCGATGCCGTTACGATACGACGGCCATCGGGACTGAAGGACGCGTTGTGTACGTCTTCCGTGTGCCCTTCCAACGTAACCCGCAGGGAACCATCGGATACGGCCCAGACCTTCACCGTCTTATCCCGGGAGGTGGTTACAAACTGTTTGCTGTCATTGGAAAAGGAAGCGCTGGTCACGCCCTCGGCGGTTCCCGCCACATCGTCTTCCTGCTGGCTCTTCTGGGGCACCACCGGCACCCGCCAGATGCGCGCGGTCTTGTCTTCGGAGGCCGTCACCACACTGGCACTGTCGGGGCTGAAGGACGCGCTCCACACTTCACCCGCATGCCCCTCCAGCGAAGCAATCAGGCTCCCGTTGGAAGCATCCCAGACTTTGGACGAACGATCCCGAGAGGCCGTCACCACCATTTTTCCATCGGGACTGAATTCCGCACTCTCGATAGAGAGGACATGACCATCCAGGGTCGCAATGAGGCTGTAGTCGAGCATGTCCCAGATCTTGGCCGATTTATCCCAACTCACGGTCACGAGTCGGGTGCCGTCGGGACTGAAGGCCACATTCCACACTTCATCGGAGTGGCCAATCAGGGTGCTGAGCATTTGGCCGTCGTTGGCATCCCATATTTTGGCCGTGTTGTCTTTGGAGGCCGTTACGATGAGCTGACCATCGGGACTGAAAACCCCGTTCATCACGCCGTAGTCGTGGGCACTCAAGGTTAACTGCAATGCCCCGGTTTCCGTATCCCATACCTTGGCGGTGCGATCCCAGGATGCCGTGATGATCCGTTTGCCATCGGCGCTGAAGGAGGCGTTTTCCACTGTATCGGTATGACCCTCAATGGTGTGAATCAATTCACCCGATTCCACATCCCAGATACGGGCGACATTATCCACGGCGGTCAATACCTGGGTGCCGTCGGGGCTGAACTCTGCCCCGGTCAAATCAGCTTCCCCTTCCAGACTGGCCAGGAGGGTGCCCTCTTCCAGATCCCAGACTTTCGCCGAGAGATCCCAGGACACCGTAAGCAGACGCCTTCCATCGGTACTGAAGGCTACATCCCAGACCCGTTCTCCATGGCCCTTAAGGGTATGTACCAAGGTGCCATTGGCCACGTTCCACACATAGGCATTGTTGCCGGAAATCGTAACAATCCGCGTGCCTTCGGGGCTGAATTCGGCGCCGAGGAGGCGATCATCGTGCTGGTCCAGGGTGATCAGGGCCTGATAACACTGGCCCATGAAATAACCCCACTCCCAGTTGCGCCGGGCCTCGCTCGCACCCCAGAGTATCTTCCGGGCCAGGGGATATTGCTTCTGCCGGATCTTGATGCCCGCCAATTGGATACTCGAATAGTAGGATTGGGATTCGGCGATTTCCCGCTGCTTCTGTGCCTCGTTTCGTTCCTGCTCCACCGCCAGACGTTGCCGTCGGGCCTCCGCTTCCGCCGCCAGCGCGTCGGCCTCGGCCTTACGGGCGTTATCTCGCTCGTCGCTCGCTATCCGCTGTTGCTGCAGGGCTTCCCGGTGGGCATGGGTGATTTGATAGACGTAGACACCCGTAACCACCGCAACCAGGATGACAGCCCCCGCCGCCACAAAAAGCACCGAACGATAACGCTGCAAAAAGCGCGACATGAGATCGGTCGTCGAGTACACGTAGGCATCCACCAGGGCGCCCGATTGAAAACGCGTCACATCGTCGGCCAGTTCTTTGGCAGAGGGGTAGCGTTCTGAGGGGCTCTTCCGCATGGCGCGCTCGCAAATCGCGGCAAGCTCTAGGGGTATGCCCGGCTCCACTTCGCGGATGGGCACCGGACTTTCATAGATCACATCGCTGATAAGATCTTTGATGGTCTTTGCTTTGAAGGGAAGGCGGCCGGTCAATATCTCATAGAGCACGACGCCGAGACTATAAATATCGGACCGCTCATCGATCTTATCCGTGTGGCCCAGGGCCTGCTCGGGGGGCATATAGGCCGGCGTCCCGATTAGCTGGCCATAATTGGTCTTGGCCGAATCTGCTTCTTCGCCCAGATTCATGGACATGATCGATTTTTCCATCACGTCGGCGTGCGCATCGTGTCCCTTGCGGGCCTTTGCGAGCCCCCAATCGAGCACGACGGTTTCGCCGAACTCACCCACCATCACATTGGCGGGCTTGATGTCGCGATGGACCACATGGCGACTATGGGCGTAGGCCATCGCATTGCATAAATCGACAAAGTGAGGTAAGAGCTCCAGACGATGACGAAACGTGTCGGCATCCCGAATTGCCCGGGACAAGCTCCGACCACGGACCAGTTTCATAGTGTAGTACAGGGCACCGTCTTTTCGGTGACCCAGTTCATACACGGGCACGATAGATGGGTGTTCCAACTGCCCCGTAATGCGCGCCTCCTGAAGAAAGCGTGCAATAACTGCGGTGGAAAAGCGCACGGGACTGGGGGCCGAACCCGGCTCGCTATCCTCCTGCGACCCCATGTGGGCCAGGAGTTCTTTCAACGCGATTTCACGGCCCAGATACTCATCGTGCACCATGAGAATGCGACCCATCCCCCCCCGGGCATGCTCACTGGCATTGGTATAGCGCCCCTCGTTTTCAATGACACCGGGAACCTCGTCGGGCGTTTCTTCTTTGAGCGGAATGGTCACTTCCGGTGCGGCAGAGAGCTGCACCGTGCCGGAATCGGTGAGATGGACCGTGCCGCGAAACGTCTTCTGGATACTTTCTTCGCCACCAAAAGATTGGAGGGCCGCCGTACTGTCCCCATTGTGAGCGGCCACCGCTTCCTTCACCAGCCGCTCCAGAAGACGTCGATCTTTCTTCGTCAGCGCGCTGGACTCCACAAGGCGCGTGGGAATATCACGGCTGGGATCGGTCGCCCAGGCTCCCGCCACGTCCATTAATTCCGTCGGAGAGACCTTCTGCAACTGGACGGCAAAGACGCCGAAGAGGAGATTGTGGTCTCGTTTCATGAAATAGAACCTGTATCCGATGGTGGAAAAGCGAGTGGATGGCCGATAGCGAACGTTCTGGATCGAGAAAACGCACCACGGCGCGGTGGAGGCCTTACCCAATTATCTGAAGGCCATATTCTAACCCATTGGGTGCGCCAAACTCCCACGGTCGGGACAAAAACGATTTGTGCGAGTCCCTGAAAAGAGGATTTCGTTCCCTCGCCTGGGCTTCAGCATTGTACGGAACGCCTCTAGACGGTAATGTCCGCTCTTAATTCTTTATCCAACCAGGCCAGAATAAGTTCCCGCATTTCCGGTAACTCTTCGTGCGCACAGTCAAAGAGTTGAATATGGCAGTTTTCGACCTTTCCATGCTTCTCGTAGAGCGAAAGCAAATAATCACGGATGCGCTCTACCCCTTCGGGGGGCGTCAGGCCATCGTTGCGTCCATTCAGACTCAATCGCGATCGGGGCACGATAAGTTCGTTGATTTGCTCGGTCTGAAACTGCGTCAGCAGGGAGGGCACATAGTAGTAAACGCCGTGACGATGGAGGCCCTTTTGCTCGATGAGGGCGGCATAGTCCGTCAGGCAGCAGAGATCGGCGCAGCAGCGGATGCGCTCGTCCAGGGCGGCAATCCACCACGCCATGGTCGACCCCATGGAAATACCAAAGGTGCCGATACGTGATGTATCGACTTCGGGCCGCGAACAGAGATAATTCAGGGCCTGCCAGGTGTCGTGCACCATCATCCCCCAGAGCACCTGGCCATTCCAGAGCATTTCTTTGAAGGTATCTTCTTCCCCCTGCTTGCCCGCATCGGGATAGGGGGCCCGCTCACCGAAACACCAGGCATCAATGGCCAGCGTGACGATACCTTTTTCCGCATAGACCGGCGCATAGGCCGCCATGGCCCGGGTACCCTGGAGAAGCTCCATTTTTCCCACGTTATAGTCGCCGCCGTGCCAGTGGTTATACAACATGGCGGGGGCTTTCTCTTCCCGCTTGTCGGGCAGCAGCAGCAAGGCGGGCACCGATTGAATGCCATTGAGCCCGAGGTCGAGATACTCCAGGCGAAAGCCATCATGCTGTTCCACCTTCGTCACCGTCGCCTTGGGCCGAAATCGTTTCGGCAACACGCCCAACAAGGCCCATAATTGTTTGCGTCGGGCGGCCTGATATCCCCGAAACCCTTCGCTCGACTTCGCGGCCATAGCTCGCTCCTGTGTAAATAAGGACGCTCCACCCAGCAGGGCGGTCGTCTTGATAAAATCCCGGCGATCAAACATGGGCATCTCCCACTTCATTTTCAAACCGTTCTGATCCGACCAATCCTACCCCACTTGCTGTAGCGGGATACAGCCCACACCCTTCGGAGTAGCGTGGCACCACAAGAAAGGCTCCGTCCGTAAACATGTCTGATGATTCTTCCACAGAACAATAGGGCCTTTAGAGACTTCACGCTCTATAGGCCCCATGGGAAGTGCTATTGCATCGTATTCATGGCGGAGATGTATTAAGGACGTCCCGGTGCACCCGGCGATCTGCCCATCATCGTCAAGGTCAGCAGGGCCATGCCCAGCAGGAATAGATCGGCCAAAATTCCGCCTGCGTCGTGGCCCTTCGTCAATTCAGAGAAACACCGCGACCTATCGATGACCGCGACCTGTGCCACGCGATCCGACAACGTCGGTTCGTGTGCATGATATGGATTGGGGCGTGCCGCTTGGTCAGATAATTCGAGCATCGTCTTTGGCCGCCCTTATTTGTGGTGTCGGACGGCCCCAGGTATAGCGGCGCCAACACACACGAACCGACGTTGTCGGATCGCGTGGCACGGCGCGGCGATGACGTGGCACGAATTATCGACGGGCCGAGCGCAACGTTGCCCCCTTGGAAAGTCCCCTTTCCTTCGCCGGTTTGGTACAATCGCCAGGACGCGACCCAACAACCCATCAGGAATACCCATGAATCGCCTCCACCGCCTCTTTCAGGGCCATTTCACTCCCCAATCACTCCGCATGTATGTTGCCGTGGAAGCACTATTCTTCTGGGGCACGATTTTCCTCTGCTGGCAACAGTTCCCGGCAGAAAATAAATTCTCCATCCTCACCCACACCTTCAGCTATCTCGGCAGCTTCAACCCGGATCGTAATCCAGCGGCCTGGTGGTTATTTACCGTCGCCATGGTCGGGTGGGGATTACTCAGCCTGCCCCTCCTCCGCTACATTGCCCGCCACCTCCGGAGCGCTTCACCCAAGCCCCCGGAAAAGGCGATTGCCCTCCTCTACATGGGGGTCGTGGGCATTATCCTCGTGGGCCTTTGTCCCGACGCCCGGGAGCCCTTCTTCGGCACTGCTATCCGCTGGACCGACCTCCACTATATTGGCGCGGCTGTACTCGTACTGGGCACGACCATCGGCATACCCTGGACCGCCGTTCTGGTCTACCACACCGCCAAAAATCCGCAGGGTGACGAGAAGA
>CAXBPH010000021.1:0-42092 GCA_963977445.1 uncultured bacterium | reverse complement strand
AGGATTCGCAAGAACCCATCGATCCATCCTTATAACTCCTGCAATTGAAATGTCGAATAAATCATTCCCACTAATTGCTCATGAACCAAAAAAATACCCTGGAATACCAATGAGTGTTCCAGGGTAACGGGGGGGGTATGTTGACCGTATTCAGCCTTCGAGGGCGGCGCGACATACGGCGTTCAGCACTTTGCCGTCTACCAGATCACCCAATTCCTTCTTGATGGCACCCGTAAGCTTGCCGGGGTGGTTTACGTCGGGGTTCGCGGCGAGGTAGGCCATTACCCGTTCTTTTACCTGCTCCTCGGAAAGCTGTTGGGGGAGAAAGCTTTCCAATACGGAAACCTCCACCTTGAGGTTCTCGACTTCTTCCATTTTGCCGAGTTCCGCATAGGTTTCGATGCTCTGCTGGCGTTTCTTGGCCTCGGCGCGCAAGGTGGTGATGGCGTCCTCATCGGAGAGGGCGTCGTCCTTGGACCCTGCCTTCTCCTTGAGCAGCAGGGCTGCCTTGGCCATGCGAAGGCATTCCAGGCGCAACTGATCTCTATTTTTCATGGCCTCTTTGATGGCCTGCTGTACGTCGTCTTTGATACTCATGGAAATGCTTCTCCAGCGGTTATTTTTTGGGGAATGGAAGCGCAATGATAGCACGTCGCGGCCCGCCCAGGACAGCCGAAAAGGGGAGGTAAGAGGGCAATCGTATTGAAATCGACCGATGTAGACTTCGTTTCTCTTTTGCTGAACAGTGTGGACGCCGGGGTGCCACCCGATCCGGTATTCCCGGTTCGGGTGTCTTGGGCGTCGATGGTGGGGTGGATTAATGGATGATCTGGCGGTGGCTTTGTTTCATTGTATGATTTTCGGTGGGCCGAGCTACGGTGGTACCCAATTTCTACTGTCCTCGTTCAAAGCATGGCCCGGACTTTCAGCCCTGTAAATAGCTCGGTTCCATTTTCCTGGGCCGTTGGCCCAGGCTGGTATGTAACACGCCTTTGGCGCTAAAAACGTATTTCACACTGTGCGGGCAGCGTCCTGAAGGGCCAACGGCCTGGTCCCATAACAGCATGGGGCATCGCCCCATGAACACGAGCTATGCCACGCCTAAGGGCCGAAAGCCCGCGCCATAGCACCCGACGAGCTTCCTGCTCGACCTGATTCAATTAATCGTCGGAGCGATGGGCAACAACAGTACGGTACCCGATTTTTTGGGAGCGGCCTTTCCTTGCGGCTCATTTTCGCTGGTTCTGGCACGGTGAGACTGGGGGCTGGAATAGGCGTAGCACCGAATCATTTATTCCTCCGTGTCAGGCGACGTTCAATCTTGTGATTAAGTTTACAACAGTGCCTTGTTCCGCCCAACAAAGAAAAAAACAAGGAAAAACACCGCTCCGCCAAAGTACTTTTCGGACCTTCCACTGCTAGCGTTAACCACGTTACTTGGCGCAAGGGCGCCCAAGGGCGGGTGCCGTAAAAAGGAGCGGTAGACATGGAAAAACGTAACTACGCAGATCGGTTCAAGATGAGTTGCACCCCGGGGATTATGGAAAGCTTCGGTAATGGGGACAACCCCTGGAGCGAAGATGAGGAGACAGTAAATGAGGGGCTCGCCTGGGGCGAGGAGAAGGAGCGGCTGCTGAAATGGGTCCGAAAACAGATGCGACGCCGTCTGACGGAAAAACAACGCACAAGTATTGCCCTCTATTATTTCAAGGACATGACCTATGTGGAAATCGGGAAGAAAATGGGGTGCGCGCCGTCGTCGGCATGCCGCAGTGTCCACCGGGGCATTCAACGACTTCGGGAAGCGGCGCGGGTCGATCCCCCCGCCCATCTCAAATCCTGTCGCAGGTCAACCCGTCGCGTGACGCGGAAAAAACTTAAGGCATAGCCTCAGGTGGACACGCCGCCGGGATAGAGCACCTGGCCACGCAACGTTTCCGTCGTGTCAATGACGGTACCCGGTAACACCACGCACGCTTCGAGTCGACAGGGCCGCACGATACGAACGTCATCGCCCAGGACCGTCTCATCTAGTGTGGTGCCGGGTGCAACGTTACAACCCCGGCCAACCAGGTATTCCAGTCTTTCCTTCCGCAATGCGTGACGGTTGCAGGCGACGAGGTCTTCCGGCGTCGTAATATTGACGTCCCAATCCACGACCCCCGCGTCATAGACCGGGGCACCATTGTCAATAAGGACTTGGATGGCGTCGGTGAGTTCATATTCATTGCGCAGGGCGGAGCGGGGCGTTCGATGAATAGCATCAAAGATGACGGGCATGAAAAGATAGAGCCCGCACCCCTTCAGGAGCACGGTGCCTTCGGTGGGCTTCTCGACAACCCGGCATACCCGCCCCGCGCGGTCTAGTTCCACGCTGAAATTCTGGCGAACCCGGGCCGGGTCGCTCTCTTTCTTCGTCGCGAGGATGGCACCCTCTCCTCTCGCGTCGACGCGCCCATCGAGGCGATTTAAAATCGACAGCAGGCGAATAAACTCGAAGTAGATATCTCCCAGGAGGAGGACGAAGGGACCATTGATGCGGTGTTCCAGCATACCCACGGCATGGGCAAGGCCCTGACGTTCCTGCTGCTCAACGTAATGGACGGTCATACCCGGCGGACGGCCTGCGTCCACGACAGCGCGTATCTGGTCACCCAGGTGGCCGATGACGATAAAAACCTCAGTTACGCGCAATTGGCGGAGGGTTTCCAGGTGTAGCAGAATGAGCGGCGCATTGCCCACAGGCAGGAGGGCCTTGGGGAAGTAATCCGAAAGGGGACCCATGCGGGCACCGCGACCTGCGGCAAGAATAACGCCTTGCATCTAGTTCCCCTTTTCCTTGAACAGCGTGAATGCAACGAAGGAGCATTGTGGCCCACGGTATGGGGCTATCGCAACTGATGGTGGCGTGTTGATAGGTTCATTTGCCTGTCTCACGCTGAAATCAGCACCCCACCGTGCCACCCGATCCGGTATTTCCGGTTCGGGTGCCTTGAGCGAGATCGTCCTGGTGGTTTCAGGGGGGCCACACCGTAGCCTTGTTCTCCAGGACGTGATGAGGGGTGGAGGAGGTGACGGGGCTACGGTGGTGTGCTCCCAAGTCATCCATCCTTCAGGGTCAGGGCACCCGAACGTGCTACCGGTGCAAACCCAATTTCCGACCTCCGAATCAAGGGCACCATCGAATCCTCAGCCCGTCTCGATTGTTTGCGGGCACGATCGGGTGGCACGTCAGAGACACCGGGAGAGTCGCGATTTTTGGACCGCTCCATTTGGCGCGTCTCATTAAGGTCTCAGGGGGTAACGCCACCTGCAGACGCTGGCAGGGGGGCGGTCTTCCAGTTTTCGTAACGAAGATAAGGGCCCAGGAAGATGAATACCACCACCTTGTATTGGTCGAGCTCGGCGGGTGTCATACGCGCAAAAGTGCGGGCGACCCGAGCCGATTGACCGCCGCCCATGGGTTTGGTAGCAACGGGAAACCCAATTTTAGCGCCAACATGGGCCGCGACATCCGCCTGAATGTTCCCATAGAAAAAGAGGAAGCTGTCCCCAACAATGACCAGGGGAGCACTCGGGTCAGCGGTATAGGGCGCGTCGTTGCTCCGCCGCACCTGGGAGACTTCCACCGGACCCGGCGGATGGACGGCCTGGTTTTCTGGTGTCATGCGTTCGACCAGAGACCAGGAACGGTTATAGTCCACCGTTGCCGTTTTCATCGCTTCCGGTGGACGACCATACAGCGTCGCCCAGTCGTAACGTTCAAGTCGTTGGGCGATGGCTGCGGCCGCTACGGTCGCCCCGTGAGAGGTCCAATGGGTGTCATTGGGCAGGCTAACGGGGCCGTGCGCCTTCGCGGCAACCAGCGGCGGGAGGAGATCAATGGCTTCCACATTGTTCCGCAGAAGGGCCGCAATAAACGCCTTACGCTGTGGGGCAACCGATGTTGTGCTTGGCGGGGGAGCGAGAACGTTCTCCGGATAGATCTCGCTGCGCGATGGCACGGGCACGACCATAAAATGGATGCCCCGTTCCAACAATTGCCGATTGAGATCAATGAGGGTGCTTAAGGCGCTGCTCTCTCCGTCGGCAGCGCCACCAGAAATAAAGTCGGCTTCCAGCACATAGGATTCCCAATTACGCAGAAAAAAGAATCCATCGGCACCGGCGATCAATCCCTTACCCGCCTCCGGGGCAGATTCCAGATGGCTCGCCCACAAGGCATGATAGGGTTTCAGTTGGTCGCGCCAGCCTTGCCATCCACCTGCAGCGTCGGCTTCCCGCTCAATGGATTCAAGGGCCTGCGCCATGTCGCGTTGACGCAGATCGTCACCGCGGCATGGGGTGGCCATGCCGAGGGTGATGACCAGCGTGAATACCAGGATTTTATGGCGTCGGGTCATATCAGGGCTTCGGCGGAAAATTCAGTTTGTCATGGAGGAATTCGAAGGTACCGACCCCATTGATCTTGTGGGGGCCGTCAAAGTATTCGATGGTCGTATTCTCCCCGATACCCAGGAGATCAAAGCGATTTTGTGTGCGGGCAAACTCATAGCCCACCCACTCGTCCGGTGCCACCCCGTCGCCATGACCCCGTTCCACCATAAAGGGTCGGGGACATATCAGCCAGCTCATTTCGGCGTAGTTGAAGGTGTTGCCCAGGTTCCATTCAAACATCTCATACTCGCCGTGAAACATATAGCTGTAAATCTGACGGGTCGTCACGTTTTTCCAGATCCACTCGTCGTAATCTCCCGAGCAAATCGAGAGGCAATACCCTTCGAGAACGGCGGGTACGCGCATGGCGGTCTTGCCGCCATAGCTCAGGCCATAGAAGGCGATGCGTTCCGGGTCGACGAAGTCCAGGCTGCCCAGCCACTTCAGGGTTTGGTCGTGCTGGGCGATGATATAAGAGAAAAGGGAAAGGCCGAGGGGGTTGGCTTTTCGTTGAAGCGTCCGGAAGTGGTCTTCGCCGATGTAAGGGTTTTGGGGGGCATACACCACGAAGCCCTGCTCCGCCAATCGGCACCCATATTGTTCATAGGCCTTGTGGGTCACATTGGGGTCGGCCACGTCCTGGGGGCGTCCTTCGAGGCCATGTTGGCACACCACCACGGGCCGTCGTTCGCCGTCGGGAATGTTTTTCGGTACCAGCAGGATTCCATAGGCGAATACGTCGGCATAGACATCGAGGACGACTTCATAGCCGATGTAGGCGTCCGTATTGTAGACCTGCCGAATACGGGGATTGAAGGCCCTGGTCGGCTCGGGCAACTTGCCAATGATCTCTTCGTGGAAGTAATTGCGATACCACTTCGTCGAGTCGACCCAGGTCGCTACCGAAGTTCCGTCGGCTTTTTCCCACAAGGCCTTTCGCACGAATTGGCCCTCTTCCATGATGTGCTTGGTATAGGCCAGCCAACCCTTGACCTGACGTTCCATCCGGGCGTCTCCGTCTGGTGCGGGCCGTCGCAGTCTGGGCGCAACCATGTTGTCAGCCGGCGTCGGCAGTCCCAGGTGGCTGCAGAGTTTTGCCAAGGTGTCTTCCTGGCCCGGCTGGGCCCCTGCCATATTGGTGAGGGAGAGCCACGAAGTGGGGTCCAGGTTTTTAGTGTAGGCGGCAGCGCGCATCATTTCGCTCTTGATCCCGTCAACTGTGGGGTGGGGGACGACGCCCGGCGCAGCACCATGGGGACGGCCCTCGGTCATGGGGGGGCCGGTGACCTCCGGCGGGGGTGCAAATTCAACGATAAGACGACGGGGAGCAATCATCGCCGCCAGTTCCCCATCGCCGAAGTCGGTCAGGAGCGACCATACATTGCGGTAAATAGGTTCTTCCCAAAGGCCTTCCCGGGCACCGAAATAGCCCGAAACCACCGTCGTCGCGATGCGTTCATCCAGGGCTGCGGTGGTCAAGGCAATCAGGCCGCCCTCACCATATCCCATAAGCCCCAGGGGCAGGGCAGGTCCTTTCTGACTGAGCCAGTCGATGGCGGCCTGGGCCGTTTCCACTTCATAGCCGATGATATGCCGTCCCATTTCATAGGCACCGCGATAGATGAATTCCCGGTGAGGCTGGTTCGTCATCCGCACCTCGGGATGGCCCGACCACGTATCCCTTCGGTCGACCAGTGACATGACCAGGATACGTACGCCGCTCCGGGCGAGTCGATGAAGGGTGTCCGCACGGGGACTGAAGGGGCCGGCCAGACCGAGGAGCGCTTCGGGTTCTTCGTCGGCATCGGGAAGGACGACCAACGACGCCGTGGCCGGTGTAGCAGGCTCTACGAGATAGCCCTCACCGAATACGCCGTCAAAAATGGGCCACCGCACGGGGTAGACCGTTGCATACGCTGTCACGGACACGGGACCTGTGTCGCCGGGTGCACCTACGGTTTCCATGCTCACCGGGAGGCGGGCATCTGTCGCGCCGATGAGGGTGGCCAATTTGGACCGCTTTTCGGTCAGGTACGCGCCATTTTCACTCTCTGCTTCCCAGCGCGCCGCCCGGTCATCGCGCGTTTGGGCGATTCGCCGGTCCAAGTCGTGGTGAATACCGTCCACCATCTGTTCCGCCAGGTCCCCCGTCATTTCCAGGGAGGGGAGGGAGTCTAACCTGTTTTCACACACGCCTTTGGGAGCGATGAAGAGTAGCGTGGTAATGCCGACGACTCCAACCCTTCGCAAGTTGATTTTCATGGTATATCGTCCTGGTTGAGTGAAGGCTTCGACCGAATTTTAATCGTAAAATCGGTCACGCCAACGTGGACGCACACCGATTCCAATCGTTGTACACTTCAGCGGCAAGCTGGGTCAAGTGCGGAAAATTGCGCGTAATTATTGACTAATACGTGTATTTACGCTACAATTAGAGTCTTGGTGGTTGCGGAAAACTTGGGCGTAAAGTGTGCGAAGTCACTTGATCCCTCCAACTTATGGGTGAGGATAAGTACGTGAAAAAACTATTGTATATGTGCATGGCTGTGGCAATTTTGCTGCCCTTTACTGCACAGGCGACGCTTTCTGGTGACTTTACCGGCATCGATGGTACTAATGGCATCGGGATTTCAGGGTTCGAAGACAATGACGTCCTGACGTCGTCAGGATACCCACACTTTTCCGGTGATGTCACTGGTGACCTTAACCTTGAATTCATCGTTGAATTTTACTTCTATGATTTTGGTGGGAACGATTATCTCGAGATGCGTTTCGGACCCAAATTTGCAGGAAGCGGCTACATCGATACACTAAACTTTTCCGTCACATTTGATGATTTGGATTTCGGGCCTTCACTCGTTTTGACGGGAGTTGCTTACGAGACGGATACCTACACGGATGACGTCAACTATGAGCCGCTTATAGATCCAGCTCCGGGCCTGATCAATCCTACAATCCCGAGCACAGGACATACGTTGACGTTAAACTTTGAAGATTTCTATGTCAACGAGTCCCGCGTCGTCGAATTCGCACTGCTGACGGAAGTGGAAACCGGTGGCGGGCCCTCCACTCCAGTCCCTGAGCCTGCTACGATGGCACTGTTGGGAATGGGCCTCCTTGGCCTGGCCGCACGTCACAAAATCAATCAGTAACAGCCTCAAGAAATTGTTCAATTTGGGTCCTCCTTAGCGGGGACCCTTTTTTTGTGTCCGTGTTGCGCTGGACAGGGGCTGTCGCAATGTTTTACCCTTCCAGAAGTCTTTGAGCCACCCCATCGGGTTGGCCCACGACCACCCCCCAACGCACATCACCTGATTGGGACGGTGTCCATCCGGACGCAGCCCCGAAACCCATTCAACTTCTGGAGGAACGCATGAAACCTGGAAACAAAATGACGACAGGATGGCTGCTGTGCGCGGCGGCGGCCATCGTGACAGGAATGACCTTCGTGTCATCCAGTGTACGCGCTGACGAAGAGTTTACGCCCCTGTTCAATGGTACTGACCTTAGTGGTTGGACCGGAGCGCCAGGCCGCTGGAGTGTGGAGAACGGTGAAATCGTCGGTTCGACCAAAGGGGTCAAACTCGAGCACAACACCTTTCTTTCCACCGAAAAATCTTACAGCGACTTTGTGCTTCGGGTGAAGGTAAAGCTGATCAACCACAACAGCGGCATCCAGTTCCGCAGCGAGCAGCTTGAAGACTTCGCCGTCGCGGGTTACCAGGCCGACGTGGCCGAGGCGACCTATTTCGGTATGCTCTACGAAGAGCAAAAACGCGGCATACTTCCTTATTGGAAAGAATATACCGACGACGAACGTGCGGCGGTGTTTTCGGCGGCGAAGCTCGACGACTGGAATGACTACGAAATTACCTGCGAAGGCGATCATGTGAAGATCGTTCTCAACGGCTACACGACCCTGGATTTCGTGGACCCTGAAGGTGCCAAGTCCGGCATCATCGCCCTCCAGCTTCACGCAGGCCCCGAAATGGAAGCCCGTTTCAAAGATCTCGTCATCAAAGAGATTGGTAAAAAAAAAACGGCAATTAAAGACGGAGAATTAATGCCCGACTTCGAAGCCAGGGAGGCAAAAATGGCTTTCCTGGGGGAGCAGTTTCGGCTTCCCGACGGGTTCTCCGTTGAGGAAGTCGCAAGCGACGCATTGATTGGTTCTGTAATTAATATGACCTTCGATCACCTGGGCCGCCCTGTCATGGGGGCCCAGGATGACGGGGTTCGTATCCTGCTCGATGAAGATGGCGATGGGGTCTATGACGCCCAGAAGAGCTTCTCAGAGCAGGTAACGCGCATCATGGGGCTCCACTTCCTCGCACCGGGCGATCTGCTCGTCCAGGGCAACGGTGCGGAAGGTCCGGGCCTCTATCGGCTGACCGACGAGAATGGCGACGATGAAGCGGATCAGGTTAAGCTGATCATGAAGTCCGATGGCGGCATGGGAGAGCATGGTCCCCACGCCATTCAGCGCGGACCCGACGGATATGTCTACGTGCAGTACGGCAATCATGCCCACCCCATGGTCGATGTAAATCCCCTCTCCCCGAGCCGCGATCTCCGAGAGGATTTTTTTTTAGATCGCTATGTTGATCCCCGGGGTCACGCCAACAACATCATGGCCCCCGGTGGGACCATTCTGCGCGTAGACACGGATTTCAGCGACTGGCACCAGGTGGTGGGCGGCTTCCGGAATGCCTACGACATGAGCATGGATGCCACCGGCGAGCTTTTTACCTTTGATTCCGATATGGAATGGGACTTTGGCCTGCCGTGGTACCGCCCGATTCGGGTAATTCACGCTATCCCTGGGGGCGACTATGGCTGGCGCACGGGCTCGTCCAAGATGCCCGAGTACTATCTCAATACCGCGCCGGGCATCGATGACGCAGGACGGGGCTCTCCCGTCGGTGTCTGCTTCTACGAGCACGACGCCTTTCCCGCGCAATACAAGGGTGCCTTCTTCATGGGGGACTGGTCCCGCGGGCGTATTCGGGTTATTTTTCCTGAACGTGCGGGCGCGAGCTACGCGGGTAAAATCGTGGACTTTCTCGTGGGTGAACCCCTTAATGTGACGGATATGGATGTAGGGCCCGATGGTGCCCTCTATTTCACCCTCGGCGGACGGGGAACCCACGGTGGGCTCTATCGCGTCAGCTACGGAGACGCCACGGCAACACCGGCACCGCCCGCGTCCATCGCAGCGGTCCTGACCCAGCCCATGCCCCGATCGGCGTGGGGACGTCAGGCGATTGGCGACGCCAAAGCGAGTCTCGGTGCGGGTTGGGAAAGTGGCCTGCGGGCGGCCATCGCCGACCCTGCTTTACCGGGCCTCCAGCGTATCCGTGGACTCGAAGCCATGCAGGTCTATGGCCCCAAGCCAGACGGCCCCTTGCTCACCACACTCGTCCGGGATTCCGATCCCCTGGTTCGCGGCACCGCCGTCTACCTCATGGGTTGTGGCACCTTTGAAGACTTTCGTGAACCCCTTATCAATGCCCTCTATGACAAAGACCCGACCGTAGTGCGACGTGCCTGCGAGGCGCTGGTCCGTTCGGGGTTGAATGAATCCACCCGCGTGGAAACCCACGAGGGATTGATTTCGGGACTTTACCTGCTACTCGATCACAGTGATCGCCTGGTGCGCTATGCGGCACGACACGCCCTCATGCGAGTTCACCGCGATCTCTGGGCCGACCATGTGCTCGGGGATGAATTCGATCGGCGTCCTCACGGCGTCCTTGAGGGGACGTTGGCCCTCATCGAAACCCAGCGGGCGGCCACCCACGCCGATGCCATCTTCACCAAACTCGATGAGCTCAGCCGTCAGCCTATGGAAGGGGACGTGCTCCTCGATTTTCTTCGCGTTGCCCAGATGGCGTTCATTCGTGATGTGACGGGAGGCGATCGTCTGACCCAGTTTAAGGCGGCACTGGGTGGTCGGATGATTACCCGACTGCCCGCAGAAGACTGGCGCATAAACCGGGAATTGCAGGATGTCGTAGCCTATCTCCAACCGCCCGGTGCGGTGGAGGCCCTGCTGGCCCTGTTGACGCCGGAAAAATCACAGGAAGAACAGATCCACACCATGTACGCCCTGCGTACCATTTCCAACGGTTGGAGCGAGGCCTCTCGTGCACAAGCCGTGGCCTGGTTTGACCGGGGTCGGGAAATGGCCGGCGCGGCAAGCATGGAAGGCTTTATCAACAACATGTGGGATACCCTCATGACTCGCCTGCCGGAAACGGAGCGGGTGGTGGCCCAGGAGCGAAAAGCCGAAGCCCTCAAGACGCGGGCAGAGAATGCGGCCGCACTGCTGGCCGAAATGGAGGGAGAAGCAGGTGAAGTCAATTCGGACCTGGCTCAAATGAGCTTTGAGGAATTGGCCGACTACCTGGAATACGACCCCATGGCCTACAAGGAGCAGAAGCTCGAGGATGGCGAAAAAGTCTTCCTTCGTGCCCGATGCGCCAACTGTCACGTCTTCGGCACCAAGGGCAAGGGCGGTGGTCCCGACCTCTCTACGGTGACCAGCCGTTTCCGTCGTCGTGACATCCTGGAAGCCATCATGTACCCCTCCAAAGTGGTCTCCGACCAGTATGTGGGTGTGGAACTTGAGCTCGACGATTTCAGCAACGTCACCGGCATGGTGGTCGGCGAAAACGACGAGTCTCTTACCATCATCACCGTCCAGGGCGATCGGATGGAGATTCCCCGTTCAAGCATCACGAAGCAGACCCTGGCGACCCAGTCGATCATGCCGGAGGGCTTGTTGAATACCATGAACCTCCGTGATTTGGTCAACCTGGTTTATTTCCTGGAGCACGGCGCCGACTTCTAAGCCCTAGCCCCACCAATACAACGCCGCCTGACATGGGAAACCACGTCAGGCGGCGTTTTTAATTTGGCCTTAAATCAGCAACCCCGCTGTGCCACCCGATCCGGTATTTCCTGTCGAAGATCCGCCGCAGGAGGATTCGGATGTCTTGCGCCTGGTTTACTTGTTGGAGCTTTCGGGATCTGGACCGTAGCCTTGTTTATTTCACCAATACCCACCTGTAAACAAAGCTACTGTCTCGTCATTCAACGTCCATCGAGATCCGGCTCAAGGCACCCGAACGCTTCACACCAAACCCATCGAACACGTCCCGCGATTGTCGACGCAGCCGATTCCAACATGCATGCCCCACCCCCAAAAAGGCGATCGGGTGGCACGACGGGGTGGTTCTTTAGTCCGAGGTTGGACGGTGACCGCCTTAATTTCGTGTGTCGGGTTATCGCCAGTTGATACACTATCCCCTATGCTCGGTATTTATCTCCACATTCCCTATTGCAAGACCCTCTGCCCCTATTGCGACTTTGTCAAAGAGCGGAGTCGCACCCATGTGCCCGAGGCCTTTGTCGAGGCCCTCTGTAGCGAGATCAGGGCCTTCGAAGGGCCCCGCCTGGCCGAGAGTGTCTTTTTCGGTGGGGGAACACCCTCCATGCTGACGGCGGCGGGTTTGGAAGCGATTCTCACGGCCCTCCATGACCGATTTACATTGGATGGCGGCGAAATAACCCTGGAAGCCAATCCCGATGATGTGACCCTGGAGCTGGTGCAGACCTGGCGGTCGCTGGGCATCAACCGGGTGAGCCTGGGGGTCCAGAGCTTCGAAGAGAAGGTGCTCCGCTATTTGGGTCGCCGTCACGACGCCGACGCCGCACGACGGGCCTGTGGCTGGGTGGGGGAGACCTTTGACACCTGGAGTCTCGACCTGATTTTTGGTGCCCCGCCGGTGGAAGCCTGGGAATCGACCTTACGGGAAGCCGTTCAGATTGGCCCACCCCATATTTCGGCCTATAACCTGACCTACGAAGTGGGGACCCCCTTCGAGAAGCGGTCGGACCAGGCGATTCCCGACGATATCGCCCTGCAGATGTTTCGCCAGGCCCAGGAATCCCTCACGGACTACGACCACTACGAAATTTCCAATTATGCCAAACCGGGGCACCAGTCTCGTCACAACCTCATCTATTGGCACAATGAAGACTATGCGGGATTCGGAACGGGGGCCTACTCGTACATTGAGGGCGTCCGTGCGCGCAACGCGATTACCACCGATGCCTACCTGTTGAATCCGGGTGAGAAGACCGAGTCCGAGGCCATAAATGACGGGGATACCCGTCTGGAGACGCTGATTCAGCATTTCCGCCTGGAATCCGGCATGGAAAAGGCCTACTACGAACAGCGTTTCGGGAATGCCGTTGCGGTAGACTATGGTGAGACCTTGACGGCACTCATCGGCCGGGGACTACTGGCCGAAGACGAAGACCGCATCTGGCCGACCAAAGAGGGCTACTACCTCAACAACGAGATTGGTCTGGCACTGATACGGTAGGCCCGAAGCTATTTCAAACGCCCTGCGCGGCCCAGGGGCCACCAGATACGCTTTGCCTTACCCATGAGGAAGGATTCGGGCACGAAGCCCATAGAGCGGCTGTCGAGGGCCTCCTCATCTTCCGGGAAGTCGGTAAGGATGAATACGTGTCCTTCGGGTACGACATTTTTGGACTTACCCTTGGAGGCTTTGCCATAGGCGTGGGCACCATTGTCCAGATTGGCGATTTCCCCCGGGATATTCTCCTGGGTTTCACCGTTGACCACCAATCTGCCATCTTCCACGACGACTTCGTCGCCGCCCATGGCAACGACACGTCCGAGCAAGAGGTCCGCCTGCTTACTGGCGTCTCCAATGGGTCGGTAGAGGACGTTGTCTCCTTTTTGTGCCTGGCCCCAGTGGCGAAATTTCCAGGGGGTCATGGGGATGGGCAGGCCGAAATGGAGGAAGCTGATAAAGAGGTGATCGACACCATCCCGCTTCGTATTCACCGTGGGCCAGGAGCGACCGACAAAGAGTCGTCCGACAATATACACGGCCAGCAATACGAGGAGGCTATTCCACCAGATCGTGTGGGAAAAGCCGGTGAAGTCACGCCACCGGGGCGGGGGCCACCAGATGGAGGCGACGCGCCCGACAATATGCTCGTTGGGCAACCAGCCAAAGTAGCGTCCATCGCGACTGTTGCCACTGTTATCACCGAGGACGAGGTAGTGTCCTTCCGGGATTTCGGAATATTCGGGTTCGGGGCGAACGCCATACTTCATCGAAAAACCAGAAGTATAGAACTGGCCTTCGGGCAGGGCGTCGGGTATTTCCAGCTCTTCTCCGTTGACGTAGACCTTGCCGCCTTCGATGTGGAAGTGCTCACCGGGCATACCGACAATGCGCTTGACGAGGGTCGGGTGTTCGGCATCGGGCTCCACCGATTTAAAGACGACCACATCCCAGCGTTCCGGATCTTTGCCGTGCCAGATGCGCTTGTTCAGGAAGGGGTAGCGCACCCCATAGATAAACTTATTTACGAATACACGGTCCCCTTTGCCAAAATTGGGATCACCGTGGAGGGTCGTTTCCATTGAGCCCGAAGGAATGCGGTAGGGCTCGGCGATGGGCCACCGAATGAGCAGGGCGAGCCCAAGGGCGAAGATCATGCTCTTGTTCCACTCCCAGGCGGCCTCGGGCGTCATGCGGCCCAGTCCAAATTCGATTATCCCCAGTACCAGGGCACCGACGGCGGTGTAGTAGAGCCAGGAAGGCAATACGACGTGCCCCAGGCGCTGACTGAGCATGAATACCGCACCAAAGAGGATGAGTGCCAGGCCAACGCGGGTGTAGCGGCTGGACGTCTTAGGTCCCGCAGAGGGGGACTCGTCGGGATTGGGGATTGGGGTGGTGCCCATGGGGTCTCCAGTACGGATGTTTACAAGGGAGCTGAAAAGGGACTAAGCATAGCAGGCCGTAGCAGCCTATTTCTTGATGTGTTGGTGCTTCATAGGGTGCCGTGCGCAAGTGTTCCTGCCTGGTACTGCAGGAACAACACACGAAGCGAACCCGGTCAGGTCGTTTCCTTTTTTGCGTCTCGTTTTTTGCGTCGGTCTCGTCGCCAGTTTCGTACTTCAAAACAGACAATGGCAATGGGGAGGCCGTAGACGAGCAACTTGCCCCACCAGGTATGGGTGAAGCCGGTAAAGTCCTGCCGATGTCCGATAGGCCAGAACACGGCCGATGCCCGGCCATAGAGATGATCACGATGTACCCAGCCAAACATTCTTCCGTCTACGCTGTTGGCACTGTTGTCGCCGAGAAAGAGGAAGTGGTCTTCGGGCACGACGTGGTATTCGTCGCCAGGTATACACCCATACTTGGGCGGATACTGGTTCAACATCTGGGCGAAATACTGGCGTTGTTCAGGAAGGGGGGCCGTTTCCGACTGCTGTTTTATGTCGTCATAGTTCCAATAGCCATGGAAGTGTTTGGGCGTGCGACCTTCTCCCATGACGTCCAGCAGAGGTTCGGACGTGAACTCGGGCAGGCCGGGTCCAAAGGGCACCATCTCGCCGTTGACGTAAATGTGCTGGTCTTTAATGTCGATCCGCTCACCGGGCAAGCCGATAACCCGTTTGATCAATCGGGGGTGCTCGCTGCCGCCTTCCGGGGGTTTGAATACGACGATGTCCCACCGTTCCGGTTCATACCAGTTCCACAGGCGGATGGTCGTGAAGGGGATGCGTGGGCCAAAAAGCCACTTGTTGGTGAGTACCCGGTCTCCCTTGAACATATTGGGATCACCGTGGAGGATAGGTTCCATGGAACCGGAAGGAATGCTGTATTGGTCGATGACACAGCCCTTGATCGTAAGGATGATCGCAAGCAGCACGGCAATTTCGCGGGCCTGCTGCAACAGGGAGACGAGGCGCCCTGGTTTGGTGGCCTTGTCTGCCGCCGGGGTCGCATTCTTCGTTGCTTTCGCCATCCCGCTTACCTGTCCGCGTCTTCACTGACCTTCAGGAGGGCCATGAAGGCTTCCTGGGGTACTTCAACCGTGCCCACCTGTTTCATGCGTTTCTTACCCTCTTTTTGCTTTTCGAGCAGCTTACGTTTACGGGTGATATCACCGCCGTAACATTTGGCCGTTACATTCTTGCGAAGGGCCTTCACGGTCTCTCGCACGATAATTTTACCGCCGATGGCCGCCTGGATGGCCACTTCGTATTGTTGACGGGGGATAAGAGCACGCAACTTGGAGGCGAGGGCTTTCCCCATAGGAACGGCGTTGTCACGATGAACGACGACAGACAGGGCGTCCACAGATTCGCCGTTCAGCATGATATCGAGCTTCACCAGGTCTCCCGGGCGATAGCCGATGATGCGGTATTCAAGGGAGCCGTAGCCCCGTGTGTAGGACTTCAGCTTATCGTAGAAATCAACGACAATCTCCGAGAGGGGCATCTGGTAGACCGCCATGCACCGGCGACTGTCGATATAATCAACGCGGACGTGAATACCGCGCTTCTTCTTACACAAATCGATGACCGTGCTGAGGTATTCGGTGGGCACCATGATATCGGCTTCGATATAGGGCTCTTCGCACACTTCGATCTCGGCGCGGTTGGGCATCTGAGACGCTTTTTCGATGATGGTCATTTCACCATCGGTGCGGGTGATTTGGTAGGCCACGTTGGGCATGGTGGAAACGAGGGTAAGGTTAAACTCCCGCTCCAGGCGCTCCTGGATAATTTCCATGTGGAGCAACCCGAGGAATCCCAGACGAAAGCCCAGCCCCAGGGCGTCGGAACTATCGGCGACATATTCAAAGGAGGCGTCGTTGAGGCTCAGTTTTTCGAGGGCATCCCGCAGTTCACCGAAGTCGGTGGCAATAGCGGGGTACATACCGCAGAAAACAACGGGCTTCACTTCTTCATAACCCGGGAGGGGGGTGGTAGCCGGATGTATGGCATCGGTCACCGTGTCGCCTACTTTGGTGTCTTGCAGGGTCTTGATGCTGCAAATCATATAACCCACTTCGCCACATTCCAGGGCGGGCAGGGGTTTGGCCTCGGGGATGAAGCAGCCGACTTCCGTGACTTCATATTTCCGGTCCACGGTCATGAGGAGAATTTTCTGTCCTTTGACCAGTCTGCCGTCGGTAACACGGAGATAGACGACCACACCACGATAGCTATCGTAGGAGGCATCAAAAATCAGGGCCCGGAGGGGGGCGTCGGGATTGCCGGACGGGGGGGGGACCTTCCGGACGATGGCTTCGAGAAGATCTTCGGTGCCCAGGCCGGTTTTCGCGCTGGTCAGCACGGCTTCATCCGGGTCCAGGCCAATGATATCGAGAATCTGCTGGCGGGCACTATCAATGTCCGCGTTGGGCAGGTCGACCTTATTAATTACAGGAATGATTTCCAAATCCTGGTCTACCGCTTTATAGGCGTTCGCCAGGGTCTGGGCTTCCACGCCCTGGGCGGCGTCTACAAGCAGGAGCGCCCCTTCACAGGCCGCCAGGCTTCGGGAGACCTCGTAGGCAAAATCAACGTGCCCGGGGGTGTCGATGAGATGGAGCGTGTAGGTTTCTCCATTGACGGCCGTGTAAAGCATGCGGACCGCCACCGACTTGATGGTGATGCCCCGCTCACGCTCGATATCCATGGTATCGAGAGCCTGCTCTTTCATTTTGCGGCCTTCCACGGTGTGGGTCACCTGAAGAAGACGGTCGGCCAGCGTCGACTTGCCATGGTCGATGTGGGCGATGATACAAAAGTTGCGAATATGAGATTGTAGGGCCATTGTGTACTTCTTTTCCATCAGCCCCATGCAGAGGCGGACCTTCACGTGTGTTGTTTTGCCGCCTGTTGCGGCCTGCCTTTTCCGCGGTCAGCTGCCGAACATGTCGTGCAAGACGCGTAGACTTCGATAGTCGGTTTCTGTCTGCCGGGTCATATAGGCGCGCACCAGGCGAAACAATAGTTCTTCGTGTTCCACTTGGGGACAGCCTTCGGTGGCCTGAAACAGGGCCGCCAGGGCGTCGAATATTGGCCTGGCGTAGCGTCGCTCCGCCGGGCACCTATCACACACGGCACCACCATCCAAATCGAAACCCGGATTATGACCTATTTTACCCTCACAATGCACGCAGTGACCCAGTTCGGGGGCGAAACCTGCACTCACCAAAAGGCGCGCCAATTGCCAGGCACAATGAATTCGCGCCGTTCCGCGCCAGCGCTCCATATCGCTCAGGCCGGCAAGCATGGTCCGGTAAAAATCATGGGAGGGCTCATTGTCGTGGGCCGTCCGTGAAGCGAGCTCCAAGGGGACGGCACCGAAGCTGCATCGCTCCAAATCCCGCTTTATCCCGGGGAATCCATGGAGGAGGGTCGCTTCGCCCAGGGTATGAACCTCCCGCCCTTCCTTCCAGTAATACACCAGTTCCACCTGATTAAAGGTGTCCAGGATGGAGGCCAGCGGGCTATTCTTCCGTCGCACGCCTTTGGCGATGCAGGTGAGCTTGCCCCGTTCCGGTGTAAGGAAGGTGACAATGCGGCTGGTCTCACTGTAGTCGACACCCCGGAGTACCAGGGCTTCCGCCTTTTCCTGTGACATCTGGGGTTCTCTTGATTATTTTGGGGTGGAAAAGACGACACATGGGGAAGAGTAGGTAGGCCCTAGAATAACACCGCACCGAGGGAAACCGCAACTTATCCGACGGCGTGGCCACCGGTGTAGGCCGGTGTCGGGACACGAAAAAGGGGCGGAACCTGTCGGTTCCGCCCCCGCATTGTTTACAGGGTTATGGGGTGTAAATTATCCCAACAGCACCGCCTGCGCCATGGAAGCATAACCTGGGCCAGGGTATTTTTCCCATGATACGTGTCCATCCAGGTAGAGGATGTTGGCACCACCGGGGATGTGGCTGAAGTTGCTCGCTTTGATGCTGACTTCATCACACATGATCTGGATAACGGACTGCGCCTTGGTGCTGGCAGCCGCGTTGTTGATATCCGTGATGAGGAAGCGCTCGATACCTTCACGAAGTCGAAAGATGACACGGTTATCGCCGAGCGGGGTGTAGTCGGAAAATTTAATGTCCGTATCTACAATGGGATAGGGGTTATCGCCGGGCGCGAGTGCATTCAAGCGACCCGGGATGGTGGTTGGTGAACCCGAGAATCCCGCGATGATGTCGACCAGGGGAGGATCAATGAGGCCAGCGCCAAAGGCACCCGCCGTATCGAGACCAGCCAGGCGGCCATCATTCTCATCCACACCGGCAACCATGAGGTGGGTTTTGAAGTCGATCAGCCAGGCATAGTAGATATACGACAGGGTGTCGAAGCGGCAGGGATTGACGCCCAGATCGGGATTGCCGTCCGTATGGAAACGTCCGCCGGTAAGGCGGTCAATGCCGTCCGCGTCGGAAGGACAAACGATGATATTTTCGTCCGTCATGTATTCGGGGTAGACTTCTGCACCGGCGAACATAAGCTCGAGGCCGAATCTCTCACAATCCGGAACGCCGTCATTACTGACGTCTTCGTCTTCAACAGCCGCATTGGGATATTTCTCGCCTTCGGATTCATTGGCATACATTTTGAAGATGATGCCGAATTGTTTGAGAT
This sequence comes from uncultured bacterium, assembly GCA_963977445.1. Classification (GTDB taxonomy): domain Bacteria; phylum Hydrogenedentota; class Hydrogenedentia; order Hydrogenedentales; family JAEUWI01; genus JAEUWI01. Next base: position 23,137 of record CAXBPH010000021.1, on the reverse strand, counting down.
TGTTTTGACAGCTGGACCGTTTGGCCGCTTCACGAGCCCGGGCAAGGGCAGGCAGCAGGATGGCCGCGAGAATGCCGATGATTGCAATAACTACCAGCAATTCTATCAGGGTAAAACCTTGTTTTTTCATGATAATAATTCCCTCTTTCCTATAGTAAATAATATGAATAGCAAATATGTATCGTATCAGGGATTAAATCACATTGCATTACGCTCTTGATGGCAAAACGACGTCCTCCTTTCCTGTCAGTGATATTTGGTGTGCCAACTGACCCATAGTACACTTACAAATCCCTAACCAACATTATGATAGTACGAGTGACAGAATTGCGCAACAGTTTTATTGTCTTTATGGGACGAATTGCGCCAAGTTTGCGGTTTTACGTTGAAGTGGCCATAGTATTCATGGACTTTTTCATTAAAAGACGCCAACGATGGCAAAGGGCTTGTTCGATGGGGGGGCAGCGTGTGTCAGTCAGAGACGGATGGGTGCCCCACGATATAGAAAACGCGCGGCCCATGGAGTCGAGCCGCGCGTTTGATGGAAATTGATACTGGGTTCCGTTATGGAAGCCTATCAGCCGAAGTTACCCGCGAGGGCGGCGAAGGCCTTGTTGGCGGGGAAGCCATCGGCATATTTGACGAAGGATACGTGGCCGTCGGCATAGAGCACATTGGAGCCGCCGGGAACGTGGTTGAATAAGGATACGGCACTTGCATTGGGGCCGGCATCGGCGACGATGTCGAACATAGCGGGGACGACCGATTGGGCCTTGGCAGATGCGGCCGCATTGTTGATATCCGTAATCAGGAATCGCTCAATGCCTTCACGCATGCGGAGGACGATATTGCCATTGCCATTGCCAGCGGGTACCGTGGCACCAAGGGCACCGGCAATCGTTCCGATGTTAATGTCGGTGTCCAAGAAGGCGTCATCCGTACCGGAAGTGGCACCGGATGGTCCACCCAGGTCGGAAACGTAGGGTGCAATGCTACCCAATATGGCCGCCATCTGAATGGAGCCCGTACCGGCCATACCCAGTGCAGCCAGGTTGGCCACCTCATTGTCATCTTCGACTTTGTCGAGGATGTAGCCGAGGTAGATATAACTGGCATCTGGATTGGAGATCGTACCCGCCCAATTCTTACCATTGGAATCGATACACCCATCGGGATCCTGGATCAGGATGTCCAGAGGATTTTCCTCGGCCGCTGCCGGGTCGGAAGGGCACAGGAGGATATTCGGGTCGGTCATGTACTCGGGATAGACTTCTTCCATGGCGGGCGCGAAGTCCGCGTCGTCGTTATCGCCGGAGCAGTTCGTTCCGACCAGCGCTTCGTCGGGAAGCCAGATTTCGTCGGCATGAATGAGGGGCCATTTTTCTCCTTCGGACTCATTCGCATACATTTTGTAAATGATACCCCATTGCTTGAGGTTGTTTTGGCAGCTGGCGCGACGGGCTGCCTCGCGGGCCCGGGCCAGCGCGGGGAGTAATATGGCAGCGAGAATGCCGATGATGGCGATCACGACCAACAGTTCGATCAGGGTGAAACCGTGTTTTTTCATGATGGCGGGTACCTCTTTCAGTGGGTAGATGAAGCTATGAATATGAATTTTTATAAAAGTTTCAGGGAGTTCACGACTCAAATGAAAGCGCTCGATGGCGAAATGTTAGCCTCCTCTCTCTCGAAATCAAACCATGCAGTTTTGAAAATACAGAGCTATTCACTATTGTTGACTATCTAATCATAGTATGGGTTGCGGATTTACGCAATGATTATCTATGCGTCTGTCTATTTTCGAGACATTCACAGGCATAACGCTCTGCGCTTTGGTGCCGGCGGCAGACCCCTTCGTGCGTACGCCCGTCCCTGCGGGTTGCTATGATGGGTCACGATTCACCGCTGTAGACCACAGGGACATGCCTCCGCCCGTAGTCAGGTCGCCGTACCCGATAGGCATTGGCTGGCGCTGACGGCACGACCGCGCAGGCACGGTGCTTGTTGCGGCGGTACGTCCCGAGGCGCGCCACGATTTACCGTAGTAGACCACAGGGACATGCCTCCGCCCGTAGTCAGGTGGACTTTCCCGATAGGCATCGGCTGGCGCTGACGACACGACCGCGAAGGCACGGTGCTTGTTGCGGCGGTACGTCCCGAGGTGTGCCATGATGCGCCACGATTTACCGCCGTAGACCACAGGGACATGCCTCCGCCCGTAGTCAGGTCGCCGTTCCCGATAGGCATCGGCTGGCGCTGACGGTACGACCGCGAAGGCACGGTGCTTGTTGCGGCGGTACGTCCCGAGGAGTGTGGAAGATCTTAATCATCGTGCCTTCCGTGTAAACAAAAGGCGGTTAGCGCAGGGATTTCGGGGGGCTTAACACTTCGTGAAGAACAATGCTGGTACGCAGGGTCTTGGGGTGGTGGAGGAGCGCCTTGATGGAACTCTGCTTCCGCCGTGGTCTTTTGGGGCGTGTCGGCGTTGGGACGGGCGTAGCACTCCGTTGGGACTGGGATTGTGCAGGCCGGGGCGTTGGGGTGGCCTGACGCTGGGCCTGCTGCCAATTGTCGCGGAGGGTCTGCGCGGGACGCTGGGGGGCTGAGCGACGTGGGGGTTCCGTTCGGTACACCGGCGCGGTCGGCACAGGCCGTGATTGTTGCTGGGGTACGGGACGGCGCTGTGGCTGCTGCAGGGGTGGGGGCGTTGGGGCGGATTGGCGCTGGGGTACGGCTTGCCGGGGCGTGGGTGTGCTTTCCCGTGCCTGTGATGGTCTTGGTGCTTCCCCCCGTTTCTGGGCGACCGGGGGCTGTCCATCGCCATAGAGCATGCGCCGGGTGGCTTCGGGCAAATCTTCTACGCGCCGTGGCGCGGGACGCTGGCTTTGTTGAGCATCCTGCTTGCGTTTTTCCATCAGCTTGGCAAGGCCACTGATAACAGCAATTACGACGAAGATTATCAGGCCAATTAGGTCATCTAGATTGTTCATAGGGGAACCTGTAGGTCGGGTTATGCACTTAATTCACGGCCATGGCCCATGGGGGCACCGTATTACTTAATTCAACTACGGTGCGGACGGTAACGTGTACCGCCCGCACCATATATCGGTCTAACGCCGTGATGTTCACGGTGATTTAGTGTTTGGGCTCTTCTTCATCGGTCTTGGCGATGGATTCACGCATGTCGGTGTCCGCCATGACGTTTTTCATCTTGTAGTAGTCCATTACACCGAGATTGCCATTGCGGAAGGCATCGGCCATGGCGCGGGGCACTTCGGCCTCGGCCTCAACCACTTTGGCCTGCATCTCGATGACCTGGGCCTGCATTTCAGCTTCACGGGCCTTGGCCATGGCGCGGCGCTCTTCGGCGCGGGCCTGGGCGATCTGCTTGTCGGCTTCGGCCTGCTTGATTTGCAGGTGGGCACCGATGTTTTCGCCCACGTCGATGTCAGCGATATCGATGGAGAGGATTTCAAAGGCCGTACCGGCGTCCAGGCCGCGCTGGAGCACGACCTTGGAAATCATGTCGGGATTTTCCAGCACCTTCTTGTGGGTTTCGGAAGAACCGATGGTGGTTACGATACCTTCACCCACGCGGGCGATGATGGTCTCTTCACCGGCACCACCAACCAGACGGTTGATATTGGTCCGCACCGTCACCTTGGCCTTGGCCTTGAGCTGGATACCGTCCATGGCCACGGCGGCCACGGTGTCCGAACCACGGTTCGGATCGGGGCAATCGATGACCTTGGGGTGTACGGAGGTCTTCACGGCCTCCAGCACATCGCGGCCCGCCAGATCGATGGCGGTGGCTTGTTGGAAGGTCAAGGCGATATTGGCCTTGCTCGCGGCGATGAGGGCCTGTACCACGCGCTGCACGTTACCGCCCGCCAGATAGTGGGCTTCCAAGTCGTTGGCGCTCAAGTTTATCCCGGCTTTCACCGCCATGATCCGCCCGAGTATGATGACCTTGGGGTTCACCTTCCTCAGCTTCATGAAAATGAGGCTGGGGAGGCTGACCTTGGCCCCCGATGCGAGGGCCTGAATCCACAGGGAGAAGAAGCTCAACATGAGCCCCCCGAGGACGAGTACGATGATTCCTCCAATGACGAAGAAAATCCAAATGACGTTTTGTGGCACGACCAGGTATCCTTTCTCTTATAAGTATTCTTGGGTTTATTGCTATGACCAGAGCGGTCTACGCTTCATATTTCTCGACAACCACCCGGTTGCCGTGGACTTCCAATACCGTTACTCCTTCACCTTCGTTAATAAAATCTCCGTCGGAAACCGCGTCCAGGCGCTCTTCGCCCACCATAATTGTTCCCGACGGGCGGAGGGCCGTCAAGACCGTTCCCTGGAGGCCCACAAGGGCTTCGTTGGAAGCCATGTTGGTGTAGCCCCCCTCTGCCGTCAAATTCGTATCCAGAGAAAGTCCCGTGAGGCTACTCGTCCGGGAGAGGAGGACAATGCCCATCCCAATCCCCACTGCCGCACCAAAAAACTCACCCAGGACGATGGAAAAGGCGTAGTCGGGGTAGGCGGCAATGCCCATCCCGGCCGAAATGAATAACAGGGTTGCGCCCGCCAGGCCCGCGATGGCACCGGGCAACACAAATTCCAGAATAATCAGGGATATTCCGAGGACGAAGAGAAAGAGAGGCCAAAACATCAGTTGCCAGTCTCCGAAGTTTCGGGCGCGGAAGACTCCAACAACGCAATAAGTTGTCCAATTTCAATCCGCACACCCAACAGACGCTTGCTCTTGTCGGCGGGGTCTTTGGGATCCGTCTCATCGAGGGCGTCAAAACTCTGCACGAGGGAGTTGTCCTCGCCCAGATAATTTGCCGCCTGAACCACGAGTTTGTTGAAACGCTGGGCAAAAGGCGTGCAGGTGTAGTAGCCCGCACCCTGCGATTGCACATAGTCCAACTCGCTCAAGAGCTGGTGGAGCATTTTTATTAAAGATTCACGCATACGCTCTATCTTCTTTCGTTCTACCGAATAGTCCGGTGTTATCGTCAGGCCGTCGGGGGAGGATCAATTTCCGTGACCACATACCGGTTGCCGTCGGATTGAATGATCTTAATGGGGGTGTCTTTGTCCAGGAATTCACCTCGGGTAACCACATCCATTTTCTGGTTTCCGAAGCGCCCTTTACCCGCAGGTCGCAGGGCGGAATGGACAACGCCCTGGAGGCCCAGCGAAGCTTGTGCTTCGACAGTCGTCTGGGCGGTGTAACCGGCATCTGAATTGAGGGCCGTGCTCAGCACGAGAAAGTTGCCGAGAGGGGTGTAGGGCAAGACAAAGCCGGACACCACCACAAAGGCAATGAAGGAGAAGAAACCGACACACAGGGTGTAGAGGGCTTCATTCATATGTCCATATTCCCAGGCGAATTCCGGCATCGGGGCCTTTACCAGGGCCAGATAGGCCCCGCCAATCAGGCAGACAAAGCCCAATATCCCTGCGAGGCCAAATCCGGGCAGCAGGAAGACTTCGGCAAGTATCAATAGGAATCCCGCGAGAATGAGGGCCAGATCGACCCAGTCCGTCATGCCGAGAACCATGTGGGATCCGAAAAACAGGGCCAGGCAGGCCGTGCCGATGATACCGGGAGCCCCAAAACCGGGGGTACGCACTTCGACATAAATGCCGCCCAGACCGGCCATAAGCAACAGACCCGCGATGGTGGGGCTGGTGAGAAAGGCAAAGAGGGCCTCTTCCCAGGTCGGCTCGATGGTCAGGCGGTCAACACTACCCAGCATAAACTCACGGAGGGTGTCGCTGATGTCGGTGGTGATGCCAGCGGCCAGGCCGAAATGGACCGCCTCGTTGGAGGTCATGGTCAATAGTTCGCCTCGGGCGCTGATTAACTCCGTCTTTTCGGTGATGTAGGCATAGTCGTCGTCGGCTTCGCTATCGCCGTCGGCGGATGGCGCGTTTTCACCGTTTGCGCCCGCCACGGCACCAAGAATCTTCTGCAGGACTTTCACGACATCGCTATTGGAATCGCTATAGTCGCCCGCCTCAGATTCCTCGACTTTGAAAATGGTATAGGTGCCGTCTTCTTCAAGATAGCCGCGCACTTCCATATTCCGATCGACCATCGCTTCACCCAGCAAGGGCGCGTGGCCATTGGCTTCGCCCAAGGCGCGATATTTGGCGCGCACGAAGGAATTGGACTTTTCATCCATGGCCTCGGTGGTTTCCACACCGGGCATAATGGGGGTGGAGGCACCGATATTCGTGCCTTCTGTCATGTAGATATAATCACACGAATAGCTGATGATGGCCCCGGCCGATATGGCACCCATGCCCTCGATATAGGCAATGGTGGGGCAGTCTACGCTCATGATGGCGGTGGTGATCTCGATGGCGGAATCCACGCGACCACCGGGGGTATCAATAACAAAGAGCAAGGCGTCGGCATTTTTGGCGCTATCAACGGCCCGCTTTACAACGACGGCCAGGCCTTCATTGATTTCATCGTTGATGGGACAAATTACGACGAAAGGCTTCTTTTCTTCGGTGTTTTCATCGCCACCAACTTCTGTCGTCTCCGTGCCAACATCTTCCGCCGGGACAGAATTCTCTTCGACGACGACCGGCGGGGCCTCAATGGCAGTAGCTTCGGTCGGGGTTTCCTGCGCGGAAATGGGACTTATCGCCAGAAGGAAAATGCAGATCACGCCCAATAGCCGTTTCATAACGAGACTTCCTTTATTCAATCGAACCAGGTTCGGAGGGTTTATTTGTTTCATTCGCGATAGTATCCCATCGCCATAGGGCGAATCCTGACTGAATTACACCGGGGATTAGCATTCTATTCACCACAGACGCTGACCCGAGGTCAATGGGATGCAAATAGTGCCAATTTCTGATAGACTTCGGCGTTATGGCTATGATCAACGATAAACCCGTGATTGTTCAGTCGGATCGCTCAATCCTTTTGGAGACGGACGGTCCCGCATTTGCTGGAGCCCGAGATAGCTTGGCGTCCTTTGCAGAACTCGTCAAATCGCCAGAGCACATCCACACCTATCAGCTTACGCCGCTCTCTCTATGGAACGCCGCCGCGTCCGGCATGTCTGCTAAGGACATACTAGAGGGTTTGCTCACCTATAGCAAGTATGAGATACCCCAGAATATTACGGCGGAAGTGGAAGAGCAGATAGGGCGATATGGCCGCTTGAAGCTCTATAAACAGCCCGATACGGACCAACTCGTCATCGAATCAGACGATTCCATGTTGATTATGGAGATTCTCAATCAGAAGTCCGTCCAGCCCTACGTCACCGGCTCACCCGACCTGAAACGCATCTTTGTGAAACCCGGTGATCGGGGCAATGTAAAGTGTGCCCTGATTAAATTGGGCTTTCCCGTAGAAGACTTGGCGGGCTATACCGAAGGGGCTCCCCTGACGGTGGAGCTTCGGGATCAGTGTCTTTCCGGGAGAAAATTCGGCCTCCGCAAATACCAGCAGGAATCGGTGGATGCCTTTCACGCCGGTGGCACCAATCGCGGCGGCAGTGGCGTGGTGGTTCTGCCCTGTGGCGCGGGCAAGACGGTGGTGGCCATTGGCGCGCTGGCAACGGTGAAGACCCACACCCTGATCCTGACGACCAACACGGTGGCCCTCCGCCAGTGGAAAAATGAAATCCTCGACAAGACCCACCTGACCGAAGATGATTTGGGGGAATACAGCGGCGAAAACAAGATTATTAAGCCCGTGACCCTCGCCACCTATCAGGTCTTGACCTATCGGAAGACAAAAGACGGCCCCTTCCTGCACTTTGGCCTCTTCGAACAAGGCCAATGGGGCCTGATAATCTATGATGAAGTCCATCTGTTGCCCGCCCCCGTGTTTCGGGCGACGGCCTCCCTCCAGGCCCGTCGACGTCTCGGCCTCACCGCGACGTTGGTCCGGGAAGATGGTCGGGAAGATGATGTATTCAGTCTCATCGGACCCAAGAAATATGACGTGCCCTGGAAGGTGCTGGAGAAGCAGGGCTGGATAGCCACGGCCATCTGCTCCGAAATTCGCATGCGCCTGCCCGAAAGCGAGCGCTACAACTACGCCATCGCCAACAAGCGGACCAAATTTCGTATTGCCTCGTGCAACCCCGCCAAAATCGATATGTGTAAGTTCCTGGTAGAGCACCACAAAGACGACAACGTCCTCATCATCGGTCAATACCTCGACCAGCTCCAGGACTTGTCGAAGAAATTCGAAGCCCCCATCATTACCGGCCGCACGCCCAACGGCGAGCGGGAAAAACTCTACAACGCTTTCCGGACCGGCGGGATCAAGCTGCTGATTGTGTCCAAGGTGGCCAACTTCGCCATCGACCTGCCCGACGCCAATATCGCGATCCAGGTGTCCGGCACCTTCGGCAGTCGTCAGGAAGAGGCCCAGCGACTGGGCCGTATCCTTCGTCCCAAGAGCGACGAAAACGTCATCGCCCGGTTTTACTCGCTGGTCTCACGGGACACAAGCGACCAGGACTTCTCCGTGAAACGTCAGCTGTTTCTCACCGAGCAAGGCTACCGCTACGAGATAAAGAATGACGATCAGGTTTATGGCGTGGTTGACAGTTGACATCACCGTTCGTGCCACGCGATCCGACAACGTCGGTTCGTGTGTGGGGCGTGGCTGAGTCTATGGGCCTGATGCACCGACCGGAATTTCGAATCTTGATTGCCAAAAGATACTGAGGGGTAACGTAAGTCTATTCTGCTGTCTCTATGTCCGTCTTAGTACCTTCACACGAACCGACGTTGTCGGATCGCCCTCCTACGGCGCGTCTACGACGTGGCACGAATGAATTTTCTTATGTACCACCCGTAGTCCCCTGCCCATTGATTCCCGCCAGTCACCCCATTACTATAAGCGCCACAACATCGGGCAATCTGGCAGGGAGTAATCATGGCGCGAAAATCTATCACCGTCTTCTGTGGACCCAATGGCAGTGCTCGTTCGGCACGGCTGGACCATCGCTTACGAGAATCACAGGGAACGGCCCGTTTATTGGTGCCCTCGGTCCGTCAGGCACGTCGGCGTCGCGAACACTTTTTCGCGGCCGAAGGCTGCCCCGGTGCGTGGGGTGCCCCCGTATTGTCCCTCACCGATTTTGCCCAGGACCTGGTAGCCCGAGAAGGGGTCACGGTTACCCGCTTCGACTCCGCCTTTCAGCAGCGCCTCCTCATGGAGCATTGCCTCCATGAAATCGCTGTTGAGCTCCCTGATACCCCGCTGGTACGCATCCGCCAGACGCCAGGCCTGATTCGCCATCTGGTTTCGGTGGTGAACGACCTCAAGCAGGCGGCCATCGAACCCGATATTTTCGCCGAGCGCCTCCAGGCGTCGGGCTACACCGCCTCCCTCGACGAAGGAGTCGCCGCCGTCTATGCCCTCTATCAGGAATCCATGCAGGAAGACGGTCTCTACGATGTGCCCGGCCTCTATTGGCATGCGGACTACTTCGCAACCCAGGGACGCCCCAAAATTCTGGAGGGCGTGTCGACCCTGCTCTGGGATGGCTTCGACGACTTTACGCCGTCGGAATTCCGCCTCCTGCGCTCCCTGTCGGCCCATGTGGATACGGTACAGCTCGGGCTCAATGTGGATCTCGCACCCGATCGCCAGGACCGCTATACCCTGTCCTTGAATACACTCCGCCAGCTTCGGGAGCACTTTGACTGCCAGATTGTGGGTTGTGAGGGCGCCGAGGTGACGGGGCAGGTGGACTACGCGACCCGTCATATATTCTGGCGCGAAGAACCGGTTTTGCCGGAAGGCCTGGACACCAACCTCACCATCCTGCCCTGTAGCGACACCATCCACGAGATGGAATCCATCGCCCGCCGGGTCAAGAAGCGCATCGTCGATGAAGGCGTGTCGCCCACCGATATTGCCGTGGTCTATTGGAACATGACCCGCATGGGGGACACCCTTCGCTCCGTCTTTGCCTCCTTTGGGCTGCCGTGCCAACTGGCCACCCAACGGACGCTTGCCGAAAGTCGCCTGGGCCGCACCTTGCTCAACCTCTTTGCCACCGCCGATTGGGAGCGGGAGGGGATACTGGAACTTCTGCACGGCCCCTATCTGGCTTCGGTGATTGGCCCCGTGCCCGAGGCGGCGGCCTACTATGCCCAGCGGGCCCAGATCCTCGAAGGCTATAAGGATTGGCTCTATCGGCTGGAACGACTCAAGAAGCAACTGGAGCGGGGTGAGCGCGATGATGCCCGGACCCTGCTGAAACGGCACCCCGACGGCGTGGCCGCGCTGGAAGCCTTGCTTGCGGCCATGGCGGGCCTCGCGGACCTGCAGCAGCGTCTGCCCGCGAAGGGAACCCAGTATGACTACGCGGTCCTGCTGGATACCCTCCTGACCGAATGCGCCTTGCAAGACGACAACACCTATCTGGTCGAGGAAGACCCGCTTGCCCGGGAAGGCATCCGCAGCCTCCTGGAATTACTCGCCGACGGCCCCGGCAGCGATGTAGTGGAGATGACGCGGGAGGATTTCCTGGCTCGCTTCACCCAGGGGCTGGAGGAACTGTCCTTCAGCTTGCCCGGCACGGCGGGTGGCGTCGCCTGTCTTGATGCCAACCAGGTGCGCAATGAGCGCTTCGCCCATGTATACGTGGGGGGACTCAACGAAGGCCAGGCCCCGGCACCGCCTGCAGGCAACGCCGTCTATCCCGAGCGTGATCGGGAACGGCTGAATGAGGCTGGCATCCCGATCGAGAGTAATCAGGAACACCACGCCCGGCAGCGCATGCTCTTTGGCCATGTGTTGGAATGCGCCCGCGATTCCCTCGTGCTTTCGTGGCAATTGATGCAGGACTCGGGACGGGAAGCCAGTCCCAGTCCCTTTCTGACCGATGTGCGCGAACTTTTTCCCGAGTCCCTCGGCGTTGTGGAGCCCTACCCCAAGGCGGATAGTTTCCTGCCCGACCCGGCGTACATCGCTTCCCACCGGGATGTGATGAATCGGGCTTTGTACGGCGCACCGGATTTGGTAACGGCATTTCCCGACTTGTGCGCGCCCTGTGTCGTTGGTGCTGGCGTCGAGACCGAACGTCAATCGGATGCCCCCTTCGGTGCCTTCGACGGTGCCCTGACCGACCCCGCATTGATTGCGGCCATTGCCGCCGAGTATGGAGAGGCCCATGAATTCAGCGTGAACCAGCTGGAAACGTGGTTGTCCTGTCCCTTCAATTTTTACGTGAACCGGGTGCTCCGTCTGGAAGAAGGGGGCGCGCCCGACAGTGCGGTGGGTGCCCTGATTCGGGGGAGTCTGCTCCACGATGTGCTGGAGGCATTCCATGGCCAGTTCAAGGGCCTCCACATCCGGGATATCGGCCTGGGCAAGGCGGACGAAACGATGGCGGCGTTGGTGGAGACGGCCTTCGAAAACTATGACTGGAATGAGTCCGCCGCACCCCGTGGTGCCGTATTGGCGGAAAAAGTGCACTTGCTTCGTCGATTGCACCGCTATCTCCGGGTGGAGCACGCCCTGGAAAAAGAGCAGGCTTGGAAGCCCACCTGGTTTGAGGTGGCCTTCGGACGCAGTGCCCCAACCGAGGGCGCGGCCCCTTCCACGCCCGAGCCTTTCGTGATGGAAGGAAGCGCGGGGCCCGTTCGTTTTACGGGACGTATTGACCGCATCGACTGCGACGAGAACTGGGTGCGCCTCATCGACTATAAGTCCGGGGGGGTACCTGGGGCCGGTGAAATAACGGGCGGAAGCAGTATCCAGCTTTCTGTCTATGCCGAAGCCGTGGAGTCCCATGTGATTCCGGGCAGTGAATGCACCGAAGCCCGCTACCTGGCCGTGGGGAAGACGGAGCGTCGTGAAGCCCTGGGCCTGGCGGGGAAAGGCAAGTGGCCCGACCGCGTCGGCAATATGCATGAGTCCATCGCGCGGGCTGTGGAGGGCATACGGCGGGGCTATTTCCCACCGGAGCGGGGGGGCAATAGCTGTTTCGGCTGTGGTCAGGCCCGGGCCTGTCGCCATGAAGACGCCCGCATCGCCCGAAAACTTAACCTGTCAGAAACAGATGGGGAGGACGGAGAATGAAGTACACTCCGGCACAACAGCAGGCGATAGAATCCCAGGCGCGGTACATTTGTGTCGACGCCGGGGCAGGCTCCGGTAAGACCCGGGTCCTCGTTGACCGCATCGTGAACCTGTTGAAGACAGGGCAGGCCCGGCTGGAAGAAATCGTCGCCATTACCTTCACCGAAAAGGCCGCCCTGGAAATGAAAGAGCGCCTGCGGAAGGCCTTTCGGCGCATGGCACCCAACGACAATCCGGCGGAGTTCAGCATGTGGCGCGATCTGGAGCGGCGCGTCGATACGGCCCATATTACAACGATTCACGCCTTTTGCGCCCGGTTACTTCGGGAAAATGCGCTGTTTCTGGGCCTCGACCCCGATTTTGGGCTGCTATCGGATGCGGAAAACGCCCTACTGCTCCAGGAATCGGTGGAATCGGTCATGATTCGGCTGCTGGAGAAAAACGACCCGGCCATGTTGCGCCTGGCCTCGGTCCACACCCTCGGCGAGTTGCAGGGGCTGTGCAAGGCCCTGTTGCGCAATCGCGGTGTCGTCGATCGGATTCGTCGTCGTGGCGGTATGGATACGCCTGACGCGGTGATGGCCACGTGGCAGGCCCAGGCCACGGCAGAACAGGCCCGGTACCTGGCCGATTTGGGCCGCAACGCCCAGGTCAACACCCTGCTTCAGGCCCTCAAGACCTATGAAGGGCTCTGCGACGACCCCGAGGAAGGCCGGGAAGCCTGGCGTCATTCCATGGTGTTGGGTTTCGAGGCCATGCAGGCAGGTATACCGGCAGAAGAGGCCGAGGAGCAGCTCCGGGGTTTCCTGAAGAATCCCTTTGGCAACGGCAAGAAAAAACTCTGGCCGTCGCCGGAAATCTACGATGGACTGACCGATATCCAGAAGAAAGTGACCACCTTCGCCAAAGACGCCCTGCTGGATGGTGCGCTCGCGGGCGGCGGCGATGTCGTGGCGGAGTCGGCCCAGCTTGCCAGTGACTTGCTCCAACTCGACGGTCATATCAACAGCGCCTATGAGAAGGCCAAAGAAGCAGCGGGCTTACTCGACTTCGATGATCTCATTCTCTTTGCCCTCAAGGTGCTTCGGGATAAGGACACGCTCCGCCAGCAAACGGCGAAGGGTATGAAGTATCTCCTCCTCGATGAGTTCCAGGATACGGACGGGCAGCAACTGGAAATCGCCCGCCTCCTTCACGATGAGGAAGCGGGACCGGCCCTGTTTATCGTGGGGGACCCCAAGCAGTCCATCTATTATTTTCGTGGTGCGGAAGTCGAGATATTTCAGACCGAGCGGGCTACGTCGGAGGAGTTGGTGCGGCTGGATTGTAATTTCCGTTCCCTGCCCGACGTGTTGGGTTTTGTAAACGATTTCTTCCAGCAATCCAATCTGCTGTGCGCCGTGGAGCGCTATCAGCCCATGGTAATTGGCCGTGAGCGGATCGGTGGGCCCCGGGTCGGCTTTATCTTGAGTGACCCGCCAGAGGAAGAGGATCCCAAAAGGTGGCCCGTTTCCGAATACCGACAGCGGGAAGCGACGCAGATCGCGGCGCAGATCGCGGCCTTGTGCGCCCCCGAAAGCGACGCCACCGTGTGCGATGAGCACACCAGCGAAATGCGACGGCCGGAATACGGTGATGTGGCCCTGCTTTTTCGTGCAACGAGTAACGTGGGAATCTATGAGGAAGCCCTGCGGAAAGCAGGCATTCCCTACACGGTCGTGGCCGGCGCGGGTTTCTATGAGCGTCAGGAAGTCGTCGATGTCATCAATATTCTCAAGGTGCTTGCCGATCCGTGGGATGAAATCGCCTTATTGGCCTACCTCCGTGGCCCCGTGGTCGCCTTGTCTGATGATGACCTCGTGCGGCTGTGTCGTCAGGGCACGCTGACCGCAATGGCCCTGGGCGAGATGTTGCCCACGGGATTGGACTATCCCGAGCGTCTCATGCGGGCACGCTTCGTCTACGAGGAACTCCGGGCCCGCCTCGCAGGCCCCCTGCCCGAATTGGTGGATCACCTGTTGGAGATTACGGGGTTGGAAGCGATTTTGCTCAGCCAGTTTCTCGGCCTGCAAAAAGCCTCCAACGTGCGGAAGCTCGCCAACCTCGCCCGAGAACAGGCCCGCCGGGGTGCCTTGACCTTGCGTCAGTTCGTCAATTATCTCGATGAAGTGCACACCTATCAGATTCGAGAGGGGGAAGCCGGCCTCCAGCCCGATGGCGCCGGTTCGGTGACCCTCATGACCATCCACAAGTCGAAGGGCCTGGAGTTTCCTGTGGTCTTTGTGCCCGATATGGCCCAACCCATCAAAGGCTCGAAAGAACACACCCTGCAGATTCACCGCCAACTGGGGATTACCCTGCGCCTCTCAGGCGACGACGGCAACCGCATCGACACGCCCTTGGGTGCCCTCATCAAACGCCGCATCAAGGAAGAAGAAGGTGCCGAGTCTGCCCGTGTCCTGTATGTGGCCCTGACCCGTGCCCGTGACATGCTCTACCTCTGTGGCAAGGCCAACGCGCCACTGGGCACCTGGTATCACGCCTTCGAATTGATACACGGTTTTGAAGAGGCAACCCACGGACATCGCTTCGACGGGGACAACTGGCAGGCGGAGACAATCCGTAACCTGTCCGAAGTACGGGGTGCTGCTCCCCAACGCAACAAAGAATCCGATGGCGATATGGAATCGGTGCGTCGTCGCATCGCTCCCGTTACCCTCTCGGAATCGGCGACTGCAACCATTTCCGTGTCGCGCCTCCTGAACCGTATGTGTTCCGAGGAATCTGCGGCGGAAGAACGACCCGACGAAGATCAGCCCCGTGTCGAACGGGACAGCAGTTATGCCATGGACCGGGGTACCCTGGTGCACCGTATGTTTGAGGTGTGGGAGTTCGCGGGCGAAGAATTACCCGACGTGGCCCGTCTGGTTCGTGATGGCCGCATGGGCTTGCAGGCCCGGGAGCGACTGATGACTGACCTGCGCAATATTGCCACGTGGTTTGCCGAATCCCCCCTGGGAAAACGGCTCGCCACCGCATCGGACCTGGAACGTGAAGCCCCCTTCAGCCTGCGCATTGGGGAGACGGTGGTGAACGGTACCATCGATTTGGTCTTATCCGACGGCACCTTGATTGATTACAAGACCGGCAAGATGAAGGAGAAAACAGCGGCACGGTACGAGAAGCAGCTGCTGCTCTACGCCGCCGCCCTACAGACCCTGCGGGGGGTGACACCCACGCGGGGCATATTGGTTTACGTGGATGCCGGGGAGTGCGTGGAGGTGCCCGTTACGCCCGAGGAAATCGATGGGGTGCTTGCGGAAGCCCGGGCCACGCTGGAGTCGGGCCCGGACGTACCGTCGCATTAATGGGGGGTAGCAGTAGATTGTGACTAATCATTTTTCCGTTGCGACATGTTTTTCGATAGTTCGACCAATTGGACCAGCTCTTTTCGGTAGCCGCCGTCATCGTCACCGATTCCTGCATTCGCCCATTCCACGACGTCCGCGTATCGGGTGTTGCCGTTGTACTCGGAATTGCGAAGAAGCATACCGAAGCCCGCGACGGCACTCGCGAATTGGAAATCTGTTGAGGCGTCCCCGTATTCAGCGATTGACCGAGCGAAGGGAAACTCCAGTGCGCTGCTCGTGTCGCTATCCGGCGCTTTGTAGCGCAGCTTCACGATAAAGAGCTCCTCCGAGCCTGTCTTTGGTGTTGACGTCGTCGCAGGTTGATAGCGGAGCGGATCAATGCCTCCGGTCTGGGAATCGGTCCCCACCGGAATTAATTCATACAACGCCGTGACCGTGTGGCCCGCGCCGATTTCGCCTGCGTCTACCGTGTCGTCGTTGAACGCTTCGGTCCGGAGCATTCGGTTTTCGTAGCCCAGCAGTCGATAAGACGCGATGTGCGCGGGATTAAACTCCACCTGAATTTTTACGTCCTTCGCAATGGTATGCAGGGTGCCGGACGCCTGCTCCACGAGTACCTTACGGGCTTCCTTCAGGCTGTCGATATAGGCATAGGCCCCATTGCCCTTGCTCGCCAGTTTTTCCATGGTACTGTCTTTCAGGTTACCGGAGCCGAAGCCAAGTACCGTAAGAAAGACACCCTCTTCTCGCTTTTTCTCGATCAGGTCGACCAACGCCGACTGTTTGGTTATGCCTACATTGAAATCACCGTCGGTTGCCAGAATCACCCGATTGATGCCGCCCTCGATGAAATGCTCGCTCGCCGTGCGATAGGCCAGCTCAATGCCCGCACCACCATTGGTCGAGCCGCCTGCCGCGAGTTCATCCAGGGCGGCCACAATCTGCATTTTCTTGTCGCAGCTTGTCGACGGCAACACCAGGCCGGAAGCACCGGCATAGACAACAATGGCGATACGGTCTTCGTCGTTCATCTCTTCCACCAGCATGCGCAGGGATTGTTGTACCAGCGGCAATTTGTCGTGGGTATTCATCGAACCCGAAACGTCGAGTAGAAAGACGAGATTCACGGGTGGCCGATTTTCCCGGGGGAATTCTTTGCCTTTCAGGCCGATTCGCGCCAGGGCGTGTTTCGCGTTCCAGGGACAACGGGCCACTTCCAGGTGGGTGGAGAAAGGCGTCTCGTCCACCGGTGGTGCATAGTCATAGCGAAAGTAGTTCACCATCTCCTCGATACGGACCGCATCGGGCGGCGGGAGAGTGCCGTCATTCAAAAAACGCCGAATGTTGGCGTAGGAGGCCGTGTCCACGTCGATGGAAAAGGTCGATCGCGGTGCGTCGGAAACGGGACGGAACCCGAGTTCTTCGACATGGTCGTAGGACTCTGCAGCAACGTTGGGGGATGGGGGGTAAGACACCGGTGACGGTGAGGTCGTCCGAAAGGCCAACATCTCGGGCTCGACCGGGGACATGGGCGCGGGTGGGGGCGCAATAGAGGCAGGCGACGGTGGCGTGCTGGAAGTTTTAGCGCTCGATTTGCAACCGGGCAGGAATTGGGTGATAAACAGGCCTGTGGTAATCAGTAACGCCGTGTAGCAAAGTGAAAAGACTCGCTTTGTCATGGATATACCCCGTGCTGTGTTTGGTGCTATGCACCAGGTTATTGATTTCCGTGAAGACTCCCCGGACCGATGTACTACATTCATCCATGTGAGAGAATGAAAGTTCCACAGTAGCGCGATTTGGCCTTGCTGCGTGGGGACAGTATCCCCCGTGTGGGTGAGATGCTGCACGATAGTGAAATCGCGACGTCGAACGGGGGTGACTGTACCCAACCCCGCGTACCGGCATCCTCTTGGGTACAGTTACCGATTGGTTGCCGACCTTTTCTCCGGGACATCGACACGTCGCAATCGAAAACTGTCCCCGTACCGCGTGGGGACAGTATCCCCCGTGCGGGTTGAGATGTTGAACGATAGTGAAATCGTGACGTCAAACGGGGGTGACTGTACCCAACCCCGCGTACCGGCATCCTCTTGGGTACAGTTACCGATTGGTTGCCGACCTTTTCTCCGGGACATCGACACGTCGCAATCGAAAACTGTCCCCAGCCCACTTACCGCTATTGGTGGAACCGGCATACACGGTGCTGGCATGATGGTGCTGCACGACATTGGTGCCGTGTGGTTCATATCCAGGAGGTCGGGCAATTTCTACGGAATCGCAAGTCAATACGCGTCGTTGGCTCCTTGGTCTCACCGCCTGTTTTGCCGTGGTCCATGCCCTCTATTTTTGCGTGGGTGTGCGCTTCAACGACCGCACCCTCATCGAGGTCATGCACTTTCTCGACCCGGTGTTGCTGAAGACCCGCTTGCTGGAGAGTGTGTGGTACCTTCACATTCAGCCGCCCCTCTTTAATCTCTTCGTGGGCCTCGTGTTGAAGATTACTCCCGAGAGTCCCTGGCTCTTTTGTGCCATCTATACGGCCTGTGGCTTGTGTCTCTATCTCAATATATTCCTCCTGCAACGGAAGCTCGGTGTCGGGCCCCGATTGGCGGCCCTGCTCAGCACGGTGTTCATGGCAAGTCCCTCGTTTATCTTGTGGGAACAATTCCTCATGTACACCATGCCCATCGCCGCCCTCCTGAGCGTGGCGGCCTTGTCTCTGGTGACGTATCTGGAAAATCGACGCACCCTCCCCCTCGCGATTTTCTTTCTGGCGATATTTCTGCTCTGCGGCATGCGGAGCATGTTTCATATCGGCTATTACGTGATTCTTTTCGGCGTGCTCTTCGCCTGGGGCAAGGGCTATCGCGGCCAGATCGTGCGGGTCGGGTTCGTGCCCTTTCTGGTCCTCTTTGGCTTCTATTTTAAGAACTACCTGCTCTTCGGCGAGTTTAACGTGTGCTCCTTCACCGAAAAAAACCTTTGGATCATGACGGCAGGAAATATGCCCTGGGACGAGAAAAACAAGCTCGTGGCGGAGGGAAAGATATCGGAGTTGTCCCTGGTGAATCGCTGGGCGTCACTGGATGCCTACCCCTTTGAATACAAGGTCGTCCCCGAGAAGTTTAAGAAGATTCCCGCCCTGTCGAAGGGGCACAAGTCCAACGATTCCGTGAACTACAACCACTACGGTTTTATCGCCAACTGCGATGTCTATGGGGCCGACGCGAAGTATGTCTTGTTTCACCAGCCCAAACATTTTATTTTGTCCACGATTCAGGCGTGGTACCGCTATTTTAAGTCGAGTAGTGCCCTGCCCGTTTCACCGGAAAATCAGCAATATATCCGGCCGGTAATCGCGCTTTACGATTATGGGATCTACGGTAAGGTGCCGGGCGATTTGTCGGGCTATAGTCGTCTTGTCGAAATAACCCAGACGTCACCCTATCTGTCCCTGCTGTTGGGGCTGCCCCTCGTGTTGTTCTACGGCGTGTGGCGGGCGCTCCGGCCCGGTCATTGGCAATTGACGATGGCACAACGTGCCCTGCTGGCCTTCGCGTGTTTTACCATTTTCATGGTCGCCGTACTCGGCTGCACCTTCGATTTTCTGGAGACCTCCCGCTATCGCTTCACGACCGATGGACTCTCCGTCGTCTTGCTGGGCCTGTTATTGCATCACGTCGCCGGCGGGTGGCGGGCGCGACGTTCGAACGAGACCAACGGCGCATAAAAGCGTCCTAATTACGATCCAGGCCGGACGGGGTCGGACCGGTTGCCAGCCATCGCTCGATGCATTCGTTGAGCAGGGCGGGCTCGATGGGCTTGGTGACGAAGTCGTTCATACCTGCGGATAAACATCGTTCCCGGTCGCTGTCCAGGGCACCGGCGGTAAGTGCAACGATGGGGACGGCACGTATGGGATTGTCGAGGGCACGAATGGCGGCGGTCGCGGCGTAACCATCCAATTCGGGCATTTGACAATCCATTAAGACGAGATCGTAAGGTTGTTTGAGAATGGCTTCCACGGCTTCAAGTCCATTACACACCGCATCGACCTGAAAGCCCAGCCGTTCCAAGAGTTTCGTGGCTACCTTCTGGTTGACCACGTTGTCCTCGGCAAGAAGAATACGGGCCCGTTTGTCTCCTGAATCGGGCATCGAGACGTTATGTTCTCCCTGGGCGACGTGTCGGGTGAAGAAAAGTGCGCTGTTTTCAGTCCCTACGACGGATTCAAGACATTCCAACAGAAGATCATGTCGCACGGGCTTTACGAGATAGGCAGTAAAGCCGATTTCGCGTAGGACCTTTACGTCTCCCCGATGACCGAGCGATGCGATCATTACCAGGGGGAGTGACCGGAGGTCGGGGGACGACTTAACGGTGGTGCCCAATGCAAGTGTTTCGCCGTAGTCCTTTGGCGCATCGCATAAGACCAGATCAAAAGGCCTGTCGGTACCCCGAGCCGTTTTCAATAGTTGGAGCGCCTCGTCATGACTGAAAACGATTTCGCTATCACAATGCCATGCTTTCAGGTGGGTACAACTTATATGGCATTCATTGCTGTTGGCCGAAAGGACTAAGACCTTTTTTCGGGCAAGTGCGCCGGGCGTGCGTTGTGGCTTTTCGGGGAGTCCTTCCGCTACGCCGAGTTTGACCGTGAAATAGAAATTACTTCCTTCACCCTCCGCGCTTTCGACACCAATGACGCCGTCCATCAGCTCGACCAATTGTCTGCTGATGGCCAGCCCGAGGCCCGTGCCGCCAAATTTCCGTGTCGTCGATGGGTCCAGCTGGGAAAATGATTGAAAGAGTCGACTGGTCTCCCTTTCGGGGATGCCAATGCCGGTGTCGCGGATATCAAAGCGAAAAATAGACTTGGTGTCCTCGTCGGTGATTTTCTGAACTGAAATCGTGATGGAGCCGACGTCGGTAAATTTAACGGCATTGTTCAGCAAGTTGAGGAGGATCTGGCGCAGACGCCCCGGATCGCCCACGACAGCGGGCGGCAATCCGGGCTTGAGATCGGTCACCAGGGCGAGCCCTTTTTCCTCTATTTTGCTGCCCACGAGGCTAACGGCGCCGTTGATAACTTCTTCAATCTCAAAGGTTATGGATTCGAACTCGAGATGACCCGCTTCCGCCTTGGAAAAGTCGAGGATATCGTTAACAATGTTCAGGAGCGCATCGGCAGATATACGGACGGTTTCGGCAAAATCACGTTGCTCTTCGTTCAACTCGCCATCGAGGAGTAGCCCGGTCATACCGATGATTCCGTTCATAGGTGTCCGGATTTCATGACTCATATTGGCGAGGAACTGGCTCTTGGATTCATTGGCGTGCTCGGCTTCGCGGGTGGATTCGTGGGCCACCTGAATGGCGTTTTCCAGGTTTAGATTGGCCTCGGCCAGTTGATCCGTGCGTTTGGCCACAAGTAATTCCACCTTGTTGGTTTGGTGGTGTGCGGCGACCATGCTGCGCCAGAAAAGTAAGAGGGCCGCTGTCGTTAAGACCGTAATAATCAGGAATACCAGAAAGGTGACCAAGGTGGCCGCGTGCTCTCCCAACGTGGCGATATCCCGATCGCCGTGGGCCTCGACGACTACCAGGGGAAGGCCCGCTACGTCGGATAGCGGCGCGTAGGCTTGCCATTGGGAATCGGATGCCGTAATGAACACATCGGGCCGGGTTTCCGGTGGGGAGGTCGCGGGGGAGAGGAGACTCGTTGCCGCTGCGCTATCTGCAGGCAGCAGCTGGAAGGGGACGCGAACCCGATCACTGAGGGCGGCGAGGAGCTCGGGTGAAAGATATTTGCCCATAATGAGCAGACCCCGGCGGGGGCTACCACCATCGCTCGTGTGGATTGAACGAGCGCCAATGAACAGGAGTCCCCGCTCGGTGTTCAGGAGTCCAAAATTGTCTTCTCGAAATAGCGTCTCGAAGGCAGGATCGTCCAATCGGTCTTGGTTGAACGGCTTTGGGGCACTTACTTCGCCCGATTCCTTGTCGTACGCCTGTCCCCAGACGACTTCCTTGTCAATGTTGCAGATGTATACCAGGTCGATACCGACCTGGTCGAGGGATTCCCAGACCAGATTGGATTCGATGTACTTCTGATTTCTATTGATTACGAAGGCGTAGGTGTCGTCCCACAGCGCCCAATCTCCCGATAAATCAAAAAGGTGCTCCGCTTCCCGTTCGATCGAGTCTACGCATCGGAGGACGTCCTTCCTGGCAGAATCTCGTTCCAGTTGGACGAAGCTGGGCATAATAACGGCGTTGCGGATGACGACATCGGTGAAGACGGTTACGACGCAGATCGTGAGCAGGGCAATACCGAGGTAATAGGTGGTCAACGGTTTCATTTGATGCTCCCGACAGCTCTTGGAAACAAACGGATAACCCGGACCCAATCAAGATTGGGAACTGAGCCCGTTGGCACTGGTGACTCCATGGTATCGTATTCGGTGGGATCTGTAAATGTTTCCGTCTTCGGGAAGTTTTCGCGACAAGGTTTTGTGCGCAGCACAGGTGGGGCGATGCGCCTGCACATGAAAAAAAGGCTCCCCCACAGCAGCACGTGGAGGAGCAATACGTGTTAGGAGTGTATTTATTTCGCGGGCGTCACGCCGGGGTGGTCGCGCCAGAGCCAAACGAGCGACTCCGGCAGAATGGCCCCACCATGTTTCCCATTGTGTCCTTCCGTACCCATGACAAAAGTATGGTCATATTCCGCGAAGGTGAGGGCCTTGTCCATCTGCATATTGCCCAAGGGCCAGTTTCCATGGACATTATCGAGATCATTTTCGCCGTCCTGAAGGAATATGCGAATGGGTCGTTTTTCCTCCTTTCGGATGAGGGCGGGATAGACGTGGCCCCCCCGGATGTTGGTAAAGCTGCCCACATGGCTAAGTACCTTACGGAAGGCGTCGGGCCGTTCCCACGCCACCGTAAAGGCGCAAATACCCCCGGAGCTGATGCCGCCAATGGCACGGCTTTCGGGGTCTTCCGTCAGCGTATATTCCTTGCCTACCCGTGGCAGGACGTCTTCCAGCAGGAAACGGGCGTACAGATCATCGAGTGAGTCATATTCCACACTCCGATTGCGCTTGGGTTTATCCCCTTCCTTTTCGGCGGGATATTCCCCGGGGTTGATGAAGATGCCGATGGTAACGGGCATTTTCCCCTGTTGGATGAGGTTGTCGAACACCGTGGGCACGCGAAAATCTCGTTCCAGGGAGACATACCAGCCCCCATCCTGGAAGACCATGACACAGGCCGGGGAGGTGGCGTCATACTGGGCAGGCACATAGACCCAATAGTCCCGGGTCGTGCCCGGATAGACGGTGCTGTCGTTCAGCGTGTGTTGGGTTACCGTGCCTTGTGGGACGCCTTCCTGGGGCAGCGAATCGGGGCCGAGGGTGTAGTCCTCGGCGACGAGGGGAGTGACGAGAACGGTCGAGAAAATTATAGCCAGACTGATCGTGCGCAGTGCATGCATAAATTGCCCTTTCGGTAATGCGCCTGGCCCATGCCGTCGCGCCCTGATGAATGCTGAAAATAGTTCCCCATTGAATCAGAGTGGGCAGGTGGATGCAACCCATAAACGAGGCCTTTTTTTTGGTTCATGGGCAATGAGTGGGGATGATTTATTCGATATTTCAAGTGCCGGAGGTAA
>CAXBPH010000020.1:0-42290 GCA_963977445.1 uncultured bacterium | reverse complement strand
CAACGGGTTGGAGCGTGCTTCCGACCTGCTGGGCATGAGCGTCGCCGAAGTGAAGAACCGGGCGACCATCAATGGAGCCATCGAGATCGGTCGACATCCCGGCGTTATTCAGGTAACCTTATTGGTTCCGGTGGGCTGTCTTCGGGCATGTGGGCTGTTGCCCTTTGCCGAAGCCCAATATGGGCCCTTATCTTAATTTGATGGCGCACGGACGCGCATTTTACCTTCCCCAAAAATCAACCAAACAGGTAGCTATTATGAAATCCTTAATCGCCTTATCGATGCTATTGGCCCCACTTTGTTTCACTTCACCGGCCCACGCTGTCTCCGAGCCCATAAACCTGCTGGAAAACGGCACGCTGGATCACTGGTATACCTGGGTCAAAGGGCGGGGCAAGAACATTGACCCCAAAAACGTATTCACCATGGACGAGGGTGTGCTTCACATTTCCGGAGAAGAATGGGGCTGCGTTACCACGAAAGAAGAATATGAAAATTACCACGCGATGGTGGAATTCAAGTGGGGCGAGATTACCCATGAACCCCGGGTCGACCGGGCACGTGATTCCGGTTTTCTTATCCATTCCTTCGGGGAAGACGGCGGCTATAGCGGCACGTGGATGTATTGCCTTGAAGTGCAGATGATTGAAGGGGGTACGGGTGACCTGCTCGTCGTGGGCGACAAATCGCCGACCTACGAAATCACAGCTCCCGTAGCCAAAGAGAAACAAGGGAGCTCCCCCGTCTTCCAGGCAGACGGTGAGCCCATCACGATGAACAGTGGTCGCATCAACTGGTGGGGCCGTGATGCCGCATGGACGGATACCAAAGACTTTCGTGGAGCCCAGGATGTCGAAAAGCCCGTGGGTGAGTGGAATCAACTGGAAGTTATCGCCGATGGCGGAAAAATAACCGTGCTTTTGAATGGCGTCGTTGTGAACGGGGCCCTCGACTGCAAACCCACCAAGGGTCGGTTACAGATTCAAGCGGAAGGGGCCGAGTTGTTCGTACGCACCGTGAAACTTAGCCCATTGCCGGCATCGGATGCCGCGGCGTCGAAAAAGTAGTCGTGAAGTCTTTGGGACAGAATTTCAATTCAACGAGAGCGATTTAGATCTATGAAAAAAATTCTACTGGCTACCTTTTCTGCACTACTCATGCTCGGCGCTTTACCCGCGATGAGCGCACCGGCCTCTATTGACCTCCTGGAGAACGGGAGCCTTGACCACTGGTATACCTGGATTGACGGACGGGGCAAGGACATCGACCCCAAGAACATTTTCTCCATGGACGAGGGTGTGCTCCATATTACGGGCGAGGAGTGGGGCTGTGTCACGTCAAAGGAAGAGTATGCCGACTACCACCTGGTTATGGAGTTCAAGTGGGGCGAAATTACCCATGGTTCCCGGGCAGACCGCGCGCGGGATTCGGGCCTGCTCATTCATTCCTTCGGGGAAGATGGCGGCTACAACAACACCTGGATGTATTGCCTCGAAGTCCAGATGATCGAAGGCGGCACCGGTGACCTCCTGGTGGTGGGGGACAAGTCGCCCACCTATGAAATAACCGCACCCGTGGCCGAGGAAAAGCAGGGTAGCTCGCCTGTTTTCAGCCCCGACGGGGAACCACTCACCATGAACAGTGGCCGCATCAACTGGTGGGGCCGTGATCCCGATTGGGCCGACGTGAAGGACTTCCGTGGTGCCCAGGACGTTGAGAAGCCCGTGGGCGAGTGGAACCGACTGGAAGTGATCGCCGATGGCGGCAAGATTACGGTCTTGCTCAATGATGTCGTGGTCAACCGCGCGCTGGACTGCAAGCCAAAGAAGGGGCGTCTCCAGATTCAATCCGAAGGTGCCGAACTCTTCGTCCGGAAGGTTGTGCTCACACCGTTGGAAGAAAAACAGGCCGCCGTCGATACGGGGCGTGAAAAGCGCTTCATCTACAACACGGACGGTAACAACTGGCTCATCTATAAGGGCTATCCCATGACGCCGGAAGATGTCTACAGCTACGTGGACGAAGTGGCGGACACGGGGATCACGACCTTCAGCGTCTCACCCCATGTCGGTATGGACTTTAACTTTCAGGGCGAGACGGCGGCCCTCTATGGCAGTCACCCGAATGCGGAAGAAGCCGAGCGTATTGCCGATCGGGAAAATACCCCGGTCAAGTCGCAAGAACGCACGGTGGCCAATCTTCGGGGACTTATCGAGGCAGGCCATGACCCCCTTGGGCTGATAATTGACCGGGCAAAGGAAAAAGGACTGGAAGCCTTCGTCAGCTTTCGACTGAATGAAGTGCACTGGGTCGAAAAGCCCGCCAACATGCTGCTTTCCGAGTTCTGGCTGGACCACCCGGAATGGCGTGTGGCCACCATGGGGGACGAAGTGCCCCAGAATTACCTCGACATCCTAGGACCCCGGACGAGCCCCGTGGTAGCGGCCTGGTTGCCCGGTGGACTCAATTTTGCCATCCCTGAAGTGCGTGCCCGGAAGCTGGCCCAGCTCCGCGAGATATGTGAGCGCTATCCCATCGATGGCCTGGATATCGACTTTCAGCGTTTCCCCGTCTACTTCCCCTTTGGGAAAGAAAAGGAAAACATCGCCACCATGAACGCGTGGATGGCGGAGGTTCGCGCTATGACCAATGAAGTGGGGGAGAAGCGGGGCGCACCCATTCACCTCACGGCACGGGTCATGGCCAAGCCCGAAGAGAATCTGGGTATTGGCCTGGATCCCGTACAGTGGGCGAAAGATGGCCTCCTCGACAGCGTGACCATCTCCCACTACCTCCACAACAATTTTGATCTGCCGGTGGCCGAGTATCGGGGACTGTTCCCCGACACGCTGCCTATCTATGCCTCCATCGAAGTAGAGAAAGAGGCGGACGCCTACCGTAAGATTGCGAACAAGCTCTGGGCCGATGGCGTCGACGGCATCATGATGTTTAATTTCTTCACCTGCCGTGAGCGTGGTGTGGAGCCGGAGTTTTCCCTGTTTCCGGAACTGGGCGGTCCCGCATCCCGCGTCGCCAAGCCCATGCTCATCGTGGCGAATAAGCACAGCGACACAGTCAGCTATATCGACCCGACCACCCTGAAAGTCGAGCAGACGATTGCCGTGGGCCACAACCCCCACGAATTGACCATCACCCCCGACCAGCGCTTCATGTATCTATCCAACTACGAGGCCCCGGGGAATAGCATTTCCGTGGTGGACCTTGTCGCACGGAAACACATCAAGCAGATTCTCACCGGGGAGCACACGCGCATCCATGGTGCCACCATGGCCCCGGACGGCAAAAACGCCTACTTCACCGCAGGCCAGACCGGCTGGGTGCTGGAAGTCGATACCGCCACCCACGAGATGACACGGGCCATTCCCACCCATGGCAAGATCAGCCACATGGTGTTGGTCTCCAACGACAACCAGCGCCTCTACACGGCGAACATCACCAGCGAGAATGTCTCCGTCATCGACCGAAAGTCGGGCGATCTCATTACTCAGATCCAATGCGAAGCAGGGGCCGAGGGCATGGCTTTCACCCCCGACGGCAAACAGCTCTGGGTCGCCAATCAATCCGGCGGCTCTATGTCCATCATCGACCTCGCGACCCACACCGTGGTAGAGCGCTTCGACCTCCCCGGCATGCCCGTCCGCATCCGCTTTACCAAAGACGGACAGCGCGCCTACATACCCAGTTGGACCCAGGAAGGGGAGCTTATCGTTCTCGATGTGCCCAACCGCAAGGAAATCAAACGGGTCAAGGTGGGTGCTCTGGCCATCGGCGTAGAGCTGAGTCCCGACGAGAAATTTGCTTACGTGGGCTGCGAAAACCTCGACGGCCTCCATGTGGTAAATACGGAAACGCTGGAAGTGGACGCCATCGTAGAAACGGGCAACGGCCCCGACCCCATGTCCATGTGGTATCCAGGGACTACCCCGGCATCGTAATCGAAGATGACAGGATGACCCATGGTGTCCAGCCAGTTGACCGCACAGGATCGCAAATCCGGAGACAGCCGAGGCTGTCTCCCCTCACGCAGAAAGAAAGATCTTAATTTCATGAAACGAAACAAGCGAGCTCACCGTGGAATGGTCCCTTTCGTCCTTTCCGTCCTTTGTCTCCTTTCTTTCAACACGCTCGCCCACGCCGAGGCCGCCTTCCCCAAGCTCGCAGCCAAGGTCGAGGCTAAACAGCCCGTTACCGTAGTTTGTTTTGGCGATAGCGTCACCGGCGTCTATTACCATACCGGTGGTCGGCGGGCCTACACGGCTATGGTGGAAATCGGCTTGCAACAGGCCTACCCGGAGACCGACATCACAGCCATCAACGCCGGCATCAGCGGCCACACCACCGTGAACGCCCTGGCCCGCATCGACAACGATGTACTGGCAAAGAAGCCCGACCTCGTCACCGTCATGTTTGGCCTCAATGACATGACCCGGGTTCCCCTGGAAGACTATCGGGCCAACCTCAAGACCATCATTGCCAAGTGTCGCGAGATTGGTGCCGAAGTGCTGCTCTGCACCCCAAACAGCGTCACTACGACAGAAGGGCGACCCACGGAGAAGCTGGAGGAATACGTCGCTGTCGTTCGTGAAGTGGCCGAGGCGGAGGCAACCCCGCTGGCCGATTGCTATGCCGATTTTGTTACGCTTTGGCAACGGGACCGCTTCGAGTGGGCCATGGAGATGAGCGATGAAATTCACCCCAATATGGCCGGGCACAAGCACATCGCCGAGGTGATCGTTGAAGCCGTCACGGGCATGCCCCCGAACCTCTCAGACGTTCCCGCGCTCCAGCCGGTGTTGACCCACACGGCGGCACGTATCGCGGCGAAAGAACCCCTCAACATAATCGCCATGCCGCCCTACGACACCATCATCAGCAAGCTCCTCGCCGAGGTGGCACCGGAATCCCCCGTTACCATGGTTCCGTGGATTGTTGAAGGCCAGACCGTCGCCGAAATAGAAATCGCTTCCAAGGGCATACGGGATAAGAAATACGATTTGGTGTTCATCGCCGTGCCTGCGAGCGCTACGTCCGAGAACCCCGAAGCCTTCCTCCATGAATTTGGCTGGATTTTGAGCTATTCGCTCAGCTTCGGTCTTCAGGAATGGGACGTCGTCGCCGTGCCGCCTTCCCTCGCTGTCCCGCTGGAAGGGGAAGGCAAAACCCGGGACGAATGGCAGAAACGGCTCATTCGCGCCCAGGACTTCCCATTCATTGACGGCGACGGTGGCGATATCGCGGCCGCCGAGACGACCCTGCGGGCCTGGCTGACGAAGCAAGTGGCGATGGGTGTGAAATAGGGCAGCCCGATGTCACCATGGTCTCGGCCTGGTGCACCGCGAGCTACATGAAAAAAAGACGGCCCCTCCGCGCATTGCGAGAGGGGCCGTCTGTTAATGTGGTCATTACTTATCGCGGGATAAAGCTGGTGTTGGCTTTCAGGCCGCTGATCCACGTCGCTATGAGCTTTGACGCGTTTTCAACGTCTTTCAGCGAGACCAGTTCGACCGGGGTGTGCATGTAGCGATTGGGAATCCCGATAAGGCCCGTGGCCACGCCGCCACGACTCAATTGCATGGCATTGGCATCCGTACCCGTCCCGCGCGGCATGGCGAAGTGTTGTATGGGAACGTTGGATTTCTTCGCCGCGTCCAGAATGCCTTTGTGGACCATCGGATTGATGTTGGGGCCACGGCTGATGATGGGACCACTGCCGATGGCGGTTTCGCCATAGCGTTCCCCTTCTCCCCGGGGGTGGTCGGTCGCCCAGGCCACATCCACCGCAAGACCGGCGTGGGGATTGCATCCGTAGGCGCTGGTGGTCGCACCCCGCAGGCCGATTTCTTCCTGGACCGTGGTCACGCAATAGACCGCCACGTTAATTTTCTTTTTGGCGAGCAGGCGCACCGCCTCCATGATGACAAAGGCACCAACCCGATCATCCAGCGCGCGGGCGACGACCATGTCATTGCGCAGCTCCTGGTAGCCCACCGCAATGGTTACCGGGTCTGCAATGGCCACGACCTTTTCGGCGTCTTTTTTGTTCTTCGCGCCGATGTCGATCCACATCTCGTGAACTTCGAGGGCCTTGTTCCGATCTTCCTGGGGGGTCAGATGGATAGCCTTTCGGCCGATGACACCGGGCACTGGACCGCTCGCTCCATGTACCGTAACCCGTTGGCCACCCAACACGGCGCTGTCCACACCACCAATGGGCACAAAGCCGAGGAATCCGTTGGCATCGATGGTATTGACCATGAGTCCAATTTCATCCACGTGGCCGGCCAGCATGATGCGAAGATCAGCCTTCTTGTTGATTACATGGTATTGGTTGCCGTGTACATCTTTGTAGATTTCATCGGCATAGGGCTCCATGTAACTCTTGCAGACCCGCTGTATTTTTTCCTCAAAACCGGAGGGGCTTGCGGTATTGAGTAATTTCTTTAAAAAGTCGAGAGATTCTTTGCGCATGTTGTACTCCTTCCGAGATTACAGGGGTTATGGTACCCGACGAGCTGTATGGAATTCATATTGGACCTGAGAAACTATGGGATGATGTAGTCCCCTTCGGCGGGACATTGTATAACCCATTGGGTCAACAACTCGATGCAATGTTCCACATCGTGGAGACAAACCATTTCGACCGCCGTGTGCATATAGCGATTTGGGATGCCCATGTCCATGACCGCCACGCCGCCCCGCGCGAGTTGCAGCGCGCCCGCATCGGTACCATCGGCCGTGGGCTCGGCCCGCACCTGGACGGGAATATCGGCCTTCGCAGCGACCGTCTGAAACTCCGCGAGCAAGCGGGGATTGACGCCCGCCCCCCGCGCCAGAATGGGCCCGCCCGAGAGACTGGTCTCACCCCAGCGCTCTCCATCGCCACGGGGGTGATCGGTGGCAAAATTTACATCCAGGTTAATAGCGATGTCGGGAGCTGTCTGATACCCACTCGTCCTGGCACCCCGTAGCCCCACTTCTTCCTGCACCGTGGTGACGCCGATGATATCCACCTTGAGATTGCGTCGGGCCAGCCGAAGCAGGGTTTCCGTAAGGATAAACGCCCCGATGCGGTTGTCCAGCCCCCGGGCAGCAATGCGGTCATTCCGCAGCCAGGTCAGGGGCGTATCCAAGGTGAGCGTTTCCCCGATACCAATCAGCGACTCCGCGTCCTTCTTGTCGCGGGCACCAATATCCACCCAGAGTTTGTCTATGGTCGCATTTTGCTTCGATTCCGCCTCGGGGCGGAAGAGGGTGGCTTGGGTGCCGATAACCCCGCTAACCCGCGCGCCGCGTACCCGTTGTCCGGGCAAGGTGCTGCTGTCCACGCCGCCAATTGGCACGATCTTCAGGAATCCCTGCCCATCGATGCTCTGGACCATGAGTCCGATTTCGTCGACATGGGCGGACAGCATGACCCGTCGGGCACGAAATCCCGTCAAGGGATAGTACTGATTTCCGTGGACATCGCGGCGTATTTTCGGGATGGACTTCTCCAGACGGCGGGCGCACTGGTCCTGGATGGCAGACTCCTCCCCGGAGGGGCTGGGTGTTGCCAGCAGTTTTTCAAGGAATACTCGGGCACTACGATTCATTTTTGGATTCCGCTGTAGCGAAGTGGACAACGTGCGATGGCAAATGTCCGGACCGGAGGCCAGTTACGAATTGGACTTGCTGATTATGAGGCTTTCTTTCGACTCGATCTTCGATTCTGAAACCGTGTCAATTGTTGAGCTCGCCTTGGCGGGGCGTCGAGTGATGTGATTCAAGTGTGACAAGACGTATTCCTTTCGAGGGGTGAATTTTCCATGGGTTGCGATCCTTCGCAATACTTGGATAGTATCATCAATAGCCTCTATTGTTACCACAGAATTGCGAGGCGCGGCCATAGCGGCGCAGGGCGCGATGAATTTCACGGGTTTGCTGGAAAGGCGCTTGGAGATAGATGAAGTATAAATACGCCGGGTATATAAGCGCGCTTCTCGATCACCCCGATCCCGACGTTCGGGATCACCTTGATCATATTGAGTTCTCCGCCTCGGATTTTGCCCACTGGAATCTCGCCGACGATGAGGCCCACCGTGAATGGCAGGTAATTCCTGCGGACCGCGAGGAGGGGGACAATTGCATCCGGCTGACCGGCCACTTTGAGAGTGTACGTCAGATTGATAACCTTTCCCATGAGGAGCCCAGTTTTTGGGTGGCCCTCAGTTCCCGTGGCTGGCATGATGATCGCCTCCCCATCGACCTGTCCCGCTTTCCCATTGCCGAGATAACCTACCGCTGCCAGTCGGCCTCGGCGCGACCGGCATGGGTGATGGCCTATGAAGGGGGCAGTCATTTCGACGGTCTGGAGCCCACCGATTCCTGGCAGACCATCGCCCGGCTCGTGCAATATGACGGCTTCCCCGCACAGCTCGACACCATAACCTTTCGCCTCTACGCAATCCGACGACAGTCAGAGGGTATGGAAATTCAGTCGATCCGGTTTCGCGCCATGAGTGACGCGGAACGAGATGCCTGTCACCACGCCCGTGAGGCCCGATTTGCCCACGACGGGCCGCCGCACTATCCCCTGCTGGATGAATTCATGCCATTGGGGGTTTGCATGAAGGCAGGTACAGCCAAGCGAATGGCTGCTTGCATGGAGATGTCCTTTCGAGACTACTGGCGCCTCGCCCTCGAAGATGTGGCCCGCCATCATCACAATGCCGTCGCATTGGAGGAGCTCGAAGTGCTCTCCGAAGTTGAGTGGCGTGAGATTCTTGGGCTCGCAGAATCCTACGGAATTCGAGTGCTAGCTCACTATGATTGGTCGGAGGAAGAGTTTGGCGCTGACCCTGCAGGCCTTGTGGACAAATATGTTACCCCCTATGCCAATTCCCCGGCCTTGCTGGGGTGGGCCATTCGAAATGAGCCGCCGGCGCACAGCTTCAATATGCATATGGAAGCCCAGCCCCTGATTCGCGAAGTGGATCCCAAGCACCCGCTGGTGACCATCATGCGGGAGCCCAATTCACTTCCCCTCTTCGCACCTCATTTTCCGGTATCAGGAATTTCGCATTTTAAGTCCCACGTTCCCTGGGAGTTGGGTAAAACCATTCGGGCCCATTATAAGCAGGTTGGCGGACAACATCTTTGGATCGTCGCTCCCGCATTTGTCTATACGACAGAGACGCCAGAGTGGAACACCAGCCCCGAGATGCGTCTGATGATCAATCTGTCTTTCGCCAATGGGGCCCGGGGATGGTTTGCCTTCACCTTTCATAATGACCCTATTTGGGTCGAGGGCAACACCCAGCGGTCGCTGACGGGGCCCTTCCTGAATTTCAGTGACAATTGGTCCGAATTGGGCCATCGCATGGAGCGATTCTATGCGTTGGCGCCATTGGCCCTGAATGCCCGTCCCCTGGAGCAGCCCCCGGAATGCGATTTTAAGGTTACCTGGGAGGAGCACGACCGGTCCCGCCGCCCCGAGGGGCTCGCCGCAATTCAATGGATTTGGCTTGCTGGCCCGGATTTCCTCCTGCTTTATGTCATCAGCAACGAGCTCGATGAAGTAACCACCGTGAACATTGAAGTGCCAGAATCCCTTGCAAAGGATCTTGAAGTCTATGATATGACAGACTTTGTGAGAAGTCGCAATTGGCAGCCTTCCGAGCACCGCCGGCACCTGGAAATGTTTCCCGGGCAGGGCCAGATCCTGCTGGTGGCCGAGAAGAAGGTGTGCGAATACTGGCGTGATGCCATTATCAGACGCCTTCAGGAAGGTGATCAACGTCAGGTGGCCATCAATCTGGCGCTGGCCCGCCGATACAATATCGATGTATCCCGAATTCAGTATGATATTCGGCAAATCGGCACGCGTGCGCCCATCGAGGACGCTCGCGCCAGCCAGGAAGCCAAAGAGCAGCTCGTCAATTTGCTCTACGCAACACCCGACTTCGCCACAAGTCAGAGTGCGCTGACCAAGGCGGGAGCCGCTATTTGTGCGTGTGACGGAGCCCTCTGCCGACTTATTGGCAACGGCCAGATGGACCGCGCACGGGACATGGGGATACGGGTGCTTCCGCTTGCTCGGAAGACGGCCGAGCTCCGCCTTCGGCTGCGCCGGGGGCAGGGAAAGGATATCCTCGCAGAGGCCGAAGAGCTCAGCAAGAACGCGCTGATATTACTCGACGAAATCCGGACAGTGCGCTGATTAGGCCACCATGGCGTCTCCAGACGGCATTGGTATCGCTAAGCTACGCTATTTCAAGGCGATGCACGTTGACTTGGCAATTCTGCACTTGATATACTCCTACTCCCTCGACGCTTTAGCGGGGAGCGGCGGTTGCGCTGTGCCCCGAAAGCTCGGTAAATGGTCCGTGATATCACAAAATATGGCTGGACTTTACAGGGGCGTGGCCAAATGGTAAGGCACCTGCTTTTGGTGCAGGGTATTGTAGGTTCGAATCCTACCGCCCCTGCCATTTATCCTCCTCTTTGGAGGACATTTTGGTAAGAAGGAACAGCAATTCTGTGGCTTACACCAGCGACATGAAAGTCTTCAGTGGAGGAGCCTCCGAGGTTCTCGCACGAGGGATTTGCAAGCACTTGGACTGTGAGCCGGCGCGCGCCAGCGTCGGACGTTTCTCCGATGGCGAAATTCGTGTTCAGATTGCGGATAATATTCGCGGTCGTGACGTGTTTCTTGTAAATAGCACCTCACCGCCCGTGAACCGTCATCTGATGGAATTGTTGATTATGATCGACGCGGCGAAACGTGCGTCGGCCGAACGTATCACGGCGGTTATGCCTTATTATGGTTATGCCCGCCAGGATCGAAAAGACAAAGCCCGCGTGCCGATTACGGCAAAGCTGGTGGCCAACTTGTTGACTGCAGCAGGTGCAGACCGTGTATTGACGGTGGACTTGCATTGTGGACAGATTCAAGGTTTTTTCGATATTCCGGTAGATCATCTGTCGGCCGAGGTGGTGTTTGTTAATCATTTTAAGCACCACCCGACGCTGGTAGATAAATTGATGGTGGTGTCGCCCGACACGGGCAGTGTTGGTCGTGCGCGTGAATTCGCCAATCGGCTCGGCGCGCCTCTGGCGATCGTAGACAAACGTCGTCCGAAAGAAAACGTGGCGGAGGTGATGAATATAATCGGCGATGTGAAGGGTGTTAATGCCCTCATCTTCGACGACATGATTGATACGGCCGGTACACTCGTCAAGGCGGCCAAAGCCATAAAAGAGCACGGTGCTTTATCGGTTCGCGCATGCGCGACCCATCCGGTGTTCAGTGGTCCGGCCTTAGATAATATAGAGCATTCGGAACTGGAAGAAATACTGGTTTGTGATTCAATACCCCTTTCAGAGAAGGCCCAGAGTAACCCGAAAGTGCAGGTGCTCTCGCTGGCCCCGTTGATCGGGGAGGCAATTCGCAGAGTCCACAAGGATGAATCCGTCAGCAATCTTTTTAAGAACTGATGCAGATTCGGAGGCATACAGAAGCATGAAAATGCAAACGATTAAAGCAGAGACACGGAATGACACCGGAAAAGGTCCCGCGCGCCGCAAGCGTGTAATCGGAAATATCCCCGCTGTAGTTTATGGCGACGATACCGGTTCTACGGCGATCACGATCAATGCGAAAGCATTTGACGCAATTGTTCATGGTGGTAATGGTGAGCACGCAGTCGTGCGGTTGGAAGTGGAAGGCAAGCCAGAATTGAGCGGGCCAAGCGTCATCAAAGCGGTACAGCACCATCCCATTCGTGAGCATGTGATGCACGCCGACTTCTTGCGCATTGATCTGGACAAGCTCATCATTACCCAGGTGCCTATCAATCTCGTTGGGCATTGCGTCGGTCTCGTCGCGGGTGGTGTTCCTGATCAACAGCTTCGTGAAATCGAACTGGAATGTCTTCCCCTGGAGACTCCCGAGTCCTTCGAGATTGATATCACGGATATCGAAATTGGCGGTCGGATACACGTATCCGACTTGACGGCAATGGCAGGCACACGGATTGTTACGGATGGTGAACGCACCATCCTGGCTATCCATGCTCCGCGCGTTTCCGGCAAGGGATCCGCGACGACGGAAGGTGAAGAAGAAGAAGCAGAGGAAGCGTAAGCTTCTTGCTGTCTAGCAAGTGACTGACAGGCAATTTTTATGAAGATTATCGCGGGCTTGGGTAATCCAGGGTCGGCCTATAAAAACACGAGACACAATCTCGGGTTCATGGTCCTGGACAAGATTGCCGAAGCACTAGGCGTTGCCTTTGATCGGGATAAACACCAGGGCCTTATGGCCCAGGCAAGCTATCGCGGCGAAAAGCTTCTGCTGGTAAAGCCGCAGACCTTTATGAACCGAAGTGGCGATTGTATAGCGCGCACGAGCAAAAACGCGATCTATGATCCTGCCGATTTGTTGGTTGTGGTAGACGATATCCATTTGCCCCTCGGCAAAATCCGCCTTCGGGCGGGTGGCAGCGCTGGTGGTCATAACGGTTTGAAATCGGTAAATGAGCGATTTGGCAGTCCCGACTACCATAG
This sequence comes from uncultured bacterium, assembly GCA_963977445.1. Classification (GTDB taxonomy): domain Bacteria; phylum Hydrogenedentota; class Hydrogenedentia; order Hydrogenedentales; family JAEUWI01; genus JAEUWI01. Next base: position 29,726 of record CAXBPH010000020.1, on the reverse strand, counting down.
AATGCGCATGGGCGTAGGTGATGATAGAAAAAACAGTGATCTCGCCGACCATGTGCTGGCAAAGTTTTTGCCTGAAGAGCGTGTGGCGGTGACGGAGTCCTTGGACCGAGGCGCAGAGGCTGCGCTACTCTGGTCTAAAGATGGCATTACCGCGGCGATGAACGCTTTCAATGGTACGTGAGTGGCTGCGACATCCTGGACAGTGATCCAGGAGGAGTGGAGAAAGTGGAAGAGATGAAAAAGCACACGATCAGTGTTCTCGTGGAAAACCATTTCGGTGTGCTTGCACGGGTTTCCGGCCTGTTCAGTGCGCGTGGTTACAACATCATCAGCCTGTGCGTGGGGGAAACGATGGACCCCAGCATTTCCCGCATGACGGTGGTTGTGCGTGGCGATGACAGCGTCCTCTTCCAGATGATGCAGCAGCTCAACAAGCTGGTTGATGTTATCGAAGTGACCGACCTTACCGCCTCTTCGTTTATTGAGCGTGAATTGGTGCTCATCAAAGTGAACGTAGAGAAAGAACAGCGGAGCGAAGTGGTCGAAATTGCCAATATATTTCGGGCCAACGTCGTTGACGTCGGTCCCGATTCTCTCACTATCGAAGTAACTGGCGCAGAAGGTAAAGTTTCTGCCTGCGTCGATATGATGCGCCCCTACTCCATTACGGAGTTGGTTCGCACCGGTGAAATTGCCATTGAACGTTCTCCAAAACGTCATTGCAGTTTGCCCGAATAAACGGTATGATCAAGGAATGAATGTTTTGTATACAGTCGGTACCAAGGTGCATGCCCTATTCGCCGAAGCGTTGCGCTCTCGGTTGGTTGGCTCGCAACTGCCTCTGGGTAGTGCCTGTTTGCAAATCAGGCGGGCACCGTTGATCGGTGCACACCACGGTTTTAAAGCGATTGCTATAACCGCAGCTTAAGGCTGCGGTTTTTTTGTGCCCCGAGAATGGGCGATAATTCGTACAAAACAGGCGCATTTTCAGTTGAACTTTCGCGGAGGCGTGGACCATTGAAGAAGTTATTAGATCTACAGAATCTTGATTTAAAGATAGAGAAATTTCGTGCGCGGGAAACAGAGATTCCCAAGCAGAAGAACAAGTTTGATATTCATCGAAAGCGCCTCGAAGACGAACTGAAAGAGAGTGAAGCTAAATTCAAAGGCCTCATGCTCGAACAGCGAGAATGCGAATCCGAAGTAGCGGCGAAACAAGAGGATATTAAGAAAAAAGAAACCCAGCTTCTCGCCGTGAAGAAAAATGAAGAATATCAGGCCCTGCTTCACGAGATGGAGAGTCTTAAGAAAGTCATCGGTCAGAAAGAAGAGCGAATTCTGACCATTATGGAACAAATGGATACCGCGAAGTCCTGCTATGAAGAAGATAAGCAGCGGATCGCCGGCGAGCAGGCCGAAATTACCGGGGAGTGTGCCAAAATCGACGAAGAACTCGCCCTCGCGGTTAAAGAGCGGGAAGCCCTCGAAGCCCGGCGCAAGCCCCTTTATGACGGCATCGATCCCCTACACTTGAAACGATATGAACGTATTCGGCGCGCAAAAAAGACCGGTGCAGCCATTGTGCCCCTGCAGGGAGAATCCTGCTCAGGTTGCTTCATGGGAATCACCGCCCAGAATGTAAACGAAATCCTGGGTGGCGAATTTATCCCCTGTCGGCACTGTGGTCGCCTGGTCTACTACGGGCCAAAATTTGAAGAAGAAACTGTCGAAGCGACAAAAGGAGGAATCTAGCCCGTGGCTTTTTTCAAACGCACCCCCTTTGGACGAAAAAAACGCACCCAGAGCACCGTTCCCGATGGTCTCTGGAAAAAGTGTGATGGGTGTAAGCAAACGGTCTACCAATCGGACATCGATGAGAATATGCAGGTCTGTCCCCATTGCGCACACCATTATCGCATTGGAGCACGTGATCGGATTGCAATACTTGTTGATACCGATAGTTTTGAAGAGACCCATGCCAACATCACGGCGGGCGATCCGCTGCAGTTTACCGTAGGTAAAGAAACCTATGCAGAACGTATTGGCCGCGCCCGTGAGCAATCTGGACTTAATGAGGCGCTTGTCACCGGCATGGGCCGCATTGAAGGCGTTCGCTGTGCTATCGGCTGTATGGATTCTGCCTTTGTGATGGCGAGTATGGGTTCCGCCGTGGGCGAAAAATTTTGCCGCGTCATAAAAGATGCTATCGCCCAGGAAGTACCGCTAATCATGTTTGCCGCCTCCGGTGGTGCCCGCATGCAGGAAGGCATTCTAGCCCTCATGCAGATGGCCAAAACTGCCGATGCCGTGCGCCAGATCAACGAAGCCGGTTTGCCCTATATCGTCATACAGACCGACCCGACATCGGGCGGCGTCTTCGCGAGTTTCGCCAACTTGGGCGATATTACTATCGCCGAGCCCAAAGCCTACATTGGTTTTGCCGGCGCGCGACTTATCGAAGGTGCCTTCAAGATTAAACTGCCCGATGGCTTTCAGCGCGCGGAATATCAGCAGGAAAATGGCTTTGTAGACCACATCGTGGCCCGCACGGACATGAGAGCCCATCTCGCCAAACTCCTCCTGTATCTCGCGCCCCATGCTGCGAAAGATCGGGAAAACTATACGCCTCCCAAGGTGGAAGAGCCCGTCGTGGCAGAGCCAGAAATGGCAGAAGCGGGCGTGGAGACCGAAGCAGACGCATGAACCTATCCAATCCGGTACGCCCGCATACCCCCCTGCGACAGTACCTCTTTGATTTGACCCTGCACGGAATTAAGCTGGGCCTGGATAATATCCAGGCCCTTCTTCGTGCTGCCGATGCGCCCCATCTGGCCTATCCCACCGTCCACGTGGGGGGGACCAATGGGAAGGGGAGCGTGGTTGCCATGCTCTCCGCTATGTTGACGGGTTCAGGCTATCGCGTGGGACGCTTCACGAGTCCCCATCTCATTGACGTATCCGAGCGCTTTCTCATCGATGGCGTGGCCATAGCCGAAGAGGACCTGGAAGAAAATATTCTTTTCTTTCAACAAGTCGCCCAGGGCATGGCCCAGTGCCCAACCTTCTTCGAAATGAACACGGCCATCGCTTTTCGCTACTTCGCCCAGCAGAAGGTCGATATCGCCCTCATCGAAGTGGGGATGGGAGGGCGCTTCGACAGCACCAATGTGGTGGTACCCGTCGCGACAGCCATCACCAACATTGCCTTGGAACACACCGCCTTTCTGGGCGACACCATCGCCAAAATAGCCTTTGAAAAAGCCGGTATTATCAAGCCCGGTGTGCCCGTGGTTACCGCTGAAACACAACCCGAAGCCCTTGACGTATTTCGACGTCGTGCGGAGGAAGAAGGGGCTCCCCTGATTCGCGTGGGGAGCGATATTACCTTCGAGCTCTCCGGGAGCGCCTGGCAACAGCGTCTGACGTACACGGGATCCACCCTGGATTTTCAGGACGTGCCCCTGGGCCTGCCAGGACGCTACCAGGGCGCGAATGCCGCCGTCGCCGTCGGTGTGGCGGAGACCCTCATGGCCACCTTTCCAAAGCTCACTGCAGACGCCATTGCAGGGGGGCTGCGCACTGCCGCCTGGCCCTGTCGACTCGAAAAAGTGCTCGACGAACCACCCGTATTCATCGATGTGGCCCACAACGTCGCCGGTGCTCAACGGCTCGCGGAAGTGTTTGAAGACTGTGTCGTGGTCTTTGCCGCCTCCTCCGATAAAGATGCGGCGGGAATGCTCGCGGCCCTCCAGCCCATTGCCCGACGACTCATCGTGACCCAATTCGAGGGCAAGCGCTCGACCCCGGTAGGCGATCTCGCGGCCCATTTGGAATCGGGGACCTTCGAGCAATTCGATCGGCTACAGGCCGCCATCACCCACGGCCTCGCCCACGGACGTGAAGACTGCCCGGTCCTGATTACCGGCTCCATCTACGCAGCAGGGGAGGGGCGACAATACCTCATCGACAACGTTGGCGCGAAATCCCTCCAGTTTTAGGTGGTCTCTTGAACCGAGATTGTCAAGGAAACACCACGTTCCTTTTCCCGCAAGGCTGCCCTTCGTGTTATCATAGCGCCCGCGTGTTTTGACGCAAGCGCTGTCTTTTTATCGCCAGCGGAGAGAGAGTAACAAACCCCACAGGAATTTTCGATGAAAGACGTGTATCGTTTCTTGGCTTTTGATTTGGGTGCAGAGAGTGGCCGCGCCGTATTGGGCACCCTGGAAGGCGGTAAAATCACGCTGGAAGAGATTCACCGCTTCCGCACCGAAGGCTTGATTATGCTGGGCCGCCGCCAATGGGACCTTGCCCGCATCTACGAAGAGATGATCACCGGCATGTCCAAATGCGCCCGCGAATACACCGCCGATATCGACGCCATCGCCATCGATACCTGGGGCGTCGATTTTGGACTGCTGGACAGCGAAGGCCACGTCCTGGCCAACCCGGTACACTACCGGGACAAGCGCACGGAAGGCATGTTTGAAGCCGCCTACGCCAAGGTGCCGAAAGAAGAGATTTATAAGTCCACGGGGATTCAATTCCTCCCCTTCAACACGAGTTTTCAGTTGCTGGCCCTGGTCGAGGCAAAATCGCCCCAGCTGGCCGCCGCGAAAGACCTCCTGCTCATGGGCGACTTGCTGGCCTACCTCCTCTGCGGTAAAAAAGCCTGCGAATACACCAATGCCTCCACGACCCAGCTCCTCGATCCCCACACCCGCACGTGGAATGACGACCTCATCAAGCGCCTGGGCATCCCCCGGGAAATCCTCTCCGACCCCGTGCCCCCGGGAACGAACCTCGGGCCCATCCTCGCCGATGTGGCCGAGCTCACGGGGATTAATCCCAATACACCCGTTATCGCACCCGGTACCCACGACACGGCCTCGGCCGTCGTCGCCGTGCCCGTTTCCGGAGAGAGCACCAACTGGTCCTACCTTTCCAGCGGCACCTGGTCCCTTCTCGGGGCCGAACTCGATGAACCCTGCATCAACGACGCCAGCATGGCCCAGGACTTCACCAACGAAGGGGGCGTGGGCGGTAAAATTCGTTTCCTCAAGAATATCTTCGGACTCTGGCTTGTGCAGGAATGCCGCCGTTCCTGGGAGCGTCAGGAAGGCTCCAAGCTCGACTACGGTGCCATCACGCAAGACGCGTCCGAGTGCGAAGCCTTCCGCTCCATCATCAATCTCGACGACCCACGGCTCTTCGCGCCCGACGACATGCCCAGCCTCATCCAGGAAATCTGCCGCGAAACAGGCCAGCCGGTGCCCGAATCCCACGGCCAAATCATCCGCTGTGCCCTGGAGAGCCTGGCCCTGAAATACCGCCAGACCCTCAATGCCCTCGACGATACCCTCGGCCGCAAAACCAAAGTGCTCCACATCATTGGCGGTGGTACGCAAAACAAGCTGCTCAACCAGATGACCGCCGATGCCTGTGGCGTCCCCGTGGTCACGGGCCCCGTCGAGGCCACCGTGCTGGGAAATATAGGCGTGCAGGCGATGGCTGTGGGTGCATTGGGTTCGCTTGCGGACGTGCGCAAGGTCATCGGCGACAGCTTCGACTTGGAGCACTACACGCCGCAGAACACGGAGAAGTGGGAGACATTCGCATAGGGACTGCCATCCGTTACGTCCCAGACGGAACGGTGGCTGTACCGGCAGTACGTCGTTGCCACAGGCCAGGGTGCTTACGACGAGCTGGTGCATTATACGTCTCAAAAGAAAACGAAGCGGGTTCCACCTACACACGGGGGCGGAACGTGCGCCGTGGCGGAAGCGCAGCGGGGGAGTTTGTGGGTGTAGAGTTGTCTCGCTAACGCGGCACCCATAAAGCCGCTCGTACCTCCCGTCTGTATAGGTGGCACCCTCCTGGTATTCGACGCTGGCCTGAGCCACCACATACTGCCGGTACAGCCCCACGCATCAACGGCTATGTGGTATGCAGAAAGCGGTCTTGAACGCACCGTGCTTCGGGCTACCGCAACGGTGTCCCAGCGCGAGGCAGTCCCGACAGCCCCATCGACTCCGCAAGCAACTCCGCCACATCCTTCACCGCCACATCGTCGTGGCCCTCGGCTTTCACCCCGTCCGTCATCATGGTCATGCAAAAGGGACACGCAGTTGCCACCGTCTTCGCGCCGGTGGCCAGGGCTTCCTGGGCACGTTCCACGTTAACCTTTTTGCCGATGGTCTCTTCCATCCACATGCGACCGCCGCCGGCCCCACAGCAGAAACTGTTTTCCTTATTGCGGGGCATCTCTGTGGCTTCTGCGCCCAGGGCGGCATCCACGAGCGCGCGGGGGGCTTCCGTCACGCCGTTGTAGCGCGCGAGATAGCAGCTGTCATGATAGGTGGCCGCTGCGGCGTTGAGCTCGGGTTTCTTGGGCACCAATTTGCCAGTTTTAATGAGGTCTTGCAGCAGTTCCGTGTGGTGGATGACCTCGTAGTCGCCGCCCACCTGGGGGAACTCGCTCTTGATGCTGTTAAAGCAGTGGGGACAGGCCGTCACAATCTTTTTCACACCATAGGCGTTCATGGTCTCCACATTTTGCGTGGCCAGTTCCTGAGCCAGCATTTCATTGCCGATGCGCTTGGCACTGTCGCCGGTGCAACACTCTTCTTCGCCGAGGATGCCAAACTTCACGCCCGCCGCCTGGAGCAGCTTGGAGAAGGCGACGGTCACCTTCTGGTAGCGCTGGTCATAGGACCCCGCGCACCCGACGAAAAACAGGTACTCCACATCGGCATCTTCCGCCAGGGTTTTTACACCGGCGTCTTTCGCCCAATCGCCCCGCTCGCTCTGGGGGAGGCCCCAGGGGTTGGACTGGGTCTCCACATTGCGGAGGGCCCCCTGGGCTTCTTCGGGGAAATCACCTTCCATCAAGACCCGCCCCTGGCGGATGCCCAGCAACTTGCTCATGGGCTGAATTTCCACGGGACACGCCTCTTCACAGGCGAAGCACGACGTGCAGGACCACAGCACGTCCTCCGTGATGACATCGCCAAAGAGTGCTTCTTTCGGTTCTGCCGTGCCGTCCTTCAACAAGGCAGGCCCTTCGCGAAAGAGGTGGGCTTTCAGGTCCAACACGACCTTCTTAGGGCTCAGGGGCTTCCCGGTATTGTAGGCGGGGCACGCCTCCTGACAACGGCCGCATTCGGTGCAGGCGGTCAGGTCCAGGAGTTCCTTCGCCGTGAAGTCGGTGATTTTTAGAATGCCAAACTGCTCGGCGTTTTCATCTTCCAGATTCAGATTGGGAATGCGTCCTTTGATGCGTTCTTCGCGAAAAAAGAGGTTGGGCAACGCGGTGACCACATGAAGGTGCTTGGAATAGGGGATATAGGCGAGGAAGCCCAGCACCACCAGGTTGTGCAGCCAATGAAATGCACCATAGGCCATCGGGTAGGCCGCCTTACCGGTGGGGCCGTTCCCCAGAGTCATCGCGCGGAGTGTATCGGCAATGGGCGTAAATCCGGGCTTCGGTGCCAACACCTGAAGGGCGTAAAACGCGACAATCAGGACAGCGATAAGTTCCAGGATGACCAGCGCGTCTACCGTATGAGAAAGTGGCCCTTCCAGCCGTTTGGGTTTGGTGACCAGGCGTCGCCACAAGGCCGCCGCCAGCGCCACGAGGACGAGGGCACCGATAAAATCCTGGGAGGTGTTCATGAACCAATAGATCGGCCCCAGAAAGGCAAAGGAAAAGGGTGCATAGAGTCCACTGACCAATCCTTCGAGGGTGCCAAAGGTCAACACGAAGAAGCCCCAGAAGATGAACGCATGACCCAGGCCCGAAGGTTTCCGCAAGACGAGCTTTTGTCCGAATCCCTTAACCGCCAAATCGGCGATGCGGCGGGGGAGGGCATCGAGGCCCAGCGTGCCCTGTCCCAGATTAACCCAGCGGTAGACCTGCCACAAGCGATGAAAAAAGATCGCATGGGCCGCGACAATCAATATGAAAAGGACAAGAGCGCTCATCGAATTCCTGGTTTTCTGGGTTGGATAGAGAGTAAATGCTTAACCACGAATGGACACGAATTTACACGAATAAAATACCGTATCGACGCTTTGGGATATTTGAAATAATGATACCCTATAAGGTATTGGTGGAAAATCTTGTTGGACATGAGGTTTCTAATTATTCGTGAAAATTCGTGTCCATTCGTGGTTTTAAATCTATTAACGCGATACGATTATCCCCGGGCCTGCTTCACGGCTTCCGTCAAGAGGGGACAAATCTCAAACAAATCACCCACGATGCCATAGTCGCATATCTTAAAGATATTGGCCTGGGGATCTTTGTTGATCGCCACGATGACCCGCGAGGTCCGCATGCCGGCCTGGTGTTGAATCGCACCGGAGATGCCACAGGCCACGTAGACATCGGGACTCACCACTTTGCCCGTCTGACCGACCTGATGGGAGTGATGTATCCAACCCGCATCCACCACGGCACGGCTCGCACCAAAGGCGGCACCCATGGCCTTTGCCAGGTTTTCCACCACAGGTAAATGTTCCGGAACACCGACGCCCCGACCGGCGGAGACCACAATCTTGGCCTCCGTGAGATCGACGCATCCCATCGCCGCCTCGGCCGCCTCTTTAAGCACCGTGCGGAGAGAAAGGGCGGGCATGTCCCGCTGCACAACCGCCGGCGTGTCATCACCCACACGGGCAATGGCCGTTACGTTGGGCCGCAGGGTGACCATGGCCGGGCTGTCGTTGATGACCACGTCCGAGACGACCTTACCCCCATAGACGGGTTTGGTGGCATGGAGTGCGCCGTCCCAACGACAGGCGGTGGCATCCTGCACCAGCTCGACACCAAGTCGTGCGGCCACGGAAGCACAAAGCTCCTTGCCCTGAGCGGAGGCCGATCCGATGATGATCGTTGCGCCCAGCTCCTGTGCCAAATCACGGACGATGGGCACGTAGGCATCGTTGGAATAATGTCCCAACGCGGCGTTTTCATAGGCATAAACCGTCTTGATGCCCAGGCCGCTGAGTTCCTGCACCTGTTCAGACAAGGCCTGACCGATATAGACCCCGTGGAGTTCCAGACCGGCGTCTCGGGCGATGGCGGAGGCCACCGTGGCCGCTTCCAGGGCGGTCGGCTTCAGGGTGCCCCGTTGTTCCAGTAAAACCAATACACTCATTGAAATATCCTTATGAAAATCGACCACAGGGGTCGGAAACGTCGTAGACTAGAGAGCTTTTTCGTCTTCTTTTAAGACCCGGACCAATTCGGCCACCTGGGCGTTACTGTCGCCTTCCAGGAGCTTGTTTAGCCGCTCCTGACGGGGAAGGTCCATCTGTATCACCGCGACCTTGCTGGCCAGGTCTGCGGCAGCGAGGCCCAGGTCCGCCAGGGTCTTTTCTACCATGGGCTTCTTCTTGGCCTTCATGATATTGGGGAGCTTGGGGTAGTCGGGCTTGTTAATGCCTTTTTCTGCGGTAAACACGGCGGGGAGGGGTACCTCCAGGGTCAAAAGCGCCCCTTCGATTTCCCGGTCCACCGTGGCCGTTGTGCCATTGAGAGCAAACCGCGTAATCACCGACGCGTGGGACCAGCCCAGGACTTCGGCGACCCGCTCGGGAATCTGAGCACCATCGTCATCCACCGCCTGCTTTCCGGCGAAGACCACGTCGGCGTTTTCCTCGCGCACCACCGCCGCCAGGGCTTCTGCAATACCGCGATGGCCCAGGGTGTCGATGTGCTCGTCCGTAATCAATACCGCCCGGTCCGCGCCCATGGCCAGGGCCGTCAGGAGCTTCTCTTTGTCCTCGGGCGTTCCGAGGGTTACCACCACGATTTCACCGTCGCCGCCCGCCTTGAGATTGACCGCTTCCTGGACCGCATGTTCGTCATAGGGACTCATGACATATTTGAGACGGCTCGTATCGACACCGTTTTTCGCGTCGTTAATCTGAAACACCGATGCCGTATCGGGCACGCGCTTCATAAGTACTACTATTTTCACGTTCTCTCCTTTTTCAGGTCACGTTTCAGGCTTCCAGTTCCCGCAGGCGGAAGTAATTCTAGGGGCTATCACTATCCGTTGGCACGCAGCAAAAATGACGGATGGCCAGAATGTTATTTACAGGTGTCTCGGCAAAAACAGCATTGACCCGTTGGCCGATGGCCACGGTTTCAATATCTTCGCTATGTACAATATGGGTTAAGGTCGCGTCCGATCCATCGAGCCTGATCAGAGCCAGCACATAGGGCGGGGCCATGGGCTGATAGGGTTCGGCATAGCGAATGATGGTAAAGCCCGTTATGGTGCCCCTGTCGCTCACTTCGACCCAATTGTCAGAAAGGTCTTCAAAGGTCAGGTCGCACACCTGACGTGGGGGAAACACCGTGCGGTCGCTACGCTCGCAGCGCGACGCCAGGATCTTCTTTTCATCCCGCAGGGCGACAATACAGCGACTGCTCGTGGCACCGGCGAAATACTGATAGGGCAGGGCCATTTTTCCCGCTATCGTGAAGGCGTCGGTCGTCATGGGCCGGTCTCCCCAGTGTTCAAGACTTCAAAATGGACAATGTCCTCCATGGCCCCGGTTCGGGTTTCTGCAAAGACGGCCCGCACCCGGAGTCCATGGCGTAACGCCGGGATGTCCGTCGTGTGGATGAGGTGCCACAGGGGCGAAAGGCCTTCGACGCCATCGAGAATGACCCAGCCAATCACATAGGGTACGTTGCGCGTGGCTCCCGTCAACGGATCGGGGCTGGCGTAATAGACCACGTCGAATTCACAGAGGGTACCTTCGGGGCCCACTTCAATCCATTCCAGATCGTCAGAGAGGCTCCACGCGTCTACCTCCCGTGGGGGCAAAAGGAAGCGACCATTCGCACGACAGCGCAGGGCCATGATGCGCTGGTTGTCCCGCAACTCTCGTAGAAAGTGACCCATGATAGGGCCCGTGGAGAACGTTTGTTCGATGGAGAGAATCTGCTTCGAGACAATGAGTTCCTGTTCCCGTGGGGTATCGGTCATTGGGATGCTCCCTGAGGTTCATCACGGGCCAACAGCATAAGGACACTCCAGAGGGTCCCGCCAAAGCCGGACGCCAGTGCCCGTTTGACCTCTTTCGGCACCTGATGTCGTCCCGCCGTGCCGCGAACCTGCAGGGCGGCTTCCGCCACACGAACGAGGGCCGTGGCACCAATCGGATTACTCGCCATGACGCCGCCGGAGGGATTTACCGGGAAGGTGCCCTGGATGCCGATTTCATCGTTCTCCACCATCTTCAGGTGTTCGTCACCTTCCAGCAAGAGGAATTCACGGAGCCAGTCCAGCCCCCACCAGGCCGAGGGGTCATACATTTCAAATACGTCGAGTTGTTCCCGGGGATTGGTGATACCATTGCGGGCGAAGAGGCGCTCCGAGGCCACCCGGTGGGTCGACTTGGTGCCGGTGAAAACCACATTTTCCTCGCGATGGACCGTTTCGTGGTCCACCACCCACGCGGGGTTGGCGTTCCATTCTTTTATCTTGTGGGGAGCCGCGAAGATGACGGCGCAGGCCCCATCACTCTGACTGCACATGTGAATCATCCGCAATTCACCCACCAGGGGCGGGGAGTTTTCGGTGAGCTCTTTAATATAGCGACGCTCCAGGCCAAAGCTGCGGTGGGCCTTGTCATTCAGCGCCGCATGTTCATCCATGATAATGCGCAGCTTCATGGCGGCGTCACAGGCCCGCTCTTTGCCAAACTCATCGATCATGGCCTGGGCCGTCGTACCGGTCAACGCACCCGCCTGAAGTTTGCGTCCCCAGAGAGGATCGGCCATATTGGAGATGCCGCCGGTGGTGTGGCCTTCCTGGAGTTTCTCAAAGCCAATGGCCAACACCACATCATGGAGTCCCGACGCCACAAGATTGTCGGCCGCGCAGGCCAGGGTCATGCCCGTCGTGCCGCCCGTTGTCAGGCGGAGGCCCGATTTGCCCACCACGCCACTGCCGAGGCTGTGCCACATGTCGGGCTGGTGGACCATCTCGAAAAGTTCCATATTCCCATGGACCACGCAATCGACGTCGGCCAGGGTGATACCCGCATCGGCCAGGGCTTCCGCCACAGCCTCGTGAATCATCTCGGGCTGATTGACCTCTTCCCGATGGCTGGAAAAGACCGACATCCCACAACCGATGATCCCCACATTTCGGTGCTTACGCTTCGACGTGCTCATAGGTCATTCTCCAATACCACCACCGTCTGCAATTGGCCGGCCGGGCCCGTGGCACCCTGGGCAACCGCACAATGGGCCTGGGGCACCTGTCGTCCGCCGGCCTTGCCCTGGAGTTGGAGCACACATTCGGCGACCCGGGCCAGCCCACCCAGCATGAGGGGGTTACCGGCAAGCATGCCACCGGAATGATTCACCTGCTGGGCATCCGGACCACCTTCACGCAACCAGGCCGCCCCATCGTTGCAAAGGCCGAGGGCTTCGGCATAGAGGGGGAGTTGGTGGGCATATTGGTCGGCAATCTCCACCACATCGAAGGCGGTCCCGGGGGTGTCGATGTCCGCCATGCGATAGGCCCGCTGGGCGGCCTCTTCGAGGGACTTGGCCCGACTCAGGTCACGTTCGCCGAGATAGAAGGCGTCGTGGCTGTTGCCGAGCCCCGTAATCCACACCGGGTTATCACAGAGGTCCCGCGCACGCTCTTCCGAGGCCAACACCATGGCAATGGCCCCATCGCTCACGGGATACATAAAAGAAGCGCGGATTGGGTCGGCGAGCATGGGTGCACTGAGAATTTCTTCGACCGTGATGCGGCTCTGTTCCTGGGCGACGGGATTCCGTGCCGCCCAGTGGCGGGAACGCATCACGAGGTCGGCAAGCTGCATTTCGGTCACGCCCGAGCGGGCCAGATAGGCCTGGGCCTGGAGTGCCGCCGCTGCCAGGTAGTCCAGGCCGAGGGGGCGGGTGAAGAAGGGGTCAAAGGCCAGGTGAGTAATTTGATTCCGGCTGGCCGCCTGGGATTCCTTACAATGGCCCGCCAGCAAGACCACGTCGTGGTGGCCGGAGAGGATGGTGGAGACTCCGTAGTAGACTCCCTGCGCCCCATCGGCGGCCACTTTTTCTTCTCCCCGAAAATGGGCACCCACCACATCGGTAACGGCATTGTCGGAGATGGTACGGGCGTCAAAGAGGTCATCAGAAACGGTGATGGAGGCCTCGATACCGCCTTCCTCAAAACCGAGCCCCACGGCGTCCTTTACGGACTTCACCACGTCCCAGACCAGGCCCTGGACCCGTTCCTCCCAGCGGTTGGGCGAAAACGTTGTCTGCGCTACGGCGCAGATGCCGACGCGTTGTGAGAGGGCCATCAGGTTTTCCCTGCCCAGGTCGTTTGCTCGGCGGTCCAGCGGTAATTGAGGGTGGCTTCACCGTTTTTTATGGAACGGAGGATAGTGTCCTTATCCCGCCCACACGGGACCTCTACCCAGGCCCGACCACAGCCTTCTCGGGTGTGGGAATCATCGGACACCACCTTGGGGTAGGGGAATAAGGGGATATCGAATTCCGGCGTGTAGTAGCCTTTCTGGCTCACTTCCATGGCGTGAATGGGGAGGGAGGTTTCCAATTCTTCCAGCCGCGACTTGACCTCGTCAACCGTCAAGTCATACTCGGCGGGGTGATTGAAGATATGGATGACCTCGTCGTCACCATGGATTTCATTGTAGTGGAGGTAGCCTCGGGCAAAAACGGTGCGCTCGATGCCCTTGAAGATGAGCATGTCCTCAAATTCATCGGGCACTGCGTCATAGGCATGGGGCATCATGAGGAAGTCGTGGTCGGTCAGGGCGATGAAATCGAAGCCCAGATCCCGGTAGACCCGCAACACCTCTTCCGGATGGAGTTTGCCATCCGATTTGGTGGTGTGGGTGTGCAGGGCACCCTTTAAAGGGCGATCACTCGGGCTATGGGGGCTCAAATCCATGTCCACTCACGCACCGCTAACGCGGTTCACGGCTGCCATCCAGTCAGCACAGCGGGGGGGGCATGGAAAGGGGAGGTTATTCCTCCACGCGCTCCTTTTCTTCCCGACGCATATACATGACTTTCCACTCGCCAGCCTGGCAGACTTTACCACGCTGGTTTAACACATTAATGTCGAAAATTATCAGACCAGAATCCGGCTTGCGTGTCGGTCGCTTTTCTTTGACCGTCTGTACCACGCGAATCGTATCACCAATAAGAATAGGGCGCTTAAAATCCCAGCTCAAACCCAACCAGGCGATCAGCATATGCTGTTGTGCACCGGGGTTTCGGGTGACCAGTCCCGAACTAACCGAAAGACCCAACATGCCGTGGGCGATACGCTGGCCAAAATGCATGTTGGCCGCGAATTCCTCATCGGTATGAATCCGGTTAAAATCGCCCGAGATACCCGCAAAATTGACGATATCCGTTTCTGTAATGGTGCGACCGGGTGTGGTCGCACTGTCGTTTACATGCAAATCTTCGTAGTAGATACCGTCTTCGTAATCCACAAACGACTCCTCTTGTACCTAACGCTAGGTAGATCAGTGTAGCACCGCCCCTGGGGTCCGTCAACCTCGACGAAAAATCGGACGAATATACCCCTGTGCTTTACGGGCGGGTGCCACGATAAAACTCCGACAGGCCCCGGGCCAGAATGCGGCCCGACTCCTTATTCTCTTCCTTCGTATAAATTGCGCCCGCGCCTTCACATAGAAAGCCGGAGATACCAAATTGCTGATGGGGACCGCCAGACCAATAGGTACCATTGATCTCATTGGTCCGCGCTTTCAGCGGTATGATCAACGCGCCCGTGTCGAGGCGGTTCAGTATAGATTCAAAGTCGTCCACGCTACCGAGGGAATTGCCGAATTCCGGGCCCGGCCGCACGAGGGGTTCCACCTGGCCGCCCCAGGTGTGCATGCTCCAGATCGAGGTCACCGGTGCGTCGGAAGCCATAAGTGCCTCCAAGTCGTGTTGGACGAGATAGGCTTCGTGGGCCTGCTTCTCGGGGTCGGCACCGCCCGCAAAATAGGAGCGGTTCATGTCGATACCCTGGGCATTCACACGATACCAGCCATTGGAGGGGGCATCGGGACTCATAAAGGGAACGATGTGGAATATCATACGGTCACGGCAATCTTTGCCCGCGTCGCTCAAGAGCCACTCCACCAGGCCTACGATGCGCCAGTGAGAATTGAATTCACCGGGATGCTGGTTGGAAATATGGTGGACCCATCGCTGGGACCGGGGGACCGTACTGTCCTTGCCCGTGATCTCCATACGCCACAGATCACGTCCTCCGAGGGATTTTCCGAGTGCGACAGACGTCACATCCTCGTGTTGATCCCACGTGCGCTTATAGCGCAAGAAATCTTCATAGGAGAAGGGCACCTGATGACCTACGTAGACCTTGTCTTCGGTAAAGGTGGGGAAGACGAGGGTGTCGGCTCCTTTGCCCGCCTTTCTCCCTTTTTCCCAATGTACGGGCTG
This sequence comes from uncultured bacterium, assembly GCA_963977445.1. Taxonomy (GTDB): domain Bacteria; phylum Hydrogenedentota; class Hydrogenedentia; order Hydrogenedentales; family JAEUWI01; genus JAEUWI01. Next base: position 14,236 of record CAXBPH010000020.1, on the reverse strand, counting down.
CCATTCTTCACCGTCATAGGAGTAGGAGTAGAAGTATTCGTTGAACTCGTAGGGGCCGTCCGTCGGAAAGGACACATCGAGGGTCAGATTGTTTCCCTTGGCGTGCTGCAGGATAGAGAATTGAACCTTATTGGACCACGTCGGTTGTTCCGGTGCGTGACCTGGCGTCACGACGAAATGATTGGCACCGACGGCCTCTATAGTGGCTCCGGCACAGCCTAAAGGTCCTTCAAAGGTAAAGTCATCCACCACGAGGGGCTGGGTAGCGCCCAACAGGGTGAGACAGGCTGTAACTAAGAATGACATGACGACTCCACAGAGCTTGGGTTGGTGAATGGCTGGATTATAGCGAATGTCGGGGGGGCAGGTCGAAAGGACAGGTATTCACGGTCGGCCTGGGTTAATTACCAAGGCGAACTCGCCACAAGGTTTCGGAAAGAATACCCGATTCCTGCCCGTTTCGTTACGCGGCAGCCTTCTCTTTTTCCAGTTCCTTTTCCAGCCAGTCCCGCCATTTCTTGATGTACTTGTCCCGTTCTTCGCCCGGTTTTGACCGCCCGATGGCCGACTTGGGGTCGGGGTTCTGAATGCGGCCCGTCAAATCGTTCAGGGTGAAGGCCAGCCGGGCAAGCACATACGCCTCCGTTTCCGCTCGGAACAGGTCAAACACGGCCTCCAACTGCGCCACATCGACGGTATTGGTCATTGCATAGGCCGCTCGCTCCCGTACTTTCGATGCGGTGTCCGTGTCCTGGAGGAGTTTCAGGAAGAGTGTCGTTGCCGTAGCGGGAACGCCATTGAATTGGAGGGCACCCACGAGGTTCACCCGCGTATCAAGATCCTGATTGGGGTCCATGATTGCCGCCACGACCGAATCCGTAACGTCGGGTGTCATGGCAATTTCCAGCGCCCGAGCAAGCTCACGACGCACAAAGAGATCGGCATCGTCGAGATAGGGTATCAGGGAAGAGGCGACCGAATCGGTACCGATTTGTCGAATTGACGTGGCCACGGCGTGTCGCAACGAGACGTCTTCCGAGTCCAGCAGGGCCACAAGTTTTGGTGCGGCCGGGGCGTAGCTCAGGCCGCCCAACTCGACCACCGTTTCCAGGAGTGCCGCGCCGGTGGCCCCATCCAGTCGTGCCAGCACGGCCTGGGGTATGGCTTCGTCGCGCCAGATAATATGGTAATCGATTTCGATGATGGCTTCGGTCTCTTTGGACCAGCAAAAGGTGCGAAACCAGACCCGATCTTCTCCCATATGGAATACGGTGTAGGTTGGCTGGTCATAGGGCTTGTTGTGGTCGTTGGTCGCCGTGAACCAATCCGGGTAGTTGGCACCGATATCGCCACCGTTGATGAGGTAGAGGGTGCCATTCTCGTCATCCCGTTTGCCCGCGCGAATGCTGTGAAGGCGTTCATAGATATGGGTATGACCTGCCAGGTCCAGGGTCACGTTATTGCGGTCCAGCGAATCGGCCAGGGGCTTAAAGGTGCTTTCGCCCATTTCCTTACGTTTGTCAATGGGGGAGTCATATCCAGTGCAATAGACGGGGAAGTGGTGGGCCGTCACTTTCCATTGGGCATCCTGATTCTGCAGGTTTGCGTCGAGCCATTCTACCGTTTCTGTGCTCGCCGTCTGCTCGAAGGAAATGAGGGAGAAGTGGGTGTTTCCCCACGTAAAATCAGACCAGGGCTCACCCTTGCCCGGCAGTTCGTGGTACTTCGCAAACCAGTCTTCCTCCGGCGCAAAAACCTGGGAGCCCTCGTGGTTGCCCCGGGCCGTGACCATCCACGTATCGCCAATCAGGCTCTCAAAACGATTGAAGTGTTCGGGCCATTGCTCATAGGAGTGGCCGCTCGGCACCAGGTCACCCATGGTGAGGTAGAATTCGGGCTTCCATTGGGCCACGTGGGCCTCCATGTTGGTCTCTTCCCAACGGGTACCCCAACGTCGGGAATCGCCAATGAGCACAAAGGTGATGGGCCGTGCCGTTGCGGGGGCAGTGGTAATGGTGCCGCTTCGCACATCGTCGCCGCAGGTAATGGAATACTGGTATTTCGACTCGGCTTTAAGCCCGTCGATGCGCAAGCGATGGATGGTGCCGTCTTTGTCTCCCTGTACCGACTTATCCAGGGAGCCTTCCTGTCCATACGTGATAGACCCGGTATAGGGCTCCTTGCTCTCCCATATGAGGGTGGCACCGTCCACCGTGATATTGTTGAGGTGGGGGATAATGCGGAAACCCTGGTCCGCGAAGGCCGATGCGCAAAGACCTACGCAAAAAAGAATGACGGAATGGCGAATGGAGTTCATGAAGTGCCTGCCTCGTACGTGTTCGAAATTCGTTCCGATTTACCTGCGTTGAACGGCAGTATAGCAAAAGAGTGGCGGAATGGCCCGTGTCGCTTCCAGCAGGTGCCGATGCACGGTATATACGACCTCTTTTCCAACGCTTGCGTAGGCCCCGCCGTTTTACTAAGCTACGGGGAGTGCTGTTCACAATATCGCCTCAGGAAAGGTGTCCCCATGCGTACTGCTGTATCCGCCCTGTTGATTCTGATAAGTCTGCACCTCGCCGCAGAGGCCGTGCCCTCTTCAAACCCCAACGTATTGTTCATTATCTCCGACGACCTCACGGCGGAGGCCCTGTCCTGCTATGGCAATGTGCAGTCATCCACGCCCAACATAGATGGCCTCGCGGAGCAGGGCGTCCGATTTGCCCGGGCCTATAGCCAGTATCCCGTGTGTGGTCCGTCCCGCGCCGCCCTTATGTCCGGCATGTATCCCCAGGCTATCGGCGTCATGGGCAATGGGGCATCCAGCAATTTTACGAAAAACTTGGGTGACCGACCGTCTTTTGCTGGCCTCTTCAAACAATCCGGCTACTACACCGCACGGGTCAGCAAAATTTACCACATGCGCGTTCCCGGTGACATTACGGCGGGCGTGGACGGGCCCGACCATTTACCCTCCTGGACGGAACGCTTCAATTGTCAGGGGCCCGAGTGGATGAGTAGCGGGGAAAAGGGTAACCTGACCAATGAAACGCTGAATTTCGACCCGGATAAACACTATGGACTTGGATTTGGCGGTGCCTTTTACGTGGTGAAAGGCGATACCGACGGCGCCGAGCAACCGGATGTCCAGGCGGCGACGAAGGCTATCGCATTGTTGAAAAGCCACCACAAGGCGCCCTTTTTTCTGGCCGTGGGCCTCGTCCGTCCCCACGTGCCTCTGGTCGCCCCAAGAGCCTATTTTGAGCCCTATACGCCCGCAGCAATGAAGCTCGCCCCTGGAATCGATGGGGATTGGGACGATATCCCCAAAGCAGGCATCTCTAAGAACAGCGCAGGGAGTGGTCTGGAAACCGATGGCTCAAAACAGGAAGTCCTGTCGGCCTACTACGCCTCCGTCGCCTTCATGGATGCCCAGGTTGGCCGCATCCTCGCCGCGTTGGACGAGCTGGGGCTTCGGGAAAACACCATTGTGGTGTTTACCAGCGACCACGGCTACCACCTTGGTGAGCATGAGTTCTGGCAAAAAATGAGTCTCCACGAAGAATCGATTCGTATCCCCGTGATTATCGATGCACCGGGCTATGCGGCTGCGGTGACCGATAGCCTGGCACAGCAAATTGATCTTTATCCCACCCTGGCCACCCTGGCGGGACTCGACGTGCCGGACCATTGCCAGGGTAAAAGTCTGGTGCCGGCCATGGCGACGCCGGGTACGGTCGTCCATGATGCAGTGTATACATGCATGGACGATGCCCACGCCCTTACCACGGCACGATGGTCCTATATACGTTACGGGGACGAATCCGAAGAACTCTACGACCTGAGCAAGGACCCCAGGCAGTTTTTTAACCTCGCGAGCGTTTCGGCCTACCGGGAGGTGGTGGAAGGCCTGCGGCGCAGGGTGTCGAAAAAGGAAGATTCTATCCCGCGCATCGCCAGCGCCACGGAGCGGTAGGGGCCTTTTGGTCGGGCGTTTTCTGCCCTTGCAGTTTTAGCGCGAACGTTCTTCGCGAAGGCTCTCCGTAAGTTCCGTTTCGATATCTTCAATGCTCGGAAGACTGGAGACCAGAGTGTCGGGCAGCGCACGGGTCAATTCATAGTCGGCGCCCCCGATGGGTTTGTGGATATCGCGGAGCGCGTATTCCGCGAGGACATGGTCCTTGGTCTGGCAGAGGACGAGTCCGATAGTCGCTTCGTCCAGTTCATGGCGGAGTTGGTCATCCACCACGGAACAGTAGAAATTCATCTTCCCCGCATATTCTGGTTTGAAGTCGCCCTTCTTGAGATCAATGGCAACGAAGCAGCGAAGGTGGAGGTGGTAGAAAAGAAGGTCGAGGTAGAATTCTATTTCCCCAACCTCCAGTCGGTACTGGCGTCCGACAAATGCGAAGCCGCGGCCGAGCTCAAGTAAGAACTTCTGGATATGGGTGAGTAGCCCGACCTCCAACTCTCGCTCGTGAAAAGGCTCCTCCAGGGTGAGAAAATCGAAAAGATAGGGATCCTTGAGCATTTGCCCGGCAATTTCCGCATGGTGTGCGGGCAATGTCTGGTCAAAATTCGTGACGGCACTGCCCCGCCGCTCGTGGGCGCGGTTCTTGATCTGTACCGACAACGTGTCGCGGCTCCAGCCTTGCTCCAATGTCTCCCGGGCATACCACAGGCGGGTCGGAAGGTCCTTGACCTTTTGGATGAGGACGACATTGTGGGCCCAGCTCAATTGCGCAACGGCCCGTTGCATAATTGAAGATACGGCCATATTTGGCGTTTTTTTCGATGGTTTCCCGGGGCGCAATGTCTTTAATTGAATCAGGTTGAGCGGTGTCTATCCGGTGGGTGGCTAAATCCGCAACGGCCCGTTGCGGATTTGGTGCTAGCTCAGGATACTCGTTCCAGAATTGAGCCATCAGTTGTAAGTTCCGCTCCGAAAACCCCTTAACGTCTGGGATTTCGTTACGCAGGTCCAGTGCAAGCCTGCGCAACAGTCCGGCACCCCAACCGGCCTTTTCCTGCCTCGCCGAAATCATTCGGCCGATATCCCAATAGAGGAGAATCAATTCCGCGTTGGCCGCGCGTGCCGCACGAGACTGTGCCGCGCGAACTCGAGTCTTAATGTCGCCGAGCAGATCGCGGTACAGCGCGAGTTCGGGTTTGTTCATGGGTTGACGCCCTTCAGTAAAGTCCGTCCGCTTCACTATTTCCGGTCAATGTGACCAGATTCTTATTCGTACCATCCAACGACGGCCAGGACGCCGATTTGGAAGTAGGTCGGGACCCATGGCAGATGTCCCGCGAATCCCAGTGCGATCCCCCCGCACAGCAGTAAGCAGATTGCGGCAATGTAAATCCAGACGAAGTTCCCAGGGAGCCAGAAGAGTCCCTGAGGGAGATGGTAGTCGCTTCCCAAAAACTCCTCCGGGGATTGTCTTTGTCCCACGCCTCGACCATGTACCCTCCTTTACCTGCTGAACGCAGAGACAGTATAGCATGGGGGAGGAGTAGGTGGGAGCGGGGTAAAGGATCTTGGACATTCTTGTCGAGGCAACGTGTGCGTGAATGTGGATAGGCACAATCCGTTTGTTGCGAGGCTTTTGGTCTGTAAAAAAAGTAACCCGGACGGCATGAGGTTTCTTGCACCCGGCCAACGTGTCCAGTGACGCCGTCGTGTTCTACTTCGGCCGGGAATATCCAAGATCCTCTTGTTCCCGTGCGCCTGGCTTGAGCACCATGCGTTTACGACCGTGGCTCTCAGCGGGTATTCGGAGTCGCCGTCGTAGGCCGAGAGGTGTGTTTCGGCATCCATTGTCTGTAAAATGGCCCCTCGTAGTACCCGTGGTGCTTTGCACCCCATCTTGCAGAAAGGAACTAATTATGGCTTCCCCGTTCTTCCGTCTTTCGAGCCTTCTGGCCACTTCGTGTATTTTTCTTGCCCCCGCCCTGGCCCAGCCCATTATGTCGTCGCCCTCCGGCACGCGCTATGTCGAGCGCGATGCCACCGGGGAATCCATTCTCCCCAACGGACGTCTGATAACCCCCACGGGCACCATGCACGTCGTCCGTCCCCATCCCTATGGTCTGACCATAAGCCCCGACGGCCGCTGGGTTGTTGCCGTGAGTAGTGATGGCCCCCAGTTGTCCCTACTGGACATGGCCGATCCATCGGCACCCATCGCGTCTTATATCCCCGAAGACATGGGCGAAGGGGAGGGCGTATTGGACTCGGCCTTCATGGGCCTGGCCATCAGCGCCGACAGCAAGACGGTATATGTGGCGGGCGGACGGGCCTGGAAGGTCTACGCCTTTGACCTGGAAACCCGGAAAAAGCTCTTTGAAATCGATTGCGCTCACATGGTCGGCGAGGGCGACTACACCTTTGGCTACCTCGGCGACATTCGTCTCCGTAAAGATGGTAAGTTTCTCTATGGCGTAGACCAATCCAATTTTCGCATGGTGACTTTCGATCTTGAAGCGCAAAAGGTCGTCGGTTCCGTCGGAGTGGGCCGCTATCCTTTTGGCGTTACCCTGTCCCCCGATGAAACGGAAGCCTACGTGGCCAATGTGGGCATGTATGAATACGCCTACATGAAGAACGAAGCGGGAGAGCTCGCCTGGTTGCTCTTTCCTCCCTTCGGCGTGCCGTCGGAAGCGGCCGAAAAGGGGACGACCGTAGATGGCGTCGTAGCACCGGGTCTGGGCGACCCCAATGATATCAAGGCCATGTCCGTCTGGACCGTTTCCCTCACGGAGGGGGACGCGGGAACGGTGACCAATCGCTACAAGACAGGCCACCTGGTGGGCGAAGAACTGGAAGATTTTCCGGCGGTGGGCGGCAGCAGCCCCAACAGTATGGTGGCCACGGGCGATCACGTCTATGTATCCAATGGAAGCAACGACAGTATTACCGTAATCAACACGGCCACCCACGAGCGCGAGGCAGATATCGACCTGGAACTTGACCCGCGTGTGGCGAAGTTTCGTGGCATGATCCCCTTTGGCCTCGCCCTGTCCCCCGATAAGAAAACGCTCTACGTCGCCGAGGCCGGTATTAACGCCATCGGCGTGATACGTCTCGCCGACCGAAAGGTGTTGGGCCATATCCCGACCGCCTGGTTCCCCAGCAAGCTTGCCGTATCTCCTGACGGTAAATTTCTTTATGCCTCCTGTGCCAAGGGTATCGGCTCGGGACCCAACGCGGGCCCCAATCACAATCCATCCGACCCCACGGGCATTGGCTCCCTCATGCGGGGCTATATCAACATCATCCCCTTGCCGACGGATGAGGAGGCCTACGTAGCAACCAGCCAGCGGGTCCTGGATAACAATGTCCGCTTCGACGCGCCTGAAATGAAACGGGAGACGGGCCATCCCGTACCCTCCCCGGCCGGCAGCTGGGAGAGCCCCATCAAGCATGTCATCTACGTGACCAAAGAGAATCGGACCTACGACGAAATTTTCGGTGCCCTGCCCGATGGTCGGGGGAGCGCGGAGCTTGCGCGTCTCGGTAAGGCCACCGACGTGAGCAACAAAGATGGCTCGCGTACGATTAAGGATGTGGTGCTCATGCCCAACCACATCGCCCTGGCCAAACGCTTTTCCATCAACGACAATTTCTATTGCGATTCGGACCACAGTGTGGATGGCCACCGCTGGTTGGTGGGCACCTATCCCAACGAATTTATGGAAGTGCGTATCGGAGAATCTTCCAAAGGAGAAGGCCCCGGCAATTTCGCCTTTATCGGTTCCTCGGGTGCCATTTATCCCGAAGATTACAACGAAGGGGGCGCTATCTGGGAACACCTGGAGCGCAACCGCATCAGCTTCTACAATTTCGGCCTGGGCTTTGAATTCAAGCCCCAGGAAGAAGAGCAGGAAGACAAGTACACCGGAATAAAGCTGCCCATAAATTACCCCATGCCAGAGGTGCTCTTCGAGCGAACCTCACGCAAGTTTGCTACCTACAATACGAATATTCCCGACCAGTTTCGCATGGATATGTTTGAAGAGGAATTCAATGAGAAATGGGCTTCGGGCAAAGAGCCCTTTCCCCAGTTCATCAGCGTTATGCTGCCCAACGACCATGGTTCGGGTGAACGCCCCGATGATGGCTATCCCTTTTGGGGCTCCTACATGAGCGACAACGATCTCGCCCTGGGACGCCTGGTGGAACTCATCAGCCACAGCCCCTGGTGGAAAGAAACAGTCATCATGGTCACCGAGGACGATGCCCAGGGGTATGTGGACTCGGTAGATGCCCACCGCTCCATCTGCATGGTCATCAGCCCCTATGCCCGGAAGGACTACGTCTCCCACACCCATTCAAGTATTGGAAGCATGCTGAAGACCGCCTTTGCTATCCAGGGGCTCCCACCCCTCAACCAGTACGACGCCTTTGCCTCCGATTTGGGCGATATGTTTACGACAACGCCGGAAAACAGTGAGCCCTACAAAGCCCTTCCGGTTAATGCCGAGATCTTTGACCCCCAGAAAGCCTTCGACCCCTTTGACCGTGAGTTCAATTGGGAAGCGCTGAATGATTTTGTTCCCATGGATGACCAGGGCTTCCTGGACAGCGATGAATACGGCCATGCGGGCGAAAAGGGCCTGGCGCCGAGAGAGAAGGAATAAATAGATGATGCGAATTCTCCTGACGTCGCTGGTTGCCCTGATTATTCTCGCCGCAGTGTCGAGCGAATTATGCTGGGCGCAGGAGTCCGCGACCGGTTCTGACGGCTCGGCCCAGGTCCAGGCTGCGTCGGAACATGAAGCGGTCGCCGTGCCCCAGGCGGACGAGCTGTCCATGCAGCGCTATCGTTCCGGCAATGTCATCTGGTTTGTCAATCAGGCGATAGGATTGGGGTTGCCCCTGCTTTTTCTTTTCGCCGGGTGGTCCTCCCGCATTCGTGATCTTGCGACCCGCGCGGGCCGTAAATGGTTCTTCGTGCTCCTGTCACTCGCCATGGCCGTGTTTGAGGTGCCCTGGTCCTTTTACACCGAATACATTCGGGAGCACGCCTATGGCCTTTCCAACCAGACCTTCGGGAAGTGGCTGACCGACACGGCTATTTCCACGGTGTTGAGTCTGGTAGTTGGCGTTCTCATTGTTTGGATCCCTTTCTTGTTCTTGAAGAAAAGCCCGAGGCGCTGGTGGTTCTACACGGGACTACTCATCCTGCCCCTGCTCATTATCCAGGTATTCGTTACGCCCATCTGGGTGGCACCCCTGTTTAATGATTTCGGCCCCATGAAAGACAAAGCCCTCGAAGAAAAAATACTCGCTCTGGCGTCACGGGCGGGCATTGAAGGGGCCGATGTCTTTGAAGTGGCCAAGAGCGAGGACACCAAGGCGGTCAACGCCTACGTGACCGGTTTTGGCGATACCAAGCGCATTGTATTGTGGGACACGGCCATAGACAAGCTCGCGGAGGACGAGTTGCTCTTCGTCATGGGCCATGAAATGGGGCACTTTGTCATGCACCACGTCGTGCGCTTCATTGCGATTGCCTTCTTCGTGACCTTTCTTTCCCTCTACCTCATCCACCGCCTCTCGGGGGCCTTGCTGCGGCGCTTCGGTGATCGCTGGGGCGTCCATGAGCTCTCTGATGTGGCGGCGTTACCTCTGATCCTCGTGATGATGGGGGGCTTCAGTTTGGTCGTCATGCCCGCCATTTTCGGTATTACCCGTTACCACGAACACGAGGCGGACCGTTTCGGCCTTGAGCTGACCCACCTGAACCACGCTGCCGCCACCGGATTCGTGACCTTGCAGCAGCAAAATCTCGCCAATCCCGATCCCGGCTGGATTTATATGCTGTGGCGCAGCAGCCACCCCAGCATTGCCCAGCGCATACGCTTTTTCAACAGCTATCGCCCTTGGGAATCGGGCGAACCCATGAAATATGAACACCTTTTTTCTGAAGGCGATAAATAGCCGAGTTTTCCAAACGTGGGCATGCAGCAAACCACGAAGCACCCCGTCGAAATTATTCCAACACCCTACCAGCGAGTCCATTGCACATGTCGTTACATTTTAAAAGAATTGACACCGTCTTCGTTGCCGCAGTACTCACGATTTGTTTCAGCGTGTGCCCCTGGACAACGCATGCCGCAGAAAACTTCGCCCCCAACCCCGGCGTGCCATGGCCCGCAACCGACGGATTGGGGCGTCCATTGCCCCTGTCCGAGGATGTCGGACTCCCCAAGCCTGATCGTTTCGTCGGCATATTCTATTTTCTCTGGAACGGTCAGCACGGCGACCCCAATAGCGGTCCCTTCGACGTAGCAAAGATCATGGCAGCCCACCCCGATGCCCTCCAGATGCCCACCTCACCCCCCTGGGGCCCAGAGGGCGCCATGCATTTCTGGAGTGAGCCACTCTTTGGCTACTACAAGAACGCCGACCCCTGGGTACTTCGTCGGCACGCCCACTTACTGGCCGACGCCGGGGTAGACACGCTCATCTTTGATACCACCAACCGAGCGACCTATCGCGATGTCTATATGGAACTCTGCAAGGTCTTTATGGAGATACGGCAGGCAGGGGGGAAGACGCCACAGATAACCTTCATGACCAACACCAACGCCCGCGAGACGGCTGATGAACTTTACGCAGACCTTTACGGCGCGGGGAAGTATTCGGAGCTCTGGTTTCGCTGGGAGGGAAAGCCTTTTCTCATTTGCGACCCGGCCCAGGCGAGCGACACGGTAAAGGAGTTCTTTACCCTTCGTCGGGCACACTGGCCCTTTGAAATGATGAACACCGAAAAAGCCTGGCATTGGGAAGCGACCTATCCCCAACCCTACGGCTTCGCCGATGACCCGGCCAAAGCGGAACAGGTCAATGTTTCCGTCGCCCAGAACCTGCGGGCCGCCGATGGGAAAGTTACAGACATGAGTCGGGGCGACGCGCGAGTCCGTAGTTTTCACGATGGTGCCGTCGACCAATCACCCGATGCCGTGCTCCATGGCTACAACTTCCAAGAGCAATGGACCCGGGCCTGGGAGCTCGATCCGCCCTTCGTCATGGTCACGGGGTGGAATGAGTGGATTGCAGGACGCTTTAAACGGGAAGGACTGCCCGTGGCCTTTGTCGATCAATTCGACCAAGAGGGCAGCCGGGATATTGAGATGATGAAGGGAGGCCATGGCGATAACTATTACTATCAGTTGGTCGCGGGCATTCGCCGCTATAAGGGGGTTCCTGCCCTTCCCCAACCGGCCGAGGCCCATCCCATCGACGTGGCAGGAGCATTGAGCCAGTGGGAGGATGTGGCGGGTTTTGAAGACCATTCAGATGAGACCATAGCGCGTGACCACCAAGGCGTAGGCACCACCCACTATGTCAACGAGACAGGCCGCAATAATTTTCAGCGCCTGAAAGTCGCGCACGACAGCGACACCGTCTACTTTTATGCCGCCTGCACCGCTCCGCTTGCGGCGGCGTCTGAACCGAACGCCATGAACCTCTTTATCAATACGGACGGCGATGTTTCGACTGGCTGGGCCGGGTACGATATCCTGATAAATGCTCAGGGCATTCACCGAAGCGCCCCGGAGCCCGAAGAGAAAAGCGGAGGCTGGGGGTGGGAAAAAGTGGGAGACCTGGCGGCCCGAACTGTCTTGGACAATACGTTGCACTTGGCCGTGCCCCGTGAAGCCCTCGGGATTCCTTCCGGTGCCTTCCACATCGACTTCAAATGGGCGGACAACCTGCAAGAACCCGGGGACGTGATGGACCTGTATCTGAGTGGCGACGTGGCCCCCGAAGGACGTTATAATTATCGCTACTCGGGTAAATAGTTTCTGAGCGACGGAGTACATGCTTGCGTACTACTATCCGGAACGAAAGCGCGCTGCCGTCATCTCCGCAAACGCGGAGATCCAGTAACGCGATCGCAGAAATCGATGATACCCTCTGGATTCCCGCCTGCGCGGGAATGACGTTGTGGGTTCTAAATGCAGGTTGGTAGGTTCTATTCGTACTCCGCACATTGAATCAACCGCCCCGAACGCGGGGATCCAGTAACGCGAACACAGAAACCGATGATACCAGCAGGATGGCAGGGAATGTCTCATATCTATATTGATGCCGACGGATGTCCGGTAAAAGACGAAGTCTACAAGGTTGCCCGACGATACGCGTTGCCCGTTACCGTGGTGGCCAATACGTGGATGCGCACACCGGATGACCCACAGGTTCTAATGAACGTCGTGGGCGATGGCTTCGACGAGGCCGACGACTGGATCGTGGAACACTGCCAGGAAAACGATATCGTAATTGCAATCGATATTCCCCTTGCCGACCGGTGCCTCAAGAAGGGCGCACGGGTCCTCGGATATAAGGGCCGCGTATTCACCGTTGAGGGTATTGGCGATGCCATGGCAAATCGGGAAATCGCAGCCAACCTGCGGGATGCCGGGGTCATGACCGGGGGACCAGCACCTTTTGATAAAAAAGATCGCGCACGGTTTCTCCAGGCGTTGGATGCCTTGATCCATGCCGCCCGTAGCGGGCGGTGATCGTCGAGAAACGTGCGCGAGATAGGCGCTGACTTCAATCGCTATTAATCAGGTGACGGCGTTAAGGGCACCATCGGACGTGGCCGTGTTGCCCGCACCTTCGACTCCGTAGAGTGCATTGTAGGTTGACAGGAAGTTGTCGTAGGCCCGACCATTATTTTGTGGCGCAGCCACGGGCGGTAAGGCCAACGCATCGACAGCATTTTCCAATGCAGCCACCGCGGGGTCAAAAATATTCTGCAGAACAGAACGCAGGCCCGATTGGTCGCCAGACGTGCCGGTTGTCTCTGGCGCGTCGGTACTTGCTGCGATATCCGCCAGCGATACCGTTTTGGGCTGTTCGATAGGCAGGGCGTTCAGGAAATCAGAAAATGCCGTCTTGAGTTCCTGAAAGATGTCGCCACTCGCGGCACTTTTGTCCCCGATGAGGGCGCCCAGTTCTACGTTCAGCGTCGATTGGGCGGCCCGCAAGGTCGATACGTCCTCGTCGGAAAGTGATCCACCATCGGCTTTCTCATCGATGGCGGCATTCAGGGTGCTCTGAAGATTGGTAAGTCCCTCACTCAACGTAGCTTGAGACGTATCCGCCCCTGCGCGCTGCAGCGAATCGAAAAAGTTGATACGCAGGCGCACATCGGCCACACCCTTGAAGTGGCCTTCTTGAATGAGGCGTGTTACTCCTCGGGCGTCTGCGCTTGATTCCGAGGGGGCCGTGGCCGCCTCTGTATTGGCTACGACGTTTACTTTCTGGGAGGTGCGCTGTTTCGCACCATGCAACTGAGACTGCTCTTGTAGCCGTGCAATAGTCTCCAGCGACCTGCCATTGTTCGTGGATCCGTCCACTTGCATTTCCAAACCCTCCATAGCTTGGTTACCTCTTACATTGTCACAAGTCGGGTATCGGCATTCTCGGACCAAAACTTTAGCGACAATCGAGAATTATTTCAGGAAACCCACCGTGGAGTGCCCTGAAATGGCGCTCAGGGCCATTCCAGACGGCGGAATTTTTCCACCATTTTTCCATCTTCCGCGCTGAAACCCGTCACCCACGCTTTGATGCCGGCCAGGGTCTCGTCACTCATTTTCGGCGTGTAAGAATCCAGCGACGGTTCAAACTGGCTCACATGGGCCGCCGCTGCCGCTACCTTGCTTTCAAAAACCGACGTGATATCAATGGTCACGTTGGTGTCTTCGGAATAGTAGTAGTAGGCGAGGGGGACGTGATAGGGCTTCAGTTTCTCCACCAGCAGATGATGGGGGTAATACAGGTGCCACTCGGAGGCGATCAAGGCGTCTTGCGTGATAAAGGCAGCCATACGATGGTCCGTCTTATGCCAGCGTTCGCTTTTGGTGCCGGGGTCAATAGTGAATACCGCGTCGGGACGATGAAGCTTCATCTGTCGTGCCGCTTCACCGCGAAGGCGTTGGGGGTCGGCATATTCCAGATTTCCGTCTTCATAGCCGAGCCAGGTAATGTTCTCCGCAGGTATGCCGAGTATCTCACAGGCCCGTTCTTCTTCGGCCTTGCGGATGCGGGCCAAACGCTCGCTGGTCATCTCCAGGTCGCGCGATCCCTTGTCATCGTTGGTATAAATGACCACCTGGATATTGTTGCCATTGTCGGCCAGGATTTTCATGATGCCACCACAACCAAAGGTGTCATCATCGGGGTGGGGCGTGAAAATAAGAATCGTCTTGCCCT
>CAXBPH010000019.1:0-42536 GCA_963977445.1 uncultured bacterium | reverse complement strand
TCTGGAGGTAATAGAGGAAGCCCAGAGAACGGCGCTTCGCATCTTCAAAGACGATCTGCCGCTGCGCCGGGGTGAGGTCGACAATATTCTTCTTCGACGCCCCGGGCTCGGTGGCTTCCAGGGCATCGGCCACCCCTTGGGTCCACACATCGACGGGATAGTCAAAGGCTGGGAAACACATGAGCAGGACGTCGGGGTGGGTAACCTTCTCAAAATTATAGCGGTCGACGAGCCGACGTGTCGGGTAAAGCCAGAGGGGATCCTTGGGATAACCGTGGTCGCGATAATTACGTGGGTCGTAGCCTGCGGGCTCGGGGATTGGCGTATAATCATCGGTCTCTTCGATGACCATGCAGTAGGTGATGGGGTTCATATCCGTGAGGGGATAGCCCTCGCGCAATTCCGGGGCCAGGGGTTCGTCGTAGGTGGCCTTGAGGTCGGGTCCATATTCGTAGGCCGCCCCCGCCAACTTGACCACGTCGCCCCAGTCCGTGGCGTCGATGACGGCCTCCGCCATCACGTCCAATACCGCCCCGTTGTCTGTCGTCGATTCAAAATGTATGGAGCGCAATCGCCCGGAAGATACGACCCCACGGACGGGCCTAAAATAGCTCCGAAGGGTAACTTGTCCGCTATCGATATAGGGCTGGAGCATTTCCCGGAAGACCCGCGCCGAGTCCACAGGACGGCCTGTGGTGATACACCGTGTATTGCCGGGGCGGGGCTCACCATACTTCTCCAGGTTCACCGCTTCAATACGCTCTATGGCCTCCTTGAACAAACCCGAGCGGGGAAAAGGCACGCCGTGGCCATAGCCATCGGGGCCGCGATTCTCATCGATGGACGCCAGGGACTCTGCGGAGAACTGCCCGCCGAGCCATTCAATATCGTTGACCAGGGTAATCGACTTCACCCCCATGCGCGCCGCCTGAATCGCCGCCGCCACCCCCGACTCCGTTCCACCCACAATGAGGAGGTCGGTGCTGTGTATCGCACTTTCGAGAAATGGAACAACGACCTTCTCGGGCGCGGCACCATGAGCGGGGAAAATGACCACAGACAAAAGGGCCAGCACAAATAAACGACGCATCAGTTTTTCTCCAGGTTGAACGGGCACTATAGCCAATCCCTCGAAAGGGAACAAGCCCAAGAGAGCGTAAGGGAGGTTGGGGGCAATTTAGCATGCGATGACAGATTGGGGCCCTTTGATTGACTCAATTCAGCCCGGTTACCTATACTTCCCCTGTGCGTCGCACCCCCTTGTCAGACGCCAATCCCCCATCAACTTCCAAGGGTGACATTGCCCTGCCGAAGGATATTATGACTTATAAAAAGCGCCTGGCCATCGTGGCCGCTATCATTCTCGTGAGCGTCATCCTCGATCAGATAACCAAACGGATGGCCATTGCCTGGCTCATGGGCCACCCGCCCATTATTTATTGGGGCGATTTCTTTCGCCTCCAATATGCAGAGAATACAGGAGCCTTCCTGGGCATTTTTGGGAAAATGTCGGCCAACATACGCAATTTCCTGCTGATTGGCTTCAATTCCATCATCCTGATCGCGGTCGCCCTCTTCCTGCTCCGTCGCCATGCCATCGCCAACACCATGGCGATCGCCTTCGCCCTCATACTCTCCGGGGGCATCGGGAATCTTATCGATCGCGTCATCTATGGCGGTGTGGTGGTGGACTTTATGAACATGGGCCTTCCCTGGCTCCCCATCGGCGGCTGGGAACCGCGCACCGGCATCTTCAATGTAGCTGATCTGGCCATTGTGGGTGGACTGGTCCTGGTTATCCTGACAGAATTCATGAAGCCGAAAGCACCTGAGTCTCCTGCAGAACCTGAGACCGCCGAGCAATCGGAATAAGGGAACTGCGAGCGTTCTCTGACCTGCTCTCACATACTGCGGGAATATAGGAAGCACAACCGCAACGTACCCGGAGAAACCTCCCATGACGCGACGTGCACTGCTCCTTGCCACGATTTCACTCACGATGCTGTGCCTGCCGACGTCTGCCGATGAAGAAAAAACATTGCAGGCAGAAGACGAATTCAATCTGGCCAAAGACGGTCTGGCCCTACAGGGCTACGACCCCGTCGCCTACTTTAAGGAAGGCGGAGCCACGCCGACCCCGGGCAAGGGCTCTATCACCCATACCCTTGGAAAAAGGACCTATCGCTTTGCGACCGAAGCCAATCGGGACCGCTTCAAAGCATCTCCCGAAAAATATGAACCCGCCTATGGCGGCTGGTGTGCCTATGCCATGGGTGACAGCGGCGAAAAAGTCGAAATAAACCCGAAGGCCTTTATTATCACCGACGGCCAGCTTTTTCTGTTCTACAAGACCTTCCTGACCGACACCCGCAAACCCTGGACGGAAAACGAGGCCACCTTAAAGCCCAAAGCGGATACCGCCTGGGAAAGAATTTCCGCAGCACCAGGGAAAAAGAACCCGTAACGCTGTCGGTACGTGATGACTTCCTCCCTCTTTCCGGTACACCACGGCGTCAGGGCCCTCGTCCGAAAAGCCCCAAAAATATGCGCCAATGACTTGAGTTGACCTCCACGCCGAATCTTTGCTATAGTTTCCGTTCTAAACTATTCGCATCAACTTCGTGTTGCAGACAGCCGGTGGCCCAATATGGGCTTTAAATATCCTGCCGAGACCGTGAGACGTGATGTACAGTTCTTAAATCGATCTGTCTCCCGTGTTGTCTGTTTCTCAGGACAACACGGGTTTTTTATTGCGAAAACGATTGAAAATTTAAAGAAAGGAGGTGAATACAATTGGCTACTCCCAAGAAAATTTCTGACATCGCTGAAATGAAAGCGCGCATCGAATCAAGTGAAATCGCTATCGCCACGAAATACGTCGGCATCAGCGTGGAACAGGTGACCGAGCTCCGCAAGCAGCTTCGGGAAGCGGGCGTGGAATACAAGGTGTATAAAAACACCCTTGCCCGTCGCGCCCTGAAAGAACTCGACGTGGAAGCCGCAGCCGACTTCATGGAGGGTCCCACCGCGTGGGCCTTCTCCGCAGACCCGGTTGCACCCGCGAAGATTCTGAAAGCGTTCTCAAAGAAGGCAAAGACCATTGCCATGGTTGGTGGCGTGCTCGGCGGAAAACCTGTCAACGCTGATCAGCTCACCACGCTGGCGAGTCTTCCTTCTCACGAACAGCTTCTATCTCAGATTGCCGGTACGATTGCAGCACCCATTCAGAAGCTTATGGGTACCATTAATGCCGTACCGAGTAACCTGGCAAACGTAATCGATCAGGTGCAAAAGATGAAGGCGGACGAGGAAAACGCAGCCTAACGCCCCTTTTGTAAATCTCATCGTAACCCCTTAAACACCTATATTAATTGGAGAATAGACACCATGTCCGAAAAAATCGACGGAATCGTAGATACAATTGCTGGGCTTACCCTCATGGAAGCCGCTGACCTTCTTAAGGCCCTCGAAGACAAGCTCGGCGTTACCGCTGCCGCGCCTGTTGCCGCAGCTGCCGCGCCTGCCGCGGGTGGCGACGATGGTGAGGCCGCTGGCCCAACCAAGTTCGACGTAATCCTGAAGGAGCACGGCTCCCAGAAGATCGCCGTCATCAAAAAGGTCAAGGAAATGCTTGGCCTGGGCCTCAAGGAAGCCAAAGAGATCGTTGACGGCGCTCCCAAGACCCTCAAAGAAGGTGTCGCTGCGGACGAAGCCAACAAGATCAAGGAAGAACTCGAAGGCGCTGGCGCTGTTATCGAGCTCAAGGGTGTTTAATTACCCCCCCATGCCTTGTGCATAATTTATTTGTCGGCTGGACTTCGGTCCAGCCGATTTTTTTTGTTCATACGCAATTGGCGGGGATGATTCCTGCGATATGTCAGGCACCCGATGCGCCAACGAAATGTCGCCAGGAAACCACCGGCTCGTCACATTCTTCGGATGTCCCCCAACATCCAACCGGAAGGGCCAAGCCCCGAATTTATGCCGAAAACCACGCCATCTTGCCCCGCTTCAGCGACGGCGATTTCCTTGTCCAGCGGCGCGCCCACGCCGACATAGCGACCACAAAAACTGTCGCGTACAAAGAGGTGGCATTCATCAAATTTTGTGGTATACTTTCAGTTGTAAAGAGATTACCTGAACGCGCAGGACATGCCGGATAGGCTGTTCATCCTGCGTTGTGCCAAAATTCGACGGAACCAGCACCAGTCGTGCGTGCTGGGCGGAAGTCGGAGCAAATTGCATACGCTGGGAGACGGGCATGACCAACGAAGAAGCCAAAGAGCTATATATCAATGCGGTGAAGGCCTTTGAATCGAAGGATTTCGAGGGTGCTTTGGCCGCATTTGATCAGTTGGATGCACAGCGACCCAACAGCCGTCACGTGACCTATCACCGGGTCGTCTGTCTGGCCAACCTCGGGCGAAAACATGAAGCCCGCTCCAGCCTCGAAAAAGTAGACGGCAAACTGGAAGGCGACAAAATGGCGGAGCTGAAACGCCTCCTCGC
The DNA here is from genome assembly GCA_963977445.1 of uncultured bacterium. Lineage (GTDB taxonomy): Bacteria > Hydrogenedentota > Hydrogenedentia > Hydrogenedentales > JAEUWI01 > JAEUWI01. Next base: position 38,027 of record CAXBPH010000019.1, on the reverse strand, counting down.
TGCCGACACGCCGCCTCCGGCCCATCCAGCCCCCTCCCCGGCCGACTATGGCACGGACCCGGCCGCGGGTATGGAAGTAAGCGGTGATAACGTATTGGCAATCGAATCGGCCTTCTCTAAGACTACAGACGAAACGACCATTACGGGCCATGTGAAGTCGGGCACCTTCCGTACCGGTGATTCGCTGACTATTGTGACGCCCGATGGCATGCCCATCGTTGCTCCCGTCCTTCGAATCGGCACCTCCGAGACACCGATTAAGATGGCTCGTGCAGGGCAGAAAGTCATCATGTTGCTTCAGGTGGAGGCCCACTATGTGGTTCCCGGCTCGTCGGCAACGTGTATGTCTCAGGAAGAATCCTATGCGGAAACCATGGTCGTCGGTATCACGGATGATGCCGAACCTGCGTCTTCCGCTTCCATGATGGATAGTACCCTTATGGAGCTTGATCGCCAGATTCGTGGCGGCAAATATGAAGGCGTATTGGATCGACTGCATTCTTATCTGGTTGCCAATCCGGGTAGTTGCGCAAGTCACCGATTGACCGCAAAGGTCTACCTCGAAGGCGGCGACGGCCTGCGTGATCCCGCGAAAGCCCTGGAACACGTCCGCAAAGCCTACGAATTGGGCGGTGCCGAAGATCCCGTGGTGGTTGACTTGCTCGCACAAGCCATGGCCGCCAATGGGGAAGCGGAACACGGGCTTCGCTTTCTGGAGCGACTTTTTGCAGGAACCCGGGAATTCGAAGCCAAGGGAGCCTTGGGCCAGCGCATCATCGATTTCAGAAACCGACACCAGCTCGGCCACGTCTGGGAATTTTCAGATGCCTATGGTGACGTTATTTTCGAATCAGGGGACATTCAGGAAATCGCCCGGGCCATCAAGTCCAACACCGTTCCGGTGACCTCCTTGTGTAAGAAAGATCGCGTGGGCGAATGGCGCAAAGTGGAAGAAACCATCGCCTTGGAACATGACGTAATTGGCGCCCTCTTCAAGAAGGAAAGAGCGGGTTCCGGCAGCTCCACCATGATCTATGTAATCATTGGACTCCTTGCTGCAATCATTGTAGCCGTGCTCTTTATCTTCATGGGCGGCTCCGGCGAAGAAGTCAGTCCCGGGTGACGGTAATCTGTTGCCCGTTTTCACCACTACGACGGTGCGCCACGGCAAGCTTGGCGCATCCGGGGTAGATAGGGTATACTGCCGCCCGTTGGGGAGCGGTGTCCCCGAGTAACGGGACTTTGGGTCGTCCTTCCGTTGACTCTCGGTAACGAAAGACGAGTCTCCATGCAACTCACACAAAAACAGGAATCTTTCATATCACGCTATCTGCGTGATCTTGCCCTGCAATTTGATGAATCCTTGACGGATAACGCGCGAGAACGCGGACTTCGTCAGATTCAGGCCTGGGTGTACAAAGAGCTGGAAGGGCTTCCCGGAAGCAGCATCAGCGATGAAGATGTACTCGCCGCCCTCCGACGCGCCTCTTCCATGGCCCGCCCGGCGGAATCGTCGCGGCCCGGCACGCCGGCACCCGCTACGGCCAGCAAAAAAGCGCCCCCTGCCTCCGAAGCCGAGGTAAAACCTGTCTGGCTCGGTGTCTGTGCCTACAATGCCGACCGATTCGGCGTTTCACCCTGGGCGGTACGGCTCGCAACCGTTGGCCTCGGTCTGGTGACAGGGCCCGTGGCATTTTTCTGCTACCTCATAGCCTACGGTGAGTTCTATATGGCATCCGACGAGAAAGAACGGCCAACGATTAATTTTGGTCAACTTGCCCTGCGCGCGATTGTGCCGCTGGCCGCCGCTTTCGCACTTCGATGGGCCGCGTATAAGTTACTGGACCTGATCGCCTACGGCTATGTAAAAGCCTTTAGCGAGCCCTTCCCCCCCCTGGGAAAATGGGATTGGTTGACCTTCTACGATGGCACAATCTTTTTCCTGATCTGTGCGAGCATCATACCCATTTCCATCCTGAGTGGCCTGCCCCTGGCCAACGCGTGGGGACACAGCCTGAAACGCCTCGCACAAGCGCTGGTCGCACTCTACTTCATGGCCCTATGCTTTGGCATTGCGTCCATGCTGGTCGGGCTCATACTGGATCGCGTACAGCCCTACATGCAATAGGCCCGTGCGGCTCCTCCTCAGTTGAGCTGCCGCAACACGACCACCGAGCGAGTCGGACTTTCAATCTTCCCGCTTATGGATTCGCGCTGGGAACCTTCGCCCCACTGAATATCATCGGGAGAGGGTAGTGCCGTGTTCACACATTGCTCCCAGTTTCCTTCGGGCAATAGAACGTCCGTCGTCTCTTCGGCACCATTGAAGATAACGAAGAGCCCTCGCCCTTTATTGACACGGGGATTGACATAAAAGGAAAGTAACAACGTGCCACTTGCCCAGTCGGGACTCTTGAGATTGGCACCATACCAACGGATATCATCGGTTGACGGATCAAAGTATTGTTCGCGCAGCAGGACCGGCTGATCCTTTCGAAACGCGATCAACAGGCGGGTAAATCGAAACAGCGCTTTATTTTCATCCAACATAGACCAGTCAAACCAGGAAACTTCGTTGTCCTGACAGTAGGCGTTGTTGTTTCCCCCTTGTGTTCTTCCGAATTCGTCGCCGCCAAGTAACATGGGCACGCCCAGCGATAGAAACAACGTCGCCAGGTGGTTCTTCTGCATACGCGTGCGAAGATCATTCACCCACGCCACTTCGGTGTCGCCTTCGACGCCACAATTGATGCTCAGGTTATCATTGCTTCCATCGCGATTGCCCTCGCCATTGTCCCAATTTATTTTTCGCGTGTAGGACACGAGGTCACGGAGGGTAAAACCATCGTGGCAGGTCGTAAAATTGATACTGTGACACGGCGTTCGACCGGCGTGCTCATAGACGTCGGCACTGCCCATAAGGCGGGAGGCCAGCAATCCCCGCGTATCCTTATCGCCCCGCCAGAAACGGCGCACGTCGTCACGATATCGACCATTCCACTCGGCCCAGCGTATGTCGCCAAAGGAACCCACCTGGTAGGCACCGCCGGCATCCCAGGCCTCCGCAATCAGCTTCACATCCCGCAAGACGGGATCCTCGGCAATGCGCTCCACCAATGGGGGATTCTCGATGACATCGCCGTTCTGATCCCGCCCCAGGATGGAGGCCAGATCAAAGCGAAATCCATCGACACGCATGACCGACACCCAATACCGGAGGCTATCGAGAATGAAGTCCCGCACAAGGGGGTGGTTGCAATTGACCGTATTCCCGCAACCGGAGAAATTCAGGTAGTGCCCACGCTCATCGAGCATATAGAAAATCGTATTTATCATGCCGCGGAAACACAGGCTGGGCCCGCGCTCGTCGCCTTCTGAGGTGTGATTGAAGACTACATCGAGAATGACTTCCATCCCCGCATCGTGAATCGCCTCCACCATCTCGCGAAACTCGTGCAAGTGCTCCCAACCCGTTGCGCTGCACCCGTAGCGCCCGGTGGGGGCAAAGAAACCGATACTGCTATAGCCCCAGAAGTTTTTCAGCTCGCTCTTACCGTTCACGCTACAACGGCCCAGTCGGGTCTCCCCCATCTCCTGGATGGGTAACAACTCGATGGCCGTCACGCCGAGCTCTTTCAGGTACGGCAACTTTTCCACAAGACCCCGGTAGGTTCCAGGATGGGTCACGCCCGACGAGGGGTCCTGGGTAAAGCCCCCCACGTGCACTTCATAAATGATCATCTCATTCATGGGAATACGGGGACGGACCTCATAGGACCGGTCTACTTCATCCAAAACCGTTACGCACTTGATGGTGCCGTCGTACACCTTGCCGGCGAAAGCCTTCGCCCAGGGATCCAGCAGATACACCCGGGAATCAAAGTAGTGACCACCAAGAGGATCGTAGTCGCCGTCCATGCGGTATTTGTAGTAAACCCCTTGCGCCAGACCTTGAATATAGATGGACCACACATCCCCCGTTCGATGACGGGCCGGCTCATACTCAAATTCCCACACCGGCTCGATGTCATCGAGACTGCGATAGAGACACAGCCAGACGCGGGTAGCAAAGCGACTCACCACACTGAAGCGGACGCCGTCGAGGCGCACGTTGGGGCCCAGTGGATAGGGCCGCCCCGGGCTAACGACCAGTCGGGAAAGGACATCGTCGCTGAGGCATGCGGGTTTAAAAATTTCGAGAGTACTTTGTGACATCAGCACACCTGAATCTATTGGGGGTTTTCACCCGCTGGGTGGTTGTCGTTCCAATTCCCCGACGAAATTGTTCGACGACTATCGTTTCCAATCATCGGCATCAACCAGGATGGAATCCCAGTCGAAGGGCCGATCTTCTTCGTCCATTGCTTCTTCCGATTCCCAACGCTGGACAATCTTACGATTGCGCCAGTGCTTTACGAGAAAAGTAAGTATACACAAAAAGCTGATGGCACCCCAGAAGGATCCGGTCCGCAGAACGGATATTACGGTCAGCCACCACAGGCTCCCCATGTAGCCCTGCCAGAACGCCTGGGCGGACAGATTCCCCTTTGAAACCATGGCCGACGCAAAGCTTTCCTCGCGGGTATCGAGAATAACATTCCAGAATCGCTCCTCGCCCAATTCGTCACGGAGGTATCGGGTCATGGAAAGGGCCTGGGCATAGGCATTGCCGAACTGGTGGTCATTGCCCGGAAGGGCGAAGACCCGATCCAGCCGGTCCAGGGGGACGAGTTGACCAGACAAATGCATTCGGGCCACTTGTAGCGCGCTCCCCCATCGAAGTTCGTTGGCCAGCATCATACAGAGCCCCTCATTCAACCAGCGGGGCAGATTTGTCGTATCCACATTGCGATGGAGCAGCACGTGTACCAACTCATGGCGCACGGTACCGCGATAATCATCGCCCAGGGACCGAAGACGGGGCGATTTCAGCGCAATAAGACTCTTGTCCGCTCGGGTGACCCCACTGACGCCCACGTGGGCATAGGTGCCACTCAGACCCAGGAACTCGTTCATGTTTGACGCGATGCGGACCTGGATGGGGGTATCCCCCGGAGGGAGGTGCTCGGAGAATTCGGCGGCGGCCTCTTCCAGATACGCCAGGGTATCTTCGGCGACGATGCGGTCATCGGAGTGAAAGTCGACCGTGAATATGCCACCGGTGAGGGTGTCGGCCATTGCCCAAGTCGCCGTCAGGGAAAGTAACAGACAGGCAAGTACAATGCGAAGGTATTTCATGGCGTCATTGTACCTGAAATCGACGGGTTGATGTAGGTACGGACGCCGGGGCACCACCCACTTGGTCAAGCTCGTCTACTCCCGAGTTTTATAGGCGACCTCTTGGAAGGTGAGCCCCATGACGGGGAGAGTTTCCGATTGCAACGCGTCGCAATGTATTGGAATCGGGTTGTTGATCAATCGGTAACTCTACCCAAAGCCCCGTGACGTTTTGCGGGCCGCACGGAATATCGTAAAGCCCCAATCATAACCCCTTGGCCATGGTCGATTCGGGCAGTATCGGCCCCCAAACCGGCCCAGGCGGCTTTGATTGGATATCGGCCCCTATGCTAGCATACAGGGCCTTAAACTCCCCCCGAAAGTAACTGAATCTATGATAAATACAGGTCCCAATGGCGACCCCGCAGCCCGTCCTGACAAGCCCAAGGGCTCGGCCTGGACCGTGTATCGCCGTCTGCTCGTCTATACGTGGCAGTATAAGATGCGCCTGCTGGTGTCCCTGCTCTTCGCGGTGTTTATTGCGGTATCCTTCACCACCATGCTTATTGCGGTGCGCGAAGTCGTCAATCTGACCTACTACGAAGCGGAATTCCACCCGACAACCGGCGAATTGCTCCATGAAGACCCCCAGGAGTCCATCGCGCGGGCCATCCAGAAGTCCAACACGCGAATCGACGAGGCCATCCTGTGGCTACCCGGTGATTTCTGGGAAGACCACCTGAGCGCCCCCCAACAGCTGGAACCGGGGTTTCGATCACTGGTCGTTTCCATGCGGGGCAAACGGGCGGCCGTCGTAAAGGTCACCTGTATTCTCCTCGTCATTTTCTCGCTGGCCGTGGGAATCGCCCGCTTCTTACAGGAATACTTCGCCGGGGCTATCAGTGCCAACATCTCCACCGAGATGGCCCGCAATATGTATGACAACCTCATGGCCCAGTCGGTGGGTTTCTTTGAAACGAGCACGACGGGCGACGTGCTCGCCCGTTTTACCAACGATATTTTCATGGTCAACCGGGGCCTCGAAGGCGTCCTCGTCAAAGTGATGCGGGAGCCCGTGAAGGCCATCTGCTTTCTCGGATTCGCCCTCTACACCGACCCCGTATTGACCCTCATCGGCGTCTGTGGCCTGCCACCGGTCTTCCTGATTCTGACGAAAATCGGTATGAAAATGCGCAAGTCGGTGCGCCGCTCGCTGGAGAAAATATCCAGCATGGCCTCGGTGGTCAATGAGACCGTGAACGGTATCGCCATCGTAAAAGTCTTCACCATGGAAGACTATGAAATCGGCCGCGTGCGCGATGAGATAGAGCGCCTCAAGAAGTTTCTCTATCAGATGGTGCGCCTCCACGCGACGACAGGCCCCGTCACTGAATTTATCCTGGTTATCGGGGTGGCCCTGTTTCTGCTCGTTGCGGGTCAGCGTATGGACGCCGGACTCCTGGATCGGGGTGAAATGCTCACCCTCCTCCTTGCCCTGGCCATGCTTCTCGATCCCGTGCGTAAACTTTCTGCCGTTAACAACATGGTTCAAACCAGCATCGCCAGCGCCGAGCGCGTTTTTGAGTTTATCGACATGGCACCCGGCATTGACGAACAGAGCTCTTCGGTAGTGCTGCCCACCATGACCACGGGCATTCGCTTTGAAAACGTCACCTTTGGGTATCAGCCCGGCACGCCCGTGCTGAAGAACCTGAGCATTGATGTGCCCCGGGGCCAGATGGTTGCCCTGGTCGGCACCAGTGGTTCCGGCAAGAGCACCATCGTCAAGCTCATCCCCCGTTTCTACGACGTGCAGGAGGGCGCCATCACCATCGATGGCACCGATATCCGGCAGGTCTCGGCACGGAGCCTCCGGGAACAAATCAGCCTCGTAACCCAGGAAAGCATCCTCTTCGCGGAAACAGTCCGTGAGAACATTGCCGCCGGGCGCGACGACTACACCGACGCCCAAATCCGACAGGCGGCCATCGCGGCCAACGCGGCGGAATTCATCGAAAAACTTCCCAAGGGCTACGACACCCGGCTGGACGAGGCAGGAACGACACTGTCTGGCGGACAACGCCAGCGACTTGCCATTGCCCGGGCCTTCATCAAAGACCCCAGCATACTCATTCTCGATGAGGCGACCTCCAGTCTCGACACGGAAAGTGAGCGAATCATTCAGGATGCCTTGTATAGCTTCCTGGAAGGGCGCACGGCCTTTGTCATCGCCCACCGCCTGTCTACGATTCAGCGGGCCGATTGCATTCTGGTGATTCAGGATGGCCAAGTCGCGGAAAAAGGCACCCACACGGAACTACTCGCGCTCCGTGGGGTCTACAGCCGCCTTTACCGGACCCAGTTCGGCCAGAACGAGGAGGACGATGTGTGATGCGACGCATACTGGCCCTGCTGCTGTTGACCCTGCTCCCCGCGTGCAGCGATCCCGCACCGCCCGCTAAACCGGCAGAAGTCCCAGCGGTGCCCACACCTCCGGTGGAGCCCACCTCGGAAGCCGCGCCCACCGAAACCCCGGGCTCGATAACCACAACGATTCAGGTGGTCGATCTCAGCGGCGCACCATTGGCCCACATGACCCCTATCGTTACCCGTGAACCCAATGCCTTCGATGCGCCCGTTGCATCGGGTACCACAACGGACAGTGCGGGCAGCGGGATGATTTCCTTCGAAACGAAAGAACGGCTCTTTCTTCGGGCGTGGGACCCCATGTTGAATTACTTCCCCAATAATTTCTATGAAGTCCTGCCGGGTGGCAGCCGTATTGAGGACGACCTCACGATTCAAATGGTGCCGGCCGCCGCCCTGGCGGTGCAGCTGTTCTTGCCCAATGAGGAAATCGCCGCAAACATGGCCGTCGGGCTCATGCTCTACCATGCCACACGCGGCCCATGGTGGCCCGCAGAGGGCACCACCAACGCGGACGGGTTTGTGACGTTCGACCATCTCCCGGCCGGTGAATACGGGTTGCGCTTCAAAGTGGAGTCGGGTGCCCGGCTGGAACAGGGACAAACGGCCCTGCCCCCGGCGAAGACGGTAGATTTGGGTGTTCTCGTCCTGCAATAAGATTTGCAGGCGCTTCGTAGGATGAACTTTCAATCCCGTCGGTGAACATGCTACCATCGTTGCGTTTGAATGTTCGTCTCACCACCATGCGGCTGGTGTACCTGACGTGCAGTTTACCATTCCCAGGAGGAGGCGCCCATGCAGTCGTCACTTATTATCGAATCTAATGGTTCGAACAAAGAAAAGCTGGATCAGATGCTCAAGGAAGGCTGGACGGTATCTTCTATCACCGCCAACCACGGCAAGAGCTACAACGATTTCCTGGTCATCCTGGAAAAGTAACCCCCGATCCATACCAGTCAGCTCAGGGTTCCGGAACGATACTTTCCGGAGCCCTTTTTTCGTGGGCCCGTGGACGATGCACAATCGGTGTCATACTCCACGGGCACGTCTTGCAGACGGGTCCGTGCCACCCGGGTATTCATCGGTTTCGGGTAGCCCCGTCACATGGGCAACCCGATCAGATGGGGTCGCCCTCGTTCCATTCGAAAATGAGGTTGGGGTTATCAAAGTAACGTTTGATGTGCTTACCGAAGGGGAAGGCTTCCCCGGCATCAAAAGCCCGATGGTCCATGGAACCGGTAACGGTGATGGTATATCGAGGAACAACGGCACCATCGACCACCCAGGGGGCAAGCTTCAAGTCACCAATACCAAACATCATGACTTCCGGGGGAATAATTACGGTAACGGTCTGGTTCCCTGAAATCATCATGCCGATATTGGCCACGGTGCAGGTGGAGCCCAGAATGTCGTCTACTTTGAGCTTTTGCTCTTCGGGAATCTTCTCATAGCCGGGCTCGGGGACGGGGCGCTGCCACAACATGCCGCGCAACGTAATCCACAGGGCCCCGAAGGCCTTGAGGTCGAGCTGGCGAATGCCCTCCCAGGCATAGATTCGGGCCGCCTCAAAATAGAGTTGTTCGGGGTCGGTACGTCGCGCGCGCCGCACCAGATCACGCATTTCCGACGCCACCTGTTCCAGGGGCTTGAGATGGGGATTGCGCAACACGGGGCGAACCACCCCATATTTTGTGTGGGCCGTAAAGCTGAGATTTATATCCTCTGCCCGATAGAGGGTACCCCCATTGAGAATGGGTGCATAATCGATAAATCCGTTCATGCAGGGCGTATGATGAAGACTGTGGGCAATGGCCTTCAGGAAAAAAGCAGAAAAATTCTTGTGGATTGCCCGGCGAAAGAGATCCTTTTCCGCCATTCCGGTGGCATTCCGGGCTATTTCGCCTTCCTTTTCCTGACCATATTCCACCAGGGGCGTCACGTCATATTGGGCGACCATAGCCGCATGGGGGGTCTTTCGCGCCGCCTCGGCGAGAAAATAGGCCACCATCTGGCGTAGAAAGGAAAATCGCTGTACCTCCTTTACCTTGACGTGTTTACGAAGATAAGCGACTCTAAAATCCTGAAACATGAAAGTTCTCCCAACTCGTTGATCGGGGCTGAGTATACTCAACCACGCCTCGGGGTGTACAGCGCAATCGGGCCTTTTTCCTGATTTCCCGGAGAGCACGGGGGGCGCACTTCGTGCACGAGGCAATTTTGACGGTTCCACTCAGCACGGGGTATGATATCGGACTGAACTGTTTCGGTATTTCCAAAGGTAGTGGTTTGACCAGCCCGAGAGCATCGGGCTGCAGACAAAGGAGTCACGTCGTGAAGCGTAATATCGTCACCCTGTTGGGTGTTGCAGCCATCCTGGTCGGAATTGTTTTCATGCGAGCGGCATTTGAGCAAAGCCCCAAGACCGATGCGGAAGTGTTGGAATCCGAAGAGGCCCAGGCCCAACTTGAAGAAGCGGCGGCCATTACCGATGAAGCGGCCGCTGAAGTAGCTACGGACACCGAAGAGATTGTCGTCGCCCAGGCCGATGGCGCGGAAGCGGGCGCGCCCTCCGCAGAAACAGCCGCAGCCATTGCCACGCTGGAAGAAATCGCCGAGTGGCCCGCAACCTGTCCCGATGTTTTTCGGGTTAAGGTGGACAGCACAGCAGGGCCCTATGTAATCGAAGTCACCAAAGACTGGGCCCCCATTGGTGCCGAGCGCTTCTATGAAATGTGCAAGGTCGGATTCCTGAATGACGCGGGCTATTTCCGCGTTATTGATGACTTCATGGTTCAGTTTGGCCTGGCCGCCGATCCAAAAATGACGGCCCAGTTCAAAAAGAACAGTCTCATGGATGAACCCGTTCGCAAGAGCAATCAGCGAGGCAAAATCACCTTTGCCAAGTCGGGCGCACCAAATTCGCGGACGACCCAGGTATTCATCAACTTTAAAGACAACAGCTTTCTCGATGCCGATGGCTTTGCCCCCTTTGGCGAAGTCGTCATCGGCATGGACAACGTAGACCGCATTTACGCGGGCTATGGTGCTCAGTCCAACGAACAGGGCGCCATTACGGATCAGGGCAGTGCCTTCCTGAAAGCGAACTATCCAAAACTTGATTACATCAACAAAGTGACGCTGGTTAAATAAGCACGAAACAGCTCACATCAATTAAAACCGTGTACAGGAGTACAGTATGTCTGTAAAAGTCAAAATGGAATGCACCTGCGGCGATTTCGTCGTGGAAATAAATGAAGACTGGGCCCCCAAGGGTGCTGCCCGCTTCCTCGGTCTCGTAGAGGAAGGGTTCTTTACGGATATCCGCTTCTTCCGCGTTGTGACCAAACCACGTCCCTTTATCGTCCAGTTCGGCATCCATGGTGACCCCGACGTTTCTGCCAAATGGCGCGACGAGCGTTTCCCCGATGATCCGGTTAAGGAAAGCAATCGTAAAGGCACCGTTACCTTCGCGACAGCCGGACCCAACACCCGGACCACCCAGTTGTTCATCAATTTTGCGGACAACAGCTTTCTCGATGGACAGGGCTTCTCCCCCATCGGCGAAGTCGTGGAGAATATGGATACGGTTGAGGCCATCTGTGATGAATACGGTGAAAAGCCCGACCAGGGCATGGTCCAGCAAAAGGGCAATGCCTATCTCGAAAAAGAGTTCCCCATGCTCGACTACATCAAGAAGGCCTATGTACTCGAAGACTGAGTACCCCGGCCCCTGAAAATTTTCGCCCGCAGCAATGAACTATTTTGCTGCGGGCGTTTTCTTTACTGATTACCCTTTCGAACTTATGTCAGGTCGAAGAGCAATATTTCTGTGGCTTCCGTCGCCCGGATTTCCAGGGCCGTCTCGTCGCTGATTGCCACACCATCACCACCGGACACCGCTTCGCCGTTGACCGTCGCAGCACCTGATACTATCTGGAGCCAGGCGTGCCGATTTTCGGCGAGCCTATGACCGACCGTCGTACCTGCCGTCAGGCGGGCCGCATAGATGGCGGCATCCTGGCGGATGACCAACGATCCGTTCCGACCGTCGGGTGACACGATGAGTCGTAGCTGATCGTCCAACTGGACGTCATCGAAATGCTTCTCGGCATAGCTCGGTTCCAGACCCGTAGTCTCCGGGTGAATCCATATCTGGATGAGATGGGTTTTCGCATCTTTCAGGTGATTGAATTCAGAATGCTCCACGCCGGTACCGGCCGACATGATCTGTACGTCGCCGGGCCGTATAACAGAGCCGTTACCCATACTATCCTTATGCTCCAGGGCACCTTCGGTGACGTAGGAGATAATCTCCATATCCTGATGGCTGTGAAACGGGAATCCAGCACCACCATCAATGGAATCGTCATTGATGACACGCAGCGTGCGGAATCCAAGTTGCTCCGGGTCATAGTAACGACCGAAGGAGAAGCTATGATGGGTGTCGAGCCAGCCATGATTGGCGTGACCCCGTTCCTGGGCTTTGCGAAGTTTCAGCATGGTACATTCTCCTTTTGGTTACTCATCAGAGCCAATTACTTGACATGTCAACTAATTGGTCGTTAAAAAAGGAGGGCGGGCGATTGGGCACCCGTGCCTCCAACTGATTGAAGTATACCACCATTTAGTTGATGTGTCAAGTAATTGCATTCCAGGCAGGTCTCAGCGGGGCCCCGGCCGGTCCAGACAAGACGGGCGCAACGCCTTCGATCGCGTTGCGCCCAAAAAAACCGTCCAAAAGAAAATCAGCGTTTCTCTTCGGTGATCTTATCGATGATGTTGGTCGTGCTGTGGCCTTCGACGCCCGGAATGATAGCGATACTCCCGCCATAGCCTTCTACGAGGTGACGCTCTTCCTGCACAATCGTGTCGATAGTGTAGTCGCCCCCTTTGGCGTAGACATCAGGCTCCAGCGCCGCCAGGAGGGGCATGGGTGTCTTGTCGTCAAAGGCGACAACGTAATCCACGCATTCCAGGGCGGACAAAACCGTTGCCCGATCCCGTTCATTCACCACGGGGCGGTCGGGCCCCTTGTTCTCGCGCACCGACTTGTCGGTGTTCAATCCGACGACGAGGACATCCCCCTCCTGCCGTGCGGCGATGAGGTAGGTAATGTGTCCCACGTGGAGGATATCGAAGCACCCATTGGTCCAGACGACCTTCTTGCCCTCTTTTTTGAGTTTTTCAATGGCGGGCTTCAATTGATCGACGGTTTTCAGCTTGGCCGGACCGTGATCACCGTAGAGGGCATCTTCCACGTCGGCACGACTGACAGTGACGACCCCCTCCTGCTCGACCGCCACGCCTGCGGCCATATTACCGAGGAAGGCCGCATCGCGCAGGCTGGCCCCTGCGGCCCGAGCGAGAATAACCATAGCGGCTACCGTATCGCCGGCGCCGGTGACGTCCACGGCCTTTACAGGGCGTATAGCGACGTTTTCAACCGTGCCATCGGCGGCAAAGACTTCGATGCCATGGGGTCCGCGGGTGACAAAGGCGTTTTTCGCGGATTGAATCAGGTGCTTCCCGGCCGCGAGCAGCCCATCCGGCGTTTCCGGGTCAACCCCGGCCGCCCGACCCGCTTCCGCATCGTTGGGCACCACGATATCGACGCCCTGAAAGAAACCGGCCCGCTCGCGCGAATCCGCGACAGTAACCAGCTTATATTTTTCTGCACAGGCCACGATGGTAGCCAGTACCTTGTCCGTGATGGTCGCAACGACCTGATCGCCAATGAGGATGGCGTCCATTTCCGGCGCGAGGGCTTCAATTTTGGCGATCACCTGAGCCTCGATGTCGCCCGTGAGCAGGGTCGGCTTGGGTGTATCGGTGCGAAGCACTTCCTGGGTGGGGATATTGTGCCCACCGGCGCGCAGTTTTCCATAGGTGCTGGTCGCCCGTTTGGGGTCTACAACGATGTGGTCGGCGTTCACCTTCCTCGCTTCGAATTCGCGTTTTACGATGACCGCGTTGACGTCATCGCCGATGACGCCCACCATGGTGACTTGCCCGCCCAACGACGCCGCGTTGCAGGCCGCATTGCCCGCCGCACCGGGGTTGTATCGGCGCTGGTGAACTTCATACACGGGGATCGGTGCTTCCAGACTAATCTCGGTGACCCGTCCCGACACATTTTCGTCGAGGTAGATATCGCCCACCGCCAATACACGAATCTTGTCAAAGCGGGCCATTAGCGCCCGGTAGTTGGTTTGTTCCATACTGATTACATATCCTGAATTTTGAAGACAACTAGGAGAAGGCAAATTGTAGCGCAAGATGGTCGGACGGATAAAGTAGTCTGGTATTGCGGACATTGCTTTGGCCGTGGAACGACTCTATTCGCGGGAACAGACGCAGGAAACTTGGTAATTACGTTGCTGAGGAGGCTGGTGTGACAACTATCGGGTCGAATCAATCGGGAAACACGTCCATAAGCCGTGTGGAACTTGCCATTTACGCGGGTGCCATTGTCGTGGCGGCGGCTATTTACGGCAGTATATATTTTAAGCGAGCCCCCACCCCTACAGCCCCGCAAGTCTTTGAACCGCTCACGGGGGTGGCGGAACCACTCACCAATCAACTTGCCGTCCTCGACATCAGGCATCAGCTCTGGCTGGTTGACCCGACAACGGGCCATCGGGAACGCCTGACCCGCGATGGTGAGTATTGCGAACTCCCGTCCTGGTCCCCCGACGACGCCTATCTTGCCTACATCAACGGCGCTTCGGAAGGCCGGCACGGAATCAACATAATTTCCCCTTCAAATCATACCGAATATCAGGTGCTGAAACCCCAGGGATTCAATCCCTATTTCCTGAACTGGTCGCCCGATGGTCATTTTCTGGCCTATTCCGCTTCGTTTGGAGAGCGCGTACGATTCTGTGCCGTACTCGGTCTCGTCGACAAGAGTCCTTCATTCGAATTATCACGGGGCCCTTCGGTTTACTGGCAATGGTCGCCCGACTCCCGTAGCATTTTGTGGAACCAGAGCGGAGAACTGAACCTCACCACGGTGAAAAATTGGGACCGCAAGAAGAAACTGACCCCAAGCTTTGACGCCTTTACGACGCCTGCATGGGGAAAAGAAACCGGTTCTTTCGTCTATGCCCGGGGCGCGGAGGGCCCGCCAAGCCTGATCCTCGGACGTGATCCGGGTCAGTCGGGACGCTATCTGTATACGGCGGACTTTCGATTGACTATGACCACCTCCCGGGACAGGGCACGGCTGGCGATCCTGGAAATGCAACGGAAGCCCCGCTCCCGGGTTCCCGGCCCCATCGCCATCGTATCGCTGGACGAGGAACGCCCTACGGTTCACTTTCCTATCGAAGCCTACGCGTTCTTCTGGTCCCCGAATCACCGTTATCTGGCCGCACTGACACGACATGTCGACCCCGATCCCAACCGGACCGCAATCCATTCACTCGTGCCACCCGACACCGTTGAAGCCAGTCAGGCCTGTTGGTGGATCCTGGATACAGAAACCGGCGATATGACTCCGTTGATTCAATTTGTTCCCACCCACAATTTTATGGGTGCCGCGAATCGCGTTTCTCAGATTCAGTCGGCCCATAACATCTGGAGTCCCGATGGCACCCAAATCGTGCTGGGAGCGCTGGAAGCCGACAGGCATACTTCTACCATCTGGTTGGTCGCCGTTTCGGGGGAAGAAGCGCCGCGTTCGCTGGGCGATGGCAGCATTGCCACCTGGACCTGGCACTGACCCGAACCGCGCGGGCCCCGTCGGGGTTTAAAAGCATCGCCATCACCTTTTATACTAGCGGTTCATCAACCGCAAACACTGAAGGAAAATTCATGGGTGAGCAAAAGAAGACCCCCACACGGGACACAGTAAAAATTGAAGATACCTGGGACCTGACCCTCATTTTCACGTCGGACGAGGGCTGGGAAGGGGGCTACAAAGAGCTGGAGGGAATGATTCCAACTTTTGAGTCCTTTCGTGGCACCCTGGGCGACTCCGCCGCACAAATCCTGCGCTGCTATGAGTTCGAGGCCTCTTTCGAGAAACTCGCCGAGCGGCTGGGCGTGTACGCCTATCTGAAAAGCACCGAGGACGTTTCCGACGGCACCTATCAGGGCATGATCGCCCGCTACACCTACCTGGCGACCCTGGCCAACGGCAATGCGAGTTTCATCGCACCCGAAATGCAGGCCATTCCGGAAGAAACGCTCCGCAGCTATATGGATGACCCCATACTGGCACCCTATCGCTTCCAGTTGGAAAAACTCGTCCGCTACCGCCCCCATATCCTCTCGGAAAAGGAAGAGCGTCTCCTCGCCATGCAGGGGGAAGTGGCCGGCTCGGCGTCCACCATTTTCGGACAGCTCAATGATGCCGATATGACCTTTGGCTTTGTGGAAGATGAGAATGGTGATGAGGTAGAACTCACCCAGGGTTCCTTCCGCAGTCTCCTCGAATCCCCGGAGCGCAGCGTCCGCGAAGAGGCCTTTACGAAGTTTTATAAGGAATATGATGACCACGGCAATACCCTCGCCGCTACCCTGAGTGCGGGCGTTTTGCAGGACGTGTATCAGGCGAAGGTGCGCAATTACCCATCGGCACTCGAAGGGGCCCTCTTCTCCGACAACGTGCCCGTGTCAGTCTATGACAACCTTATCGACGTGGTCCGTAGCAATCTCGATCCCCTCTATCGCTATATGGACCTGCGGAAACGCACCCTGGGCGTTGACGAACTCCGGGCCTTCGACACCTACGTGCCCATCGTCAAATCCCCCAAGGTTCACATCCCCTACAATGACGCCGTTGGCACAATCTGCGACTCCCTGGCACCCCTCGGCGGTGAGTATGTGGAATTCCTTCGCACGGGATTGCTCGATGGCCGCTGGGTGGACCGCTATGAAAATCAGGGAAAGCGCAGCGGTGCATTTTCCTACGGCGCCTTTGGCACGCCCCCGTATATCATGATGAACTATCGGGACGATGTGCTCGACAGCATGTTTACCCTGGCCCACGAAGCCGGCCACAGCATGCACACCCACTACAGCGCCGAGCATCAGCCCTATCAATACAGCCACTACACGATCTTTGTCGCGGAGGTTGCTTCAACCTTTAATGAGCAATTGCTCGGTCATCACCTCTTCAAAAAGGCCGAGACAAAACAGGAAAAAGCGCGGCTCATCAACAAAGAGCTCGACGAAATCCGCGGCACCATCATTCGTCAGACCATGTTTGCCGAATATGAAAAGATGATCCACGCCACGGCGGAAGAGGGCCAACCCTTGACGCTGGACGTATTGCGCGCCCAGTACTATGAATTGCTCGCCCATTACTTCGGACCCAATTTCGTCATCGACGAAGTACTGGGCCTTGAAGGGCTTCGTATCCCGCACTTCTACAACGCCTTCTATGTCTACAAATACGCCACGGGCCTGTCGGCCGCCATTGCTCTTTCCGAGATGGTGTTAAATGGTGGTGAGACGGAACGGGAGCGTTATCTCAGCTTCCTCAAGAGTGGCGGTTCCAAATTCCCGCTGGACCTCTTGAAGGACGCGGGCGTGGACCTGACGGGCCCGGCCCCAGTCGAAGCGGCCATGAAACGCTTCTCCACGCTGGTGGACGAGCTCGAAACGTTGCTGTAACTTATTCGCTCCGATTAACGCGCCGCGTGCTCTGGAAAATCCAGAACACGCGGCGTTTCTTTTCAGGGAGCATGCCACAACCTCCCAATCCGCGCACGAATCCTCCTACGGCGCATCTTCGACCGGAAATACCGGATCGCGCGGCACGATTGATGGGTTCAGTTTGTTTTGGCGGAGTGAGTCTTTGTTGGCACCCATTAATTGCCCATAAACCAAAAAGAAAGGGTGATGGGACCAGGCTGGCTCCATCACCCCAATGTATATCTATGCTGTTGCGATTATGGTGCGTCTGCGCTGGCCGTTTCGACCAGGGCAAAGAGCTCGCTCACAACTACCTTCAATCCCGGATCAGCGTTGTAGGCCGCCGAAACCAGTTTGCGGGCCGCGCCCACGTCGCCACAGGCCTTACCGCGGGCAATTATAGCGCGACACGCCTCGGGCATGGGGCCCCAATTGCCGCACTCCACGAATTTATCGCTGAGGAATATTAATTTCGGAATGGCTTCGCCACCGTTGGTCAGATAGCGGGTAAATACATCCAGGTACTGCTCCCGGGTAATAAAGCGTACCAGCAGCCGGGTGGAGGCTTCCGCCATGGCCTGCAGGGCAGGTATGTGACGAATTACATCGCCACACCAGTCCTCGGCGATAGCCACAACGTGCACGTCGTGTTTCAATCCGGCAAGACCCGCAGCGATGGCCGGCTCGACGGTAATCGCGGCAAGGGAAGCGGCCATCTGGTCCCGGTTGGCGGGCGATTCGGCTTCTTCCATCCAGGAAGCAAAGTCACACCCCGATTCAAACACTTCTTCCCAATCAATAACGCGCAATAAGGGGGGACGAGGCATGACATTCTCCTTTATGGTGATAAGCGCCGTACACATTCGCAAAAATTGCGACCCGGCTTCGACATTGAACGGGAGTATAGCGCGCTGTGGTGGGGCGATGCACATCACAAGGGTATATTTTATTGGAATACTCCTGCCTCCAAAAATCACCAGAGGCCAAGCCCAGTCAGACACAATGAAATTCCAGGACCGAAGATGTTAAAATATATATTATGAATATACTATTGAAAGCCCTGTTGGGTTGTTCCGTGCTCCTGCCCATGGCGGCGGGTGCCCTCGACGCCTTCGAAGAGGCCCCGATTCGCTATAGCGAGACGGCCCCGGACAACGCCATATCCCAGTTGCAGCAGTCCCTCGATGGGGGCACGGCGAAACTGGTCCACGATCCGGATTTTGGCTACCTCAAGTCGCTGCTCACGGCGTTGAATATTCCGGAGACCTCCCAACTGCTGGTTTTCTCCAAAACATCCCTCCAGATACGCCATATCGCCCCGAGCACGCCCCGAGCTATCTATTTCAACGATGACGTATATATAGGTACGGTCCAGGAGGGCGAGGTCCTTGAGGTGTCCGCCGCCGACCCCGTTTTGGGGACCGTATTCTATACGTTGAATCAGGGCGCTACATCTTCCCCCCAATTTGTCCGGCAGCGCCATGATTGCCTCCAATGTCATGCGACAACCATGACCCGCGATCTCCCCGGCCATATCGTCCGGTCGGTGTTTGCCGGGTCGGATGGTCAACCCATTTTTAAGGCCGGATCGCAGGTGACCGATCAGGACACCCCCCTGGCGGAGCGCTGGGGCGGGTGGTATATCACCGGCACCCACGGCAAAGAGCGTCACCGCGGCAATCAAATCGCCCGGGAAACGGCCCACGACGCGGTCATCGACCCGGAAGCCGGAGCCAACCAGATCGCGCTGCCGGGCCGGGTAGACACGTCAAAATATCTCACGCCCCATAGCGATATCGTGGCCATGATGGTTCTGGAGCATCAGAGCCAAATGCACAATCTCATGACGCGGGCCAACTTTGAAACCCGAATGGCCCTTCATCGTCAGGCCATCAGCGACCGAATTTTCGAACGGGACCCGACGATTTTGAGCGAATCGTCCACCCGAATTATTCACAATCTGGGCGACGCTTTGGTGGATTATATGATCTTCGCCAACGAAGCGGAATTAACGGACCCCATAGCAGGCACGTCATCCTTTTCTGACGACTTTCAAGGCGACGGTCCCGTCGACAGCCAGGGCCGCTCACTCCGTCAATTGGATCTGGAAAGTCGACTCTTCACCTATCCCCTGAGCTACCTGATTTACTCGCCCCAATTCGATGGCCTGCCCACGCCCGTGAAAGACTATGTTTACCAACGACTCTGGAACATTTTCACCGGTGCCGAGCCCACACCCGACCTGCTACACCTCACCAACGCCAAATGCCGGGCGGTGATTGAAATGGTGGCGGAAACCAAGCCCGGGCTACCGGCCTATTGGGTGAAATAATGGGAACTCGGGGCGATATTGGCTCCCTGCGACCTCCCAGGAGTCTGACTCCTAGGCGTGGGGATGGGCCGTCTCGTAGACGTGGCGGAGGCGCTCGATGCTCACGTGGGTATAAATTTGTGTGGACGAAAGGTTTTCATGGCCCAGGAGCTCCTGCACCGTCCGCAAATCGGCACCCCCATCGAGCATGTGGGTGGCGAAGGTGTGACGAAGGGTATGGGGCGACACTTCCCGGCGACCGGGCAGCACCTCGCGAACGTAGTGCTCGACGACGCGTTGAATGCTCCGTGTGGTCAAGGGGCCGCCGCGAAAATTCACAAAGAGCACCTCGTGCTTGGGTTTTCCCAGGGTGGCGCGAATCCGCAAGTAGTTTATCAGGGCCTCGCGCGCGTAGCTTCCCAAATGGACAATGCGCTCTTTTTTCCGTTTTCCGAGGACCCGCATGGTGCTTTCCGTCAGGTCGAGGTCATGGAGAACAACACTCCGCACTTCACTGGCCCGCGCCCCACTGCTGTACAGGGTCTCCAACAGAGCCTTGTCTCGCACACCGAGGGATTTTTCACCATCGGGCGCTTCGAGGAGTGCCGTTACTTCGGGGATAGACAGGACGTCGGGTAATTCCCGGGACAGGGAGGGGGATTTTACGGCCTTGGCGGGATTCTCGACCATGAAATTTGATTGAACGAAATAACGATAGACCGCCCGCAGTGACGCCAGTTTTCGCGCCGTGGTGCGGGGGGAGTTTCCCCGGGTCTGGATATGGGCGAGATAGGCGCGGATATCGTGTTTGTCCACCCGCTGCAGGATTTCGAGGGACGCGGGTACCTCAAGAGAGTCATCTTCCACCACGAGCGATTCGGGGCCGTGTACCATATAGGAACAAAAATGGTCCAGGTCGCGGCGATAGGCCCGCAGGGTGTGGGGTGAGTAATTTCGTTCCACCTTGAGGTAATTTACGAACTGGAGGATGGGTATCTGTGACATGGATTGGGGTCTCGTGAGCCTTTATTATGCCCGGACCGACTCACATATGCAAGTGGACTTATCGGGATTCAGGTTCATAAGTCTTTTATTTACAACAACTAAACATATCCCCCTTGACGTGGGACCGACACTGCGAATACCCTATATATCGGCACGCATTGGAAAAATCGTATGCTGAAGAGTACATTTTTGATTGTTGGAAATCAGGGGCAACGCCTTCACCACTATTTTTTGGGGCTACTTGAGACCGAAGCAAAGAAGGTGTTAAGGTCTGCCGTTGATGAGTGAATCAAATCCGGGTACCTGCCCGCGTGTCAGACATGCGGGCGGCTATTTCCCGTGAATTAAGGAAAACCCATTGAAACTGGTTATTGTAGAGTCCCCGGCGAAAGCGAAAACGATCGGGAAGTTCCTTGGTAAGGACCATACCGTCCTCGCAAGCTACGGCCACGTGCGGGATTTGCCCAGTAAAGCCGATGAGATTCCTGCGGCGATAAAGAAAAAGCCCTGGGCCCGCATGGCGGTGGATGTCGAAAACAATTTTGCCCCGGTCTATGTGGTGCAGCCCGACAGCAAGAAACAAATTGCTGAGCTTAAAAAATCGCTGAAAGACGCGGATGAGATTGTACTGGCCACTGATGAAGACCGCGAGGGAGAAGCCATCAGTTGGCACTTGCTGGAAATCCTCCAGCCCAAAGTGCCCGTCAGTCGCATCGTGTTCCACGAAATCACCCAGGAAGCGATAAACGAAGCTATCGCCAATCCCCGGCAGGTTAATCAGGAACTGGTTCGTGCCCAGGAAGGCCGCCGCATCCTGGACCGCCTCTTCGGCTATTCCCTGTCCCCCGTGTTATGGAAAAAAGTCCGTACCCAGCTCAGCGCAGGCCGCGTACAGAGTGTGGCCGTCCGTCTGGTCGTGGAGCGCGAAGAAGAGCGCCGGGCCTTCCACAAGGCGGTATATTGGGACATCGAAGCCACCCTTTCGGCAGACGAGATTCCTTTCACGGCAACCCTGGTCGAAGTAGAAGGCCAGAAAATCGCCTCGGGTAAAGATTTTGATGAAACTACGGGCCTGCTGAAATCGGACAAGGTCCGCTGGATTCAGGAAGACGTGGCCACCGACCTGTGTGAAGCCCTCAAGGCCAACGTGCCCTGGAATGTGGCGACGGTGCAACAGAAAGAGGCCAGACTTCGCCCTTACGCACCCTTTATAACGTCGACGCTCCAGCAGACCGCCAGCTCCATCCTGGGCTTCTCACCCCGGGACACCATGCGGGTGGCCCAACGCCTCTACGAAGGTGTGGATCTCGGTGGCGGCGATCGTGAAGGTCTTATTACCTACATGCGTACCGACTCGGTCACCTTGAGCAACCGGGCGCTGTCGGAAGCGGAGAACGTTATTAAGGAAAAGTTTGGCGACGCCTATCATCACCGCCGTCAGTTTTCCACCAAATCAAAGATGGCGCAGGAGGCCCACGAGGCGATTCGTCCGACCCATCTGGGGCGCACGCCCGAACAGGCCGCCAAGATTATCCACGGCGATGAATTGAAACTCTACCGCCTCATCTGGAACCGCACCATTGCTTCTCAGATGGCCGATGCCGAATTGCTTCGCACGACCATCGATTTTGAAGCCACCGTGGGCGATCGTAAAATAGTCCTCCGCTCCAACGGATCCGTGGTTACCTTTCCCGGTTTCCTCAAGGTCGCCGACAGTGGTCAAAAGGACTCCCAGTTGCCTGACCTGAAGGAAGGCGATCAGGTAGGTCCTTCAGCACGGGTGGCTATCGATAACCTGAATGCCCTGAGCCACGAAACCAAACCGCCGGCGCGTTTCAACGAAGCCTCCCTGGTCCGACGCTTGGAAGAGGAAGGTATTGGTCGCCCATCGACCTATGCCCCGACCATTTCAACCATCCAGAACCGTGGCTATGTGGAGAAACATGGCAAGGCCCTGGCACCCACCTTTGTGGGAATTGCCGTGACCCTGCTCCTTCGTGAGCATTTCAATGAATACGTCGAACTGAAGTTCACGGCGCGCATGGAAAATGCCCTGGACGCTATCGCCGAAGGCAAACTCGACTGGGTGGACTTTCTCCGGGCCTTTTATCAGGGCAAGGGCGATTTTGGCAGCGGACTTGCGCCGCAAATTGAATCGAAGATGGAATCCATCGAGTTTCCCACCATATCGGTCGGCACCGCGGCCGATGGTCAACCTATCGTCGTCCGACTTGGCCGCAGCCAACCCTTCCTCCAGCGTGGCGAAGGGGGGCAGGGCAATACGGCGTCGGTTCCCGATGGACTGACCTACGACGAATTGACGGTGGAAGTCGCGGAAGCCCTGCTCGAAGCCCGCGCGAAGGCGGATGAGCCCATCGGCCAGGATCCGGAGACGGGTGCCAACATTTACGCCATCCTGGGACCCTACGGGCCCTACGTTCAGCTCGGTGAAGTGGACAAAGAATCCAAGAAGAAACCCAAACGGGCCGGCCTTGGCCGTGGCTTTGCCATGGAAAATATCACCCTCGAAGTGGCGCTTAAGTACCTCAGCCTCCCCCGCCACGTCGGCACCCATCCGGAAAGCGGCAAGCTCGTTCGTTCGGCCGTGGGCCCCTACGGCCCCTATGTGGTCCATGATGGCGATTACCGCAGCCTGGGCTCCGGGGAAGAGGTCTTCACCATTACCATGGACGAAGCACTTGCCCTCTTGGCCCAACCGAAGCGGCGCGGTCGGCAGAAAAAAGTGCTCCGCGAAGTCGGCACCATTCCTGATACGGAAACGAAAATAGAACTCTTCGATGGCCGCTATGGCCCCTACGTGAGCGATGGTAAGACCAACGCGTCCCTGTCCAAGGGGATGGACCCGGACAAGATCACGGTCGAAGAATCCATGAAGCTTCTGGAAGAGCAGGCCGCCAAGAAGGGTACAAAGAAAAAGGCACCGGCGAAAAAGAAGAAAGCCGCCGCCAAGAAAAAGCCCGCTGCCAAGAAAAAGGCGGCCGCCAAAAAGAAACCTGCTGCGGACCCCAGCTGAGGCAGCCCCGAGTAAACAAAAACAATAATCCCCGTCAACACCGTTGACGGGGATTTTTATTTACGTTGTTAATCTGATTCAGTGCAGGGTGCCGGGGCGACCTTCGAAGACCTGAAAAAGGGTCTGCTGGGTCTCAACATCCCGGGTGCCGACCAGGAACCAGCTGAGGAGGTATTCCAAATCCTCGAGGGACACCATACCTTCCATCTGGGCAACGCGCTCCAGAATCAGCTCCCGCTCGTAGGGGTCAATAAGCTCATAGAGCTCCAGGCGGGCGAGGGCGTCACGGGCCTCACTGGTCAGCTTGTACGCTTCCATATGGGACAGGTGACGAACGACGCCCACGGTGCGATCTTCTCTCGTCACGCTTTGATTAAATTGAACACCCACCAGACGAATGGCCGCATCGATATCCCGTTTATTGTACCCCTGACCAACAAGCCAGGAACGCATACCATTTTCGGTTGGTGGCGCATCTGGATATTCCTCCAGGCGCTGGAGTATGACATCTATCAACTCTGTGAGCGCTTGCTTCATATGCATCTCCCTTGCCGGAGGGTTATGAACCCAACCTCAAATCCAGCATTCGACTCTGTTGGACGCGCTGCCTGTTCCGAATCTACGCCAGATTGAGACATCAATCCGGGTCCAGAACGCGTCGCCCCGAAACGCTCTAATCACACGGATATTGTAGGCTTCCACAGCGTAGGTGTCAACTTTTGCCCCTAAATCGGGGCGATCCAGACTTGGTTTCAGGTCGCTGGCGCGGGGGGAGACGCAAGCATCTGGTCGAGCCACACGAGTACCTGACCCATGGCTTCCGGGGCGGTCGCGAACAGGTCTGCCCCTTGGGCCCCGCCAGGATAGACCCGAATTTCCAGGTGACCTTCTGCCAATTGCTGGATGGTGGTGGCGCAGGCCGCCGCATAATCATCCCGCTGTCCCCAGAGTAGCAACAGGGGGCGGGTGCGCAGGGGATGGATGAGGGGAGCTACCTCGATTCCGTGGTATTCGGCCCCGGGCGACAGGAGCACAACGCCTTGTATTTCCGGGTGTTCCGTCGCATAGTGGAGGGCAAGGTTGGCGCCAAAACCCTCGCCCACGAGGAAGAGGTCGTCCGGCGCGGCCCCCAGCGCCTTCAACCGCTGTAGCGCGGCGTCGATGTCGAGGGATGCCCGCCGCCAGTCATCGTCACTGAACTGGCGAAAATCCAGGATGCTATCCCCCGCCGACCGGCTCTCGCCCTGGCCCCGAAGGTCCAGCGCCAGGACCCGGTAGCCCGATTGCTGCGCACGGGTCGCAAAACCGTCCCACACGTGCCGATCTCCCCCGGCACGGTGAAGTAGCACCAATCCCGGCGATGTCTCAACAGGGGGCACGTAGGCGTGGGCAACGAGGGTTACCCCGTCGGCCGTCACGAGCGTTTCCGCCGAATCCCGGTATTGGGGTCGACCACCACAGGCGGTCAGGCCAAGACTGAGCAGGCCCATAGCCAAAAACAACGGGAGCAGCCCAAAGGTGCTCCCGCAATTTGATTTCAACTTAACCCAGACTGAAAACACTCTGCAGCTTCAAGGCCAGGGCCATATCGCCTTTGATTTTCAGTTTTCCCGTCATGAAGGCCATTTGGGGGTTCAGCTTGCCCTGAAGCAAGTTGATGAAGTTGGACGCTTCCATGGTGATGGTGATGCTGGGGCTTTCTGCAGCACCCTGCGTTACGGTTGCGTCCCCGCCGGCAATGGTGATGTACCACTGGCCACCGTCATCGCCCGTAATATCGAACTGATAGATGCAATCCATACCCTGGATTTTATCTTTGTTAACTTTTTCGGACACCTGATCAAAAAATGCGGCTACCTCAGACATGTGCGTATGAGCCTCCTTGTAAGAATGAGTCAATAAATTCGTTTAACGACTGGTAAGTACAATTAAATCACACCCCCTGGGGGAGGTCAAGTGCGGCCGGCAGTGTACCAGATTGCGTCGTGCCGAAAAGATGACTTTAGCACGACCCCGATATCAAAACAAACGAGACAACATAAAAAAACCGCATGGCCAGCAGGCCATGCGGTAACAATCATTTCATGTGAGACACATGATTATCTAGCTAAAATTATTACGCCTTCTTGCGCTTGCGGCTGCGAAGACCGAGACCGGCAAGACCAAGACCAAGAAGGGTCATGGTAGCGGGCTCGGGTACCGGAGCACCGGAACCGACGATGATGTCGATTTCGGAATGGGCCAACACATTGGTCGTACCCTTTTCGTAAGCGGTCAGGAAGATGTTATAGGTACCGTTAACGGTGGGATCGAATCCTAACGCTCCAATGAACCAGTGGGGCTTCCAGGACTGCTGGGCAACATTGTTGTCGGCAATGAGGGTGCCGTACTGTCCGGCACTGGTTGCTTCGACACCTAATCCGCCGCCGGTGGTGTTATCGCCGATGGAGTGATCCCAGAAAACGGTTCCAGTGTTGGGATTGTTACCGTTGATGGGATCGAAAGTCAGGTGGGTTTCACCAACACCAGGATTGTAGTCAATGCCCAAGACATAGTCGAGCTGATTGAGATTGAATCCAGAAGAACCGTCAAAATCGGTGTTTATGGCCCATTCGAAACTCCACTCGGCCGTGGGTGAACTCTGTCCCGGCCCAACAATGTTCTGAAAACTGTAGGTGCCGTCACCATTGCTGTTAAACGTATTCTCGGGTTGTCCCAATGCGTTGTGACGCAACTTGCCCCGAAGACCAAGCTCGATTCCATTATTCTGGTCAATGGTAAAAGAGCCGTTGCCATTGCCGTCGCCAAAAATCATCTGACCGGGCACGCCATTTGCGGGGGTAACCTGTTGGTCATAGGTGATGACGGCCGAAGCGTTGCCCGCCAAAAAAAGTGTGGCTGCGAAAGCAGCGCCCAAAATCATTTTGTTCTTCAACTTACTTCTCCTCATTTAGGGACTAATCCCCTGCCAAAAAATGGATCTCCAGCACACGATGGACGATCAAAAAGGAGTAAGAAATGAATTGTGCCGACAACAACCCCAAGCGCCTTGCCCAAGCACAGCCCATGCCCTCTCCAAGTTGCCATAACTAGCGCAAGAATCATACCGATTCGAATAGACTTTTGTAAGCAGCACTATGGTAGTAGCTTAGCTAAAAATATGTACATTCATCAACGCAGCATCACCAACCAATGCGGCTTTTCTTGGTCATTTTTGACTAAAACTTGACAACCGACACCTTTGGACAGGCCCGACATTTATCGAATAACTCTTGTTATTAATAGCGCTGTCAATAAAGTTTGCACCGGTTTTGGGGCACCTTGTACACTCATTGAAGTAGTGGCGAATTCATCAATCGACTGATTCGCATCGACCAACGTATATGCATGGAGAAATCACCCCACAATGCTGAGCAAACAAAATCTCATACGACTAATCATCCTCGGATCCGTGGCCTGCTTACTGGTTGTCGGTTGTAGTAAAGCAACACCCCCGGCTGATAAGGCCGACGACGCGCCTGCGGTGGAAGCCCCTGCGGCACCGGAAGTAAAAGCGCCCGCAGCCGCCGAGCCAACACCTGTCGCCCCCACGACGCCCGCGCCGGAGATGGCCGCGACACCCGATGCACCGGCGGAGGATTGGCTCATCGTGCCCGGAGAGCGTGTAGGCAAAATTACCGCTATGTCGACAGAAGCCCAATTGATTGAGGCCTATGGCAAAGCAAATGTAACCGATGCGGAATTCTTTTTTGGTGAGGGTGAAAGCGAAATGGGCACGGGCCTCTTCGTAGACGACGAAACGAAGGCCCTGCGCATCTCCTGGGAAAATCCGAAATCGAAGTCCAAGCCCGTCTCCATCCAGTTTTCGGGCACCTCATCGGTCTGGAAGACGGCCGAAGGCATCTCGCTGGGCACCCCACTCACGAAGGTGCAGGAAATCAATGGCAAACCCTTTAAGCTTTTCGGCTTTGAGTGGGATTACGGCGGCTCCCTCTGCGAATCCAATGACGGGGCCATCAAAGGCCTCCCCCACGAAGATCCGGAAAAGGGTTTTCAGCCCGTATGTTTCGGCCTCACCTTTCAGCCTGACGTTGAAGGAAAACCAAACTATCCCCAGGAAAAGTATTTCGAAGTCGCCGGGGACACAGAATTCAGTTCCGACCACCCCGTGATGCAGGATCTAGACCCGGTGGTTTATTCCATTACCGTGAGCTTCCCTGAAGTCATAGAATAGACTTTTGAGCCAATGAGAACTTCAGACCCCCGACGCAGCATCGGGGGCTTTTTTTGTTGCGGGGACGGCCTCGCCACACGATGTGGGTAGATTGGGTGCCGCGCCGTCGCCCTAAAGCACTTCGCTCAGCGAATCGCACGATGACCGGTGTGGATGTCCCGTCGTTGGTAAGGACGTACCGTGGCGGGCGATGCCGACCCAGCGTAGTCGTCGCCAGCCACAGGACATCCACAGCCGTCGACGGGTACGGTGAGTGCACGACAGTTGAACTGCTGGCCTGCGTTCGCGTCCCTGAGCCTGATCACGGGGCTGAGGCTGTCCCGGGACGGCCTCGCCCTGCGTTGCGGGTAGATTCGGTGGGGAAGCGAGTTTTGGGTACCGTTACCGACGGGCCATACGTCTCAACGCCAACCACGGGGCACCTACCCGTCGAAAACTGTCCGCGCCGACATCCCTGCGACCGAATACAGGTGAGCCCGCAGACCATGATATGATCAGAGGCCGAGGCTGCGGAATGCCTCCCGCCAATCCCAACCACCACCAGGCCCGTATATACTCATGCTCGTTGACGATCTCTATTACGAATTGCCCGAAGAACTTATCGCCCAGGCCCCCTGCCCCGATCGGGACCAATCCCGCATGCTGGTCATCGACCGCAGCTCGGGGCGCATCCACGAAGATGTCTTCTCCAATCTGCCCACCTATCTGAACCAGGGCGATTGCCTGGCGCTGAACGACACGCGGGTTATTCGCGCGCGGCTCCATGGGCAGAAAGCCACCGGCGGCAAGGTTGAAATATTTCTGCTACACGAAGAAGCGCCCGGCACCTGGACGGCCCTGGTGCGTCCTTCGGCCAAGGTAAAACCCGGCACGCCGGTCCAATTGGCAGGCGGCGTGGTGGCCACGGTAACGGAAGTCCTACCCGAAGGGCGACGGCGGGTTTGCTTCGACCGACCCGACGTCATTGAGACCCTCGAGTCCATTGGGGAACTTCCCCTGCCCCCCTACATTCATCGGGACACCCAGGTGGACAGCGATTTACGGCGTTACCAGACGGTCTATGCGGCCCATCACGGTGCCGTAGCCGCGCCGACGGCGGGACTTCATTTTACGCCGGAGGTCTTTGCCGCCCTGGAGAAAAAAGGGGTGGCACGAACGGCGATTACCCTGCATGTGGGCTATGGGACCTTCAAGCCCATTTCCGCATCAACGTTGGAAGAGCACTATGTAGACCCGGAAGAGTTCCTCGTTTCTGAAGAGGCGGCGAATGTGTTGAACGGGACCCGTCGAGACGGTGGGCGCGTTGTGGCGGTGGGCACCACGGCTACACGGACTCTTGAAACACAGTTTCGGGACGGAGCCTTTCACCCGGGTGAAGGCCGGACGGACAAGTATATTTATCCGCCCTACACCTTTGGCGGGGTGGATGTGTTACAAACTAACTTTCACCTGCCCAAGTCGAGCCTCCTCGCCCTGGTCTTTGCCTTTGCGGGACGGGACCTGATCATGGAAGCCTATCAGCATGCGATTCGGGAGAAGTTTCGTTTTTACTCCTATGGCGACGTGATGCTTATTCTCTAAGTACGTGAAGAATCATCTCGGACTTATTCCAGGTTATTCGGTTACCAGCTTTCCGAATTGGAGCTTGGGAGCGCTGGCGGCTCGCCGGCATTACGTCGAAGACCTACAAACAACGTGCCTTCGGCCCGTAGCAGGCGGGCCGCCCACCTTAGGCGCGTCCAAGACCTGCGCTCCCAATTGTCATAGACTATTGTTGGCGGTAGTGGCCACGCCGCCAACAATACAGGCAGAGAACCCTCACGGAAATTTTCCGAAGCAACTGAGTAGAGCACCGCGCCATCAAGGTCTACCTTCGCTTATTTCGCCGCCGCCAGGACATGCCCGGTCTTGGGGTCCACCTGAATATTGAGAGACTCTTCCTCATCAAGGAAGAAGATGTAGCCGTCATTCATTTCGTGGTAGGTCTGGTCCCCATAATTCACTTCCACCGTCGGGTCGGGATTGTAGGGATTAAAGGCCGAATTATCGTAGTGGGACTGGGTCCGTATCTTCGTGCCTTTGGGAAAACGCTTGGTACCGGGCTCATACACGTAGGCCAATTGCCAGTCAAAACTGTAATTGGGCACCGTCAACAGGGTTTCACTGGTCCCATCGGGATAGTCGGCGAAAAAGGTCATGTCCCTCCCCCGCAGGTGCATGTGGGTAAAGAGCGCGAGGACGGTGGCGTTGTAGTCGATGGTCTCTTCGGCACGGATGGGAAAAAAGGGATCTCCGGGGGGAATACTGATGCTCTCGGGGCGCATACGCTGATGATGGGTCCGTTTTACGATGGTACTCCGGGCATAGCGGATGCCGACACGTATGCGGTCCCGCGCGGGCTTTCCGGTGGTGACGTAGTGGATCTGCAGGGTGAGCACGGAGTCTTTTGGAATGAGCATGCCCACATTGTCGGGCAGATCAACGGGGTCGCCTCCCGGAACGCGACCGGTAAGAAAGTTGTAGTCTTCGCTGTAGCCGTCGCCCACCTGGGTATAGATAAGGTTGGCATGGTGCACGACATCGGTATTTCCCGGGAGTATCTCCAGCCCCTGGACCCAGGTATCCGCGCTGAACTGATAGGGCAAGGTGACGTAGCGATAGGGAATATACCCATCGGCAGGAATCTGCTCTTCTTCGGCGGCGGTGATCACCAAATCAGGCTCGCCGATGGCCCACTCCGTATCGGGGAATACGGGCGGCTCGGGGCGTAACGCCGGATCCCCCTCGGGCGTACCTGCAGCAAGCCATTGTCGGAGAGTAATCTTTTCCGCGTCACTCACCTTGCGCTCATTGGCGAAGGGACCGTGGCTGCGCACGCCGTACCAGGGGGGCATGCGCTCTTCCAACACAACTTCGGCAATCATATCTGCCCGCGCTGCGACCTGCTTGTAGCGGCGCAGGGAGAAGGGGGTGCCCTGATTGGGGCGGTGGCAGGTTACGCAGTGCCGATCCATGATGGGTGCGATGTGTTCGCTATAGGTGATGGGTTTCGAGGCTGGGGGCAGGGGCGCAGGTGCCAGGCCCTCGCCTATGACTTCAGTCTCCGGCGTTTCGACGGTCTTCCCGGCCAACACGGCGATCAGGGCATCGTGAAGGCCGCCGCTGTTTCCCCGGTAGCGAAGTTTACGGTCTTTGTCGAGGAGGACAACGGTGCCCGCTGTACGCACCCCCAGCGAGGCGGAACCTCCGGCCGTATCTTTCAGCAAGGTGTAGGAGAGGTCCCGCAGAATACCATCGTGGGCTATCTCCAGGATGGAATCATCGCTCCCTGCGTTCACCAGAGCAATCGATACCGCTTGACCATCCACGTCCTTCTGGAGCTTCGTGAGTGCCTTTGTCAGAGCATCGTGGCACGGCGCGGCCAGTTGGGTGAAGGCAAAGACGTAGGCTTCCTGCTCTCCAAAGTCTTCGAGGCTTCGGGAAAGATAGCGGATATCCTTGAAGGCCAGATCGGCGGGGGCAACTTCCGGCTCAAGGGCCTGGGCGGTAGCCAGCACCGTGGACAACATCAGAACACACCCCATTCGTCGAATATTCATCACGCAGCTCTCCGTGGTAGATTCGTTTCCTCAGGTATAAATCTACTCTAATGTGGTCGTCATGGCAAGGATGCTTATACGTCGGACGGGTGGGCAGCGGGGGACAGGCACGCGAAGATCCGTTCAATTCGCTCTATCCAGGTCTTCACGTTCACCGGCGCGCGGCTGCTGCTGCTCTCCATTGGAGACGCGAGCCAGTCCCCGAACTCAGACAGGACGGTTATTCAGGCCGTCGCCTGAGGCCATCATAGCTGCCTACCAGAATCATGGCCGCCCCAATGGCCATAAGCAGCAGGTTGCTTGAACCGCTTGCGTTGTTCGTCAAGTCCACGCCACGCTGGAGGGCGGCCATGGTCGCGGCAACCTGATTCATACCGATTATTCCCTCAATCTTCGGTAATGCGATCAGGAAGGTTCCACAAAGTATCAATGTTGCAGGTACCAGTTTTTCCATTGTCCTCACTCCCTTTTCATGCCGCCAATCATCATACCACGCGTCAGAACACCGACTTATGTCGGGCGGGCCCAGATGCAGAAGTCGTAGGGCTGGAGGACCAACTCCCGGGCGGCCACGACCATTTTGCCGGAAACGAGATCCACCATGGTTTTTCGCAATCCCAATTGGCGCAGGCGCCAGGCCTCGATGGATTGCTCCTGTTCACTGAAGTTTGCCATGACCAGCACGCTCAGGCTCTCGTGGGTGCGGAAGTAGGCGAACACATGGTCATTGCCGCTTTCGACAAACTCGGTCTCGGAGCGGCTGAAGGCAAGATTTTGACGCCGCAACTGGACAAGTCGGGAGAAGCCGCCATAGATTCGACCTTCAATACTTTCAAAATCACCCCGTCGCTCTGAGGCTTCCCAGTCGAAGCGCATGCGGTGGAGCCAGCGGCTATCCCCCATCTTGTCGGGTGAATCTTTGTAGGTATGGTTATTGAGCATGCCCAGCTCGTCGCCGAGATAAATCAGGGGAATTCCACCGATGGTCATAATCACCCCGTGCAATAAAAGTATGCGACGGATTGCCCATTCGGTCCCCTCTTCATCCTGCTCTTTGATGGCCTTTTCCAGGCCGGCCAGGGAGGCGCAAGTACCAGAAACACGGGCCTCTCCCGTGACGGGATCTTCCTGAAAAGGCTCGCCCAACGCGAACGACCCGGGAAATTTTCCGGTGTAAAAATCGGTCAGAAAGCGGCGGTGCTTGACCGCTTCGAAGCCAACGGCCTCTACATCTTCGTCCGCAAAACCCCACCCGATATCGTCGTGACAGCGGATATAGTTCACCCAGGAAGCCTTCGGGTCGATGGCGAATCCCCGTCCCATGGCCCGCCGCAATACG
The DNA here is from genome assembly GCA_963977445.1 of uncultured bacterium. Taxonomy (GTDB): domain Bacteria; phylum Hydrogenedentota; class Hydrogenedentia; order Hydrogenedentales; family JAEUWI01; genus JAEUWI01. The sequence continues at coordinate 5,219 of CAXBPH010000019.1, read as the reverse complement.
CGGGTGTCGTGGGTCGCCAGGGCCTCCCAAAGCAGGGACATAAGCTGGGGATTGTAGGAAAGTTCGCACTCTTCCTTACTGATATATTTGCGCACTTCATCGGGGTGAACGATTGCTTCTGACTTGAAGACCATGGCGGGTGCGGCGATATTTTTCAGCGCGTTAAAGGCCCCCACGATGACATGGGCACCGGGCAGATTCTGGCAGCCTGTGCCCAGCTCTTTTCGGGTGAAGGCAACGGCATCAAGGCGCAACACTTCTACGCCCTGGTTCGCCAGGAAGAGCATGGATTCCATCATGCCATTAAAGACCTCTGGATTCTCGTAATTGAGGTCCCACTGAAAATTGTAGAAGGAGGTCCAGACCCATTTTCGAATGCTCGTGCGGTAACTGAAGCAACCCGGTTTCTCATCGGGAAACACCGCGCGGATACTGGCCTCATAGGCGTCGGGCATGGCGCGATCGGGGAACATGAGATAGTGTTGTTGGTAGTCTTCATCGCCTGCCAAGGCCTTCTTGGCCCATTCGTGCTCGTCGGAGGTATGGTTGAAAACAAAGTCGAGCACGAGGGATATACCCCGGTGACGTAGCTCGGTCGCGAGACGCTCCAGGTCTTCCATCGTTCCCAGTTCGGGATTCACCCCCCGGTAACTGCTCACCGCGTAACCACCATCATTATCGCCCTGGGGGGTTTCAAAGAGGGGCATGAGGTGGAGATAGGTAATACCGAGTTCGGTCAGGTAGGGAATCTGATCAATGAGCCCTTGAATATCGTTGGAGAATAAGTCGACATAGCACATGGCGCCCAACATGCGGTTGGACTGGTACCATTGGGGGTCATACTCCCGCAGGGCGTCGAGGGCTTTCAATTCGTCGGGTCGGTCGATCCACATGTGGGTCGCCGACGCGAGAATGCTCTCTACGTGATAGAAGAAATCATAGGCATCCCCATAGAGAAAGTGGAGGCCTTCAAAAAGCTGCGGAAAATTCCGTCGCAGGCGCTCTTCAAAGCCCTGCCACTCGTCGGGCTCCACATGGGACTTAAAACGCTCCTCAAGACGGGGCAACAAACGCCGCAAGGTTGCGGCAACTTTCTTTTCCATGGATAGGCGCGCGGTAAGTTTGCCATCCGCCATACTGTATACTCCTCGGCATTTTTATGCAGACGTCCCTGCGAGACGTCGAATTTAAATCATTTCAAGAGACTTCGGCCCATCAGGGCACCGATTTCAGAACCAGGCAGCTCAAGGGGGGCAGCGTCAACGTCACGGAGCACGGGTGGTGATGATTCTCCACCGAATCGGTCCAAACACCGCCGAGGTTGCCCAAACCCCCACCACCATAACATGTTGCGTCGCTGTTGAGCACCTCCTGCCAGTGTCCTTTTCGCGGCACACCCACCCGATAGTGCTCCCGCAGCAGGGGCGTATGGTTGAAAATCGCGAGGATCAGGGTGTTGCCGTCGCCCCCCTTGCGCAGAAAACTGATGACGCTGTTGTCGTTGTCCAGACAATCGATCCATTCGAAGCCGTCACCGAAACTATCCCGCTCATACAGGGCGGACTCTCCGCGATAGAGCCTGTTCAGATCCTTCACCCAACGCTGGACGCCCTCATGGACGGGATAGTCGAGCAGGTTCCAGTCGAGGGACGAATCGTGGTCCCACTCGCGCCATTGGGCCAGTTCGCAGCCCATGAAGAGCATTTTCTTCCCGGGCTGCAGGTATTGGTTACCCAGCAACACTTTCACGTTGGCGAATTTCTGCCCGTAGTCGCCCGGCATCCGCTCAAGTAGCGAACCCTTGCCATGGACGACCTCATCGTGAGACAGGGGCAACACGTAGTTCTCGCTGAAGGCATACATCAAGCGAAAGGTAAGTTTGTGGTGATGAAATTTTCGGTAGATGGGATCCTGCGCAAAATAGGCCAGGGTGTCATTCATCCAGCCCATGTCCCACTTGTAGTCAAAGCCCAACCCGCCGAGATAACCCGGACGGGAAACCATGGGCCAGGCCGTGGCTTCTTCCGCATACGTACGGACGTCGGGGTAGCGGGTCGCCAGTTCGGCGTTGAATCGCCGTAAAAACGCCACCGCCTCCAGATTCTCCTGACCGCCGTACTTGTTGGGAATCCACTCGCCATCCGCTCGGCTGTAATTCAGATAAAGCATGGACGAGACAGCATCTACCCGAAATCCATCCACGTGGTATTTTTCTGCCCAGAAAAAGGCGCTGCTGAAAAGCAGACTCTGGGCCTCGGGCCGTTCATAGTCAAAAACAAAACTTTTCCACTCGGGGTGGAAACCCCGCCGGGGATCGGGATCCTCATACAGGTGGGTCCCGTCAAAGTAGCCCAGCCCGTGGGCGTCTGTCGGAAAATGGCCGGGCACCCAGTCCAGGATCACGCCGATATCGTGCTGATGCATACAGTCCACGAAGTACATGAAGTCCTGGGGTGTGCCGTAGCGGCTGGTGGGTGCGAAATACCCCGTCGATTGGTAGCCCCATGATCCATAGAAGGGATGCTCCGTCACAGGCATGATTTCCACGTGGGTGAAGCCCATCTCAACGGTGTAGACCGCCAGCCGATCCGCTGTCTCGCGGTAGCTGAGAAAACCGCCGTCTTCCCCGCGCATCCACGAACCCAAATGGACCTCGTAGATGGCTACGGGCGCGGCTTGCACCCCCTGCCCCTGACGGTTGGCCATCCACGTGCGGTCGCTCCAGTCGTAGTCCAATGGCCAGACTACCGACGCGTTGGAAGGTGCGCCGTCGTGACGGAAGCCATAGGGGTCGGCTTTGTCGGCCGTGTAGTTATCGTGCTGACCGTGGATGTGAAATTTGTAGGATGCACCCGGTCCGACGTCGGGCACGAAGCCCTCCCAAACGCCCGAATCGGCGCGAAGGCGTAGCGGGGTGTCGGATTTGTTCCAGTCGTTGAAACTGCCAAATACCGAGACAGACGCAGCATTCGGCGCGAAAACCGCGAAATAAACGCCGGTCGTACCGTCCGCCGCAGTCATAGGGTGGGCCCCCAGTTTTTCGTATAACCGGAAGTGGCTGCCCTCATTTAACCAATGAATATCATCGTCGCTCAACCGTGTCACATCGTGTCGGACGACGGTCCGCCGTGTGTTGGTTTCCTGCATGGATTCCTTTCCTGGTTGGAATTCGCGGGACATCGGGACGGGACTTTCGCCACCGTCCGCCCGCCTCTACATCATACACATCTGCCGGGGAGGGGCACGAATTGGGACCTCAGGGTCGTCAGAATGGACTGTCCCATCCGTTGCAACCCATCTGATTTGGTGAAGGCCATGGTTGCCGCTCTTGGAAAACATGGTGCCACGTATTTTTTTGCAGATGAAACCCCAAAACATAGACGTGCCGCAGGAGGATTCGTGCGTTGGGAACGCAGGTCTCGGACGCGCCTTTGGTGGGCGGCTCGCCTGCATTACGTCGAAGACGCAAAACAACGTGCCTTTGGTCCGATGCAGGCGGGCCGCCTGCGCTCCCAATTGTCAAAGGCTGCTTTGGGCGATAGTGGTTGAGCTGCCGGTACGTTGGCCTTTTGCAGGTACTTGCGTGCACTGCCGAAAGTGACGAACTGGATTTGAGCGAGGGCCATCTTCAACTGGAATACCGGATCGCGCGACACGATTGGTGGGTTCAATTTGTTTGGCTGGTGCGCTTCTTTATGGTGTCACGTGCCAAAATCACCGATGTGTTGAACGAAGTAGTGCACCTGCGCCCCCAAGCAAACGATCCAGACCGCTGCACTTACCCAGAAGGCAGCGTCCCAGGCCCCCGCTTCCGCTGCGGTCTCCCGTGAACGGCGGTTATGGATTGCCCCGACAGCCGCGCCGGCAAGGGCACCGCCGATGTGCCCCGCGTTGTTGGCCCCCATAAAAAAGCCAAAGAGAACGATATAGATCGCCCATTGGATGAGTTGGCTCCGATAGGTTTTGCCGGCGGGCCCCATGGACCAGGTGTAGACAATGGCATAGCCCAAGAGGCCCGAAACCCAACCGGAGGCGCCCATGGTGAAGACGCTTTCCTGGTTCAATTGGAGGTACCACATCCACGTGGCAACGGCCGCGCCGAGCTGGGAGGCCGTGATCAGCACCAGGGTCCGCCGGAGACCGAGATGGGCCTCCGTCACATTGGCCAGCACTTTCATGGCATAACCGTTGAAGCCGATGTGGATGATGCCCGAATGGACCACACCAAAGGTCATGGCGCGCCACCACTCGAACTGCCGGGTATTGGCGTCGATAGACCACGCTCCCAGCATGTAGAGGGCCTCGCCACTGGGTGAAAAGAGGGCGCTTTTTCCTTCCAGAATAAAATTGAGGGCGAACAGAAACACGCTCAGCACCCCGAAAAGCAGGATGGCGTGGGGCGCCTCGGAGGGAATCACAAACCCGAAAAGTCGGGCGATGCGATACCCCAGGAGCGAGGGGAGTCGACGTTCGCACTTGTAGCACGCCCGGTCGTTCCGATCATTCACGGCACCGCAGTGTTGGCAGATTTTATGCCGGAAGGTGAGCCACTTGAGTCGCTCTGGAACGACGGGCGCTTTTTTCAACTGTTCGCGTTTTTGCTCCAGCTTATAGAACTTCCATCGCAGCCGGGTCATATTGAAGCCGAGCTTCTCAAGCAACTTAAAGTAAAATGGTTCGCGCTCGGACATAGGGGCCTCGGTCTCCGCCTGTTGGCTATCTAAGGACATTCGTTTTCGGGCAGTTCAGCGTATTTCGACAGCGGGAAATACCTGGTCAGACCCATCGGGGCACCCGACTTGTAGCCGTAGAAACCCGCAATCGGCCCACCAAACCCGCGCCGCACCAGACGAGTATCCCGAACAGGGGTTGCAAAATCAAACCCACGAGGCCTTGCCCTTACCCGTTCCTACCAGGGCGGGGCACGGAATTCGAAGGTCCCAACCGCTCAGCTATGCTATGATAAGGTCACGTAAAAAGATACCGGCCGTGAGGTCCCCTCCCCTTGCTGCCTTGCACGTCGCTAACCCGCAGTATCCATGGCAATTGGTAACGGGTTGGGCGTACTTTCGGGGCGGAGAGTCGGCACCGGTATTTAGTTTGACTTAAAAGCGCGAAATTTCGTACTATAGTGTGCTCGACTTAACTTTCCATTTCCGGGACGGGGTGTCTTTTGTACTCACCACCGTTATGTCCCGGGTTTTAGTATTGTTTTCAGC
>CAXBPH010000018.1:0-42893 GCA_963977445.1 uncultured bacterium | reverse complement strand
ACCGCTGGTTCACCGGCGGGGGCCCGTCCCCATGCGTTCGCCCATTCCATTGTCGTTCTGGCATGATAAGGCAGAACCGACAAGGAATACTTTGTGAAGGCTGTCGATGCCAGAACGGGCACTTCTCAAGCCTATCCTTCAAATTCAATCCATAGAAAGCTTTCCTCATGTACAAAACCTCGTGGGTCGCGCCCCTGGCAGCGGTCATAGCAATCCTCTTTTCTGTGATTCCCGCTTCGGCACAGGTGAGCCTGGTGCGAGATGGGAAGGCCAACGCGGCCATCGTAACGGCCAACACGCCCACCGAGACGGCCCGCTACGCCGCCCAGGAATTGGCCGAACATATCGAACGGGCCACGGGCGTCGCGCTGACCATCGTTGCAGAGTCCGCCACACCATCGGATCTCCATACCCGTGTCTATATCGGCGACACAGAAACCGGTCAACGCAATGGCATCGACACGGAGCACCTTCCCCGGGAAACCTACGTCATGCGTTCCGTCGGAAACGACCTCTTTATCGCCGGACACGAAGGCGATGGTGATCCCCTGAGCGAGAGCAATCCCGATTCCGGCACCCTCTTCGGGGTCTACGAATTTCTGGAGCGCTTTGTCGGCGTACGGTGGCTCTGGCCCGGCGAGCTAGGCACCTTCGTCCCCAAGACGGACACCGTTGAGTTCTCGTCGGTCAATGCCTTGGAGCGCCCTGCCCTCAACTTTCGCGGACTCTATCTCTCCCGAATTCAATCGGTCATCAATGGGCAACCCATCAGCGAAGAAGATGCCCGGCTGGGATTCAGTCCCGACGTGGCCGCCGACTATGGCAAAGCATTGAAGATACTCCTGCGACGCCATCGCATGGGTGGCCTCGATGCCAAGCCCCCTTCAGGCCACCTCTTCTACGGCTGGTGGAAGCGCTACGGCAAAGAACACCCCGAGTGGTTCGGCCTGCGGGAAGATGGAACGCGGGGACATCCCGATCCGGATTACGACAACACACCCATGTGCGTATCGAATGAGGAACTGCAAGACTTCGTTATCGCCCAATGGGACGGCGAGAGCGTGTTGCTCCTGGGGCCCGTAGACCGGCCCGGACGTTGCACCTGCGCGAATTGCCGCGCGTGGGATGGCCCCCAGCCCGAGACGCCGCCGTGGTTCGCCACCTATGTCTACGGGGCCGACCCCCGCACCGAAGGTCTCTATGGCGGCGCAACCTCGGACCGATACGCGCGCTTTTGGAAGGTCATGCGCGAAAAGGCAGCGAAGCGCAATCCCAACGCCGTGGTTTCGGCGTCCTTCATCTATGAAAACGAACTTCCCGCACCCACAACCGACATTCAACTCGGCAAAAACGTCTACGGCGAATTTGTCCAGTGGCAGGATCCTCACCTCCGTTATTTCCCCATGCCCGACGAAGCCGTGGGCTGGCTCAAGGTCCAGTGGCTCGGCTGGCGCGAGACAGGCATCCGCCTGGGTTACCGGCCCAACTACCTCCACGACGGCTACGTCATGCCCCACTTCGAAACGAAGCAGGAGGGGGAGTTCTTCAAATTCGCCTACGACAACGGCATGGAAGGGGCCCGCTTCGATTCCCTCACCGGCCAGTGGGCGGCCCAGGGACCACGGCTCTACATGCACCTGCGCCTGATGGCCAAACCCCACTTGCAGCTGGACGCCATCCGCGCGGAATACCTCTCGGGTTTCGGGCCCGCTTCGGAAACGATGGACCGCTATTTTCAATACTGGGAAGACTACGCTACGAAGAACACCATCCCCTTCATCGAAATGTACCGCGAAGTCGGCCGTCGCTACGCCAACTACACGGCCCACGCCCACGAGCTATTTCCACCGGAAAGCTTTGTCCCCGCCGAGGCGCTCCTGGCCCAGGCCCTCGCCGAGACGTCGCAGCTACCCAATCCGGAATACGCCGAACGGGTAAAATTTGTCCGCCTGGGCCTGCAGCACGGCCAACTGGCGGCCCAACTCGCTGCGGCCTACGATGGTGACGAAGTCCTCCCTACGGAGAACCTGGAAGCGGGAAAAGCCGCGCTGAAAGCCCTGGTAGAATTTCGTAAGGCCAACGAGCGAAGCTTCTTCTCTGACCTTATGCATGCCACGGGCTATTGGGAACGCTACCGACTGAATGTCGACGAAATCATCACATTGATCGACAAGTGACGATGGCTGCGACTGAAAGACATTTTCATCACGAAGCACCCGCCTTAGGCGGAAAGAACATGAAGAAAAAACTAAGCGTTGCGAGGCGTTATAGCCCGAAACGGGTGACATATCATAGCCACAAAGTGGCGACATACCGTAACACAGGCGCGAGCGAATCGAGCCCTGGGTCAGCGATTCGCCCGGGCGTTGAGCCCTGAAAGGGCGGCATAAAAAGTATTCGAACGCTTCTCGCGGTAAAGGAGGCAACCGATTCGCCACGGGGAAAAATACGCGTTGAGCCACAACTTTTTAAGCATCCATAAAGGGGACGCACTTGGATATACCGGAAACAATAGGCGATTCGACAGCCCCACCAACAAGCAATCACGACTATGAAAAGAACGCCCGAAAACTCATTCTTAGAATCCTCGCGCTGCTCTTCGTCGGTCTCATTGGTGCGGTGTGTTACTTTCTCTGGGACCTTCGTCAATTGTCGAGAATTGCAAGTTGCCAGAATGATGTCAAAGTCCTACCCGAGCGACTGCGCGAGTACGCCGCTGACCACGAAGGCCTGCTGCCACCCATCAGTCCCACGCGCGGCAACCTCATGATTGACCCGGAGGGATTCTATCCGGAGTATCTGGACAACGCCTGCTGGCTCCAGTGCGAGTGGAGCGACATGCGCCGCACGGCGGATAGTGAGGGAAAAAACAGAGATTCGGGTCTTTCTGGATTCTCCGACGACAGTTTCTGCTACCTTCCCTGGGCTATCAAAGATGAGGGCGAAGGACTCGCTTTCATTGAGGCCTACAAAACGCTGGACTTGAAGCAACGCGGCGATGACCTTAGGGTCCATGTCGGCGGTGCGGAGCGCGTGCTACCAAGAATACGCCTTTCCGACGAGGTACTTACGCAAACTGTTGGTAAAACTCAGCCCGATATTCCCATTGCCGTGGAATGGCCAGACAAATTCCACCGGGGCGGCACCGTCCTCTATGCAAACGGGAATATTCGTACGCTGAAGATGGGCGAAGCATTCCCCATGACAAAAGACTTCATCAACGGACTACACGAGATCGCCTCGATGGACAAGCCGCTTTCGAAGCACTAAACTCAAGACCAACTTAATCCGGTCGACGAAAGAAAGATTACATATGTTCATATTGCGCACCCTCCTGCCAACTATAGTTACGCTTACGGCAACGCTCTCCACCCACGCAGGCGCCACCGATTCCAATCTCGTGTTGCACTACAACGCCCCCGCCACGGACTGGATGACCGAAGCCCTCCCCATTGGCAATGGTTTCATCGGCGCCATGTTTTTCGGCGACCCAGAGGAGGAACACATCCAATTCAATGACGGCACCCTCTGGGCCGGTGGCCCCGGTGCCCATCCCGACTACAACTATGGTAACCGCGAAGGCGCCGCCGCGCACCTGGAGCCCGTCCGCGCTCTCATTCGTGCGAACAAGACCGCAGAGGCCGATGCCCTCGCCAGCAAAGAGCTGACAGGAATCATCCATAAACAGGAGGGTGAAAACTTCGAGTTTGGTGACTATGGTGCCCAACAGACCATGGGGGATCTCTATGTCACCGTCGACAACCTGGCCGCCATCACGGACTACTCCCGACGGCTCGATATCGGCAACGGATTGGGCCATGTCCGCTATAAGGCGGGCGACATCCACCATACCCGGACACACTTCGGCAGCTACCCCAATCGCTCCATGGTCTATCATTTCGAAAACGACCGTCCAACCGGTACGACCTACGTCATTCGCATCGAAACGCCCCACCCCGTCGACGCCCTGGAGTTGCACGATAACGTAATTCATCTTAAGGGGCACGTGGAAAACAACAAACTGGGTTTCGAAACCCGCGTCAAGATCGAGACGAATGGGAAAATCGAAGCCCTGGATGGCAACCGCTTTCAGGTCTCCGGTGCCCAGTCCCTGACCCTCTACCACTTTGCCCACACCGCCTATCTCAATAAATACCCCACCTATCGCGGCACGGACTACGTCGCAAACAACGATGAGGTACAACAGGCGTTGGTCGACATGGACTTCCAAATGGTGAAAGCGGACCATGTTGCCGACCATCAGGGCTTGTTTGGTCGATTCTCCTTGCGCCTGGGTAGCGACCCCGCATCGCAGGATTTCACCGACGCACGCCTCAGAGCCTACAAGGAAGGGGCCGAAGACCCCGCACTGGAAGCCCTCTTCCTCCAGTACGCCCGTTATATGACGATTGCCGCATCACGGCCGGGTTCCCTGCCCATGCATCTCCAAGGCAAGTGGAACAACAGCACCAATCCCCCCTGGGCCGCCGACTATCACACAAACATCAACCTTCAGATGGCCTACTGGCCCGCCGAGGTCACCAATCTCCCGGAGTGCCACCAACCACTACTGGATTACACCGCCAGCCTGGTGGCCCCCGGTCAGGTCACCGCGAAGACCCACTTTGGCACCCGGGGCTGGACCGTCAACACGATGAACAATGCCTTTGGGTTCACCGCACCGGGCTGGGCATTCCCCTGGGGCTTCTTCCCCGGCGGTGCGGGCTGGCTTGCCCAACATCAGTGGGAGCACTACGCGTTCACGATGGACGAAGATTTCCTGCGAAATGAGGCCTACCCCGTCATGAAGGAGGCCGCCCTTTTCTGGATCGACTACCTCCAAGAAAACACGGCGGGCGACCTGGTCTCCATCCCCTCCTACTCCCCCGAGCATGGCGGTATTTCGGCCGGCGCTTCCATGGACCACCAAATCGCCTGGGACCTCCTCGACAACTGCGTGGAGGCCGCAGCCGTGCTGGGTATAGCGGATGAATTCAGCCAGACCGCGTTGCGCGTCCCAGATCAGCAAACCCACCGTAGGCCGTTGGGGGCAACTTCAGGAATGGATCGAGGACGTGGATGACCCAGAGAGTCACCACCGCCACCTTTCCCACCTCTTCGCCCTCTTCCCCGGTGACCAGGTCAACCTGCGCCAGACACCCGAATGGGCGCAGGCGGCCAAGGTCAGCCTCGATGCCCGGGGCGAGGGCGGCCCCACGTGGTCGCTCGCCTGGAAAGCCTGCTTTTGGGCGCGCCTCGGCGAAGGCGACCGTGCCTACAAAAATCTCCGCCGCGCCCTTCGATTCACGACGGATACGAATATAGGAGATTTCAACGGCACGGGCGTCTATCAAAATCTGTTTTCCGCCTACCCTCATTTCCAACTCGACGGTAACATGGGTGCCGCCGCCGCCATCGCCGAAATGCTGATTCAAAGCCACGCAGGTGAAATTCACCTCCTTCCGGCCCTGCCATCGACCTGGACCGAAGGCGAAGTCAAGGGTCTCGTCGCGCGGGGCGGTCACGAGGTCGACATCGCCTGGAAGGACGGCGTACTCACTACCGCCACCATCCGCAATCCAAAGGGCGCGGTGGTCCGTTACGGAAGCAAGACGACCAAATTGTCGTCGGAGGAGTCGGAAGTGGTGTTGTCGGTCGCTTCTTTCGACGCCACTGAAGCGAAGGCATTATGAAAACATCCGGCTACCAAATACTCCGCCCCTACTTCAGTCTGGCGATTGCGCTCTTCGCCCTCATGACCGGGGTGACGCAAGTCCACGGTGACGAACCCCAAGAAGTGACTGTTGAAACCATCGCAGACCGCATCCAGGCCGTGTCTTTCGATAGTGAGATTCTGAGCAAGCGGAAGACCTTCTGCGCCGTCCTCCCCGAGGGCTACGTCAAAGACGCCCACCCCTGGCCCGTACTCTTTCTGTTCCACGGCCGTGGCCGCACCGAGCGCTCCCTCATCGACGACCCCGGCGCCCGGGCAGCCCTCCTCGCGGCCCCCTTTGTCACCATCCTGCCCGATGGCGATGATGGCTGGTACATTAACTCTCCGGTAAAGAAGGCCGACCGCTACCAGGATTACATAGACGAAGTCATCGTGGACGCCACGGTACGCTTCAATCTATCCACCGACCCGAAGCAGCGGGGCCTCAGCGGCTGGAGCATGGGCGGTTATGGCTGCACGCGCTATGCCATCACCCACCACGAAGCCTTCGCCGCCCTCGCCCCCATCATCGGACTCCTCGACTTCCCCCGCACAGGCCTCCCGAGCGGACAGTCCTACGCGGTGCCCATGGACCGCTTTGGCGATGATGAGCAAACCTGGACCGCCCTCAACCCCCTGCACCAGGCGAAAGTCCTCCGCAATATGTCCCTGTGTATCATCACCGGCGACACGGCCTTCGACCGCACCATGAACGAAAACTTCGCCGCACAACTCACGGCCCTCAACATCCCCCACACCTATCACGAACTAAAAGGAGGCCACACCTTCGACGTAGTCCGCGAAAGCCTCCCCATCGTCGTGGGATTCATGACCAAAAAACTGACCCAGCCTTAAGCACCCCACGGGTGCCACCCTTACACCCGGCGAAGCGACCATCGGTCGCCGGGTTTACGGGTGCGACGTCGCGGGTGGAACTTGGGCAGAGCGACAAGCACCGAAACGCGGCATCGCGAACCCCAAGATTCAAGAAGCCGGCCCAATGGAGACCCGGAAAGCCACGACGAATTCACACCCGTAAGCTCCCCCGCTTCGCTCCTCCGCGTAAGGGTGGCACCCCTTCCGGTCTCTTTTGTCAACCTATGTCCTCACGCTGATGTCCGTCAACTGTCAACTGCCCACCGTCAACTGCATTTGACCTTTCCCCCCCCGTTTGTCATTATGCTAAGACTGCGTAAGGCGCGTGTTGACGAAGTAAGAGGACAGTACCCCATGAAAGCATTTTATTATCCTTCCGTGCGTTGGATATCGGGCGGCATTTGGGCATCCACCATAGCCCTGACGGCCACGACAATGGCCCAAGATCCCACCCCGGATAGTTTCTTCACCGAGCAGGTCATGCCGGTCCTTCAGGAGAACTGCATCGGCTGCCACGGCCCGGAAAAACAGAAGTCGGGTCTCCGCCTCGATTCCCTGGCCCAACTCTTCGTGAAATCCGCCGTAATTCCTGGCGACACCGAGAGCAGCCGCATGATTCAGGCGGTCCACTATGAAGAAGCCGACCTCCAGATGCCCCCCGACGGCAAACTCCCCGACGAAGCCATCGCAATCCTGGAAAAATGGGTCAATGACGGCACACCCTGGCCCGGCACCACCGTCGAAGCCGCCCAGGCGGATGCCAAGGCAATAGTCGCCGCAACCATCGTCGACCAGCCAAAGTACTGGGCCTTCCGTGCGCCCGAAATGCCCGCTGTTCCCGTTGCTGCCGACCCAGCCTGGTCTGAAAACCCCATCGACGGCTTTGTGTTCAAGGGCCTGACAGAAAAGAAATTGACCCCTTCCCCCGAAGCAGATCGGCGCACCCTCATCCGCCGTCTCTATCTCGATGTCCTCGGCCTCGCGCCCGCGCCCGAGGAAGTCGAAGCGTTTATCAAGGACACCGACGCCAACGCCTACGAAAAGCTGGTGGACCATGTCCTCGCCTCGCCTCACTATGGCGAACGGTGGGCACGCCACTGGCTCGATGTGGCGGGCTTCGCGGAAACAGACGGCTTTGAAACCAACATACCCCGCCCCAATGCCTGGCGCTATCGCGACTATGTTATCCAGGCCATCAACGACGACATACCCTACACCCAGTTCATCAAGGAGCAAATCGCAGGCGACGCCATGGGGGCCGACATGGCCACCGGCTATCTCGTCGCGGGCCCCTGGGACCGGGTGAAGAGTCCGGACATTGTCCTCACAAAAAACCAGCGGGACGGCGAACTCCACGATATGGTAAACCGCACGTCGGCGGCCTTTCTCGGCCTGACGGCGGGCTGTGCCAAATGCCACGACCACAAATTCGACCCCATCTCCCAACGGGACTACTTTCAGCTCCGCGCGATTTTCTCCGGCGTCCAGCATGGTGAACGGGAAGTGCGGCCTGCCGACTATGACGAGCGCGTCGCCAAAGCCGAGGTGGTACAACAGCAAATCCAAGCCATCGATGGGGAGCTTGCCACGTTCCGGCCCCAGGCGAACACGCAACTCACCTGCATCGATGACGATGGCCCCTTGTTCCAGCTCGAAGGCGCGCCCAGTGTCTCCCTCCTGCGCCGCCCCCTGGGCCGGGCCTTTGTGGACAAGGACGAAAACTCCCCTGGGGAGGGCTATCTCTATTGGGAAGGACGAGAAAACACCGATCTCTTTTCGTGGAACTTGAGCGCGACAGGTCGACACCAGATCTGGCTTTCCTGGATCGCTGGGGAAGACCGCAGTGAGTCCGTCGCCTTTGTCCTGGATCAGGATGGCGACCTTGCGACCACCGAAGACCAGACGACACTGGCAACGGTCAATACCCACAAGAGGGCGGCCCAGGAAGACGACGTGCTCAAGGGCTGGGAATGGAGTGGCTTCTACGACGGGGGCATTCACACCCTCCAGCCCACCGCACGCATTCTCCTGCGCCCCCTGAATGAAGGCCGTATCGTAGGCTCCGACCTCGTCGCTATCCAGCCCCTGGCCGAAGAAGCCGCCGCACCCGCCATGCCAGTACTCCGCCCCCAATTACGCGCCGCAGTAACCGCCCGGCTGAACGAGGAAAACTTCGCGCCGGTGGAGGCAACGGCCCTCCGCATTACGGTGCAAGGCACCAACAACGGCAACGATGTGTGCATCGACGAACTGGAAGTGTATTCCGCAGAGGAAACAACGACCAATGTGGCCCTGGCCAGTCTCGGTGCCACACCGAGCGCTTCCAGTGATTACGCGGAAAACACCAAGCACAAGACCATCCATCTGAATGACGGCAAGCTGGGCAACGATTACAGTTGGATTCCCGGCGAAAAAGGGGAAGCCTGGGCCCAAGTAGATTTCGCCACCGCCCAAACCATCAACCGTGTTGTGTGGGCACGGGACCGGAAGGGCGGGTTTGATGACCGCCTCGCCACCCAGTATTACATCGACGCCATGACGCCGGACGGCACCTGGAAACGGGTGGCTTCCTCCCTCGATCGGGCACCCTTTGGACAGCGGGTGAGCGCCATTGCCGAATTCGCCACCGTGGGTCTGGAATCGAGCGAACGGAAACGGCTGAACGCCATTGCGGCCCAAAAGCCCGCCCTCGATAAAGAACACAAGGAACTCCTCGCCTTCGACCGAATCTACGGCGGCAGGTTTGAAACGGCCGAACCCACCAACTTTCTCTATCGTGGTGACCCCATGGAAGAACGGGCCCCCGTTAACCCCGGCGGCATTGCCCAGGTCGGCCACGCCCTCCAGCTGGCTTCCGACACACCGGAGCAGCAGCGTCGCGTCGCCTTCGCCAATTGGGTCGCCGATGCCGACAACCCCCTCACAGCCCGGGTCATGGTCAACCGCATCTGGCACTACCACTTCGGCCGGGGCATTGTAGATACGCCCAGTGATTTCGGTGCCATGGGCTCCCGCCCAAGCAACCCCGAACTCCTCGATTGGCTCGCCCTGACCTTCATCCAGGACGGCTGGAAGCCCAAGTCCGTCCACCGACGCATTCTCCTGTCCCAGACCTACCGCCAATCAAGCACCCCACGGGAAGATGCCATGGCGATAGACGCGGGCACCTTCTCTCTCTGGCGCTTCCCCCCACGTCGCCTTGAGGCCGAACCCATCCGCGACACCGTGTTACAAGCCAGTGGCGTCCTCGATATGGCCATGGGTGGACCCGGCTACGAAGTCTTCAAGCCCAACTCAAACTATGTGCGTGTCTATGACCCCAAGGTCGAGTTTGGCCCGGCCGAATGGCGGCGTATGATCTACCAGATGAAACCCCGCATGGAGCAGGACGAGACCTTCGGCATATTCGACTGTCCCGACGGCGCACAAAACCAGCCCAAGCGCAACGCCTCCACCACGCCCCTCCAGGCGCTCAACATGCTCAACAGCCCCTTCATGAACCAGCAGGCCAAGCTATTCGCCGAACGCCTGGCCGAAGCGGCCGACAATCCCGCCGCCCAGGCAGAACGGGCCTTTCAACTCGCCTACGCCCGCAAACCCGGCCCCGAAGAAAAAGAAGCCTCCGCAGCGTTTATAACAGAGCACGGCCTCGACCTCTTCTGCCGCGCAATCTACAACACCAATGAATTTTTATATCTGAATTGAGGTAATAGAGGGACTGCCTCGCGCAGACGGCCCAGGCGGTTGCGAATAGCACCTTCGGACTTCAAGCTATCGCTGCAAAAGGGCGAAAGTCGACGGGCGCGAGGCTGTCCCGGAAGTTCTAGACCTCGCCTAGTGGAAAAGCACTCGCAATAATCGTTAGCTCACCACGAAGAACACAAAGAGGGGCAAAATGTGATGCCAAAAAAAACTTCCAGATACTCCCCAACGGAACACTTGGGAATGAATGCCGTTGAGGGTGTCTTCCTGAGAATGAAATGGATAAAGCGCCCTCAACTTGAAAGCGACATGGGCATAGACTTAATTGTCGAGGAATGCAATTCAGGCAATCCAACAGGCAGACTTCTTGGTGTCCAAGTCAAGGCTGGTGCGAGCTATTGGAAAGAAACGTCCAAGGGCGCAGTCGTATTTCGGTTTGATCAAACTCACCACGATTATTGGATCGGCCACACTTTGCCTATATTAGTCGTCCTCTACCATCCGAAAGACAAGACACTCATTTGGGAGAGCGTTTCTTCCAATACATGCCAGAAGGCAAATAGTCGCTGGAAGATTCGCATCCCGCTATCTCAATCGCTCACACCTCGAAGGAAAGTTGCGTTTGCAAAACTAGCGCGCCCGCTAACACCTCAAGACTTGATCAAGGAAGAACAAAGAAGGTTCGAGGTGCTAGACCCACGTTTTCGCGCAACTATGGTAGTTTCTGAGCAAAACTCCCATACCACGTTCCATGCGATTGAGGACGTCCCGATTCAATTTTCATTCCCAGGGAATCCAGAGGAAGTTACCATCAAGATTGATAGCCTGATCGAAGGGGGGAGGTCCGTTGAGTTCAGTCCGTCGGATGTTTCAATTTCCGGCTCTCCTATATTCGACCACATCTGGCAGGATGCCGAGAAAGTCCAACTACATATCGGCACGGCCCTGAACGTGTTCGCATCACTGAGTTGTACCAAGGTCGATGAAGAACCAGTGTTCGAGGAAGTGCGAATAGACCCCATTGCCGCGCGGATCACTGCGGGCAGGAGCCGCTTCACGTTTGCACTGGCCGATCCTAGTTTTCCGCTCGAATTATCATCGGAGCAAGCGCTGGACCTCTCTGGAGACTCCTCAACTCCAGAGATGGGGTTCTCAGTAGACAAGTGGTATGGTAAGCCGTTGCTTCACCTTCCCCACTTCGACCAAATCGAGGGGCTCGCCCGTTCACTCTCCCGTGGAAAAACACTCATGGTTGAATGTCGACATGAAGGAAAACGCCTATTCTCGGCCAGAGCAACAGGCATGACGTCGGGAGGGGCTGAGCTCTTGGAGTTTGTCGAATTCCTAAATAAGGCTAGAAGTGTGGCCAGGCGATTACACTTGAATCCATTGTTTCGAGAGTTAAGTGATGAGGAAGCGTCTGGGGTCTCGGATTTATTTGATTTATGTGTAAAAGGGGAACATTTGACACAGAGCGATAATTTCAGTATATCGGGAGCGGTCAATGTCGATGCGGCGTTCCTCAATCTGCCAGTATTCATAAACAAGGGTGAACCCTTTCAAGTTATGGTCGAACTACAGCACTTCAAAGGCTTCCGCTTTTTCGAAAAAACAGTGGAGACCCCGATTCGATTGATAGCAACACGTGTTCTTCTCAAAAACCGCGAAGAGATCTTAAGAGTCTTGCAGGAAAAGACGGGAAATCATCTGATTCATCTCGATTTCAAAGGATGCCCCGGAAGCCAAATCATTAGACGTTTGATATCGTCAGATGAGGTGACCGGTCTAGTTAGCGTGAAGAGTGAAAATGACTAACTGGCATACACTCAAACACGCCTACGGCAACGTAGAGTCCACCCCGTAACGGGACCCGCGAAATGCAGAAAGCCAAACAATTTCGATTCGCGCCGCCCTTTCAGGGCTATATACGTTTCGATACGATTAACCCTGGGCGTTGCCCAGGGCTATGCTGCGCTGGCCCTTCGGGCCGGAAGAAACTGGCGCCCAATTCGCGACGAACACAATCCGCACTTCCCGTCCCCTCCGTATTCGTGTCAATTCGTGCACATTCGTACACCTCCATCCCACTCCCTATTCGTGTACATTCGTGTTTATTCGTGGTAAGTTTTTTGAGGTCGAGAGCAATCGTCATCTCGTATACCTAGCGGCCGCTCAGTCATTTCCGCTTCCGGAAAACGCTACGTAAATTCAGCCCCTGCGCACCGCCAGACCCCATGTGCCCCGCAGGGGGTCTATCTGGTACCCTAGAGCTAAATCATGGCCCTGATAGAGCGAGAGATAGTATGACCCCTGAAGAAATTTATCCCGATGGACAGCACCTTCTAAACCGCCGCGGCTTCCTACAGAGCGCGGGCGCGGGCTTGGGCGGCATCGCCCTTTCTGCACTCCTCGCCGAGCAAGGCCTGATGGGCAAGGCAGCCGCCTCCGAGCTGGGCCCCATTCGCCCTATAATTCAACCTTCGGCTCCCCTCGCCGCACGGGCCGCCCAGTTTACGCCAAAGGCAAAGAACGTCCTCGTCATTTTCTGTTCCGGTGCCTGCTCCCATGTGGACACGTGGGACTACAAGCCCGAGCTCATCAAGCGCCACGGCCAACCCATGCCGGGTAGCGACAAGCTCGTCACCTTCCAGGGTGAACAGGGCAACCTGACCAAGAGCTACTGGGATTTCAAACCCCGGGGCGAATCGGGCAAGATGGTTTCCGACATGCTGCCCAACTTGGCGGCCATGGCGGACGACTACACCTTCATCCACTCCATGACGGCCAAGAGCAACACCCACGGTCCGGCGGAAAATCAGATGAGCACGGGCTTCACCCTCGACGGCTTCCCCAGCATGGGCGCGTGGGCCTCCTACGCCCTCGGCAGCGAGGCCAACGACCTGCCGGCCTTCGTGGCGATTCCCGACCCCCGTGGCGTGCCCCAGTCGGGACCGAACAACTGGGCCTCAGGATTTCTCCCTGCGGTGTTCCAGGGCGTGCCATTTAATACGCAGAAACCCATACCCAATCTCGCCACGCCGGGCTACATCAAAGACGGCGACGAACGGGCGACGCGGGATTTCCTGAAATTCCTGAACGACAAGCATCTCGAACGTTTCCCTGGTGACACAGAGCTCAGCGCGCGCATATCCTCCTACGAGCTTGCCGCGAAGATGCAGCTCAAGGCTGCCTCCATGAGCGACTTCGGCAACGAGAGCCCGGAAACACGCAAACTCTATTGCATCGACGACCCCAACGAAACCAAGGCGGGCTTCGGCAAGAACTGCCTCCTCGCACGCCGACTCATTGAAAAGGGCACGCGATTCGTCCAACTATTTAATGGGGCCTACGCCATGGGCGAGGGCGTGGGTAACTGGGACGGACACAAGAGCCTGAAAGAGCAATACGACGTGCACGCGCCCATCCTCGACGGACCGGCAGCGGGCATGATTAAGGACATGCGGGCCCGGGGTTTGTTGGAAGACACCCTTATCGTGTGGACCACCGAATTCGGTCGCATGCCCACCTTCCAGAAGGGTGCCAGTGGCCGCGATCACAACCCGGCCGGCTTTACCGTGTGGATGACGGGCGCCGGGGTGAAGCCGGGCTATAGCTATGGCGCTACCGACGAGTTTGGTTATCAGGCCGTAGAGAATGTGGCGACCATCTACGATTTTCACGCTACGATCTTGCACCTGCTCGGCCTGGACCACGAACGGCTCAGCTTTTACCACAACGGTATTGAGCGACGCCTGACCGACGTGCACGGCCACGTGATCAGGGATATTTTGGCCTAAGGTTTTTTTGAGGGACTACAGAGACAGCAGAGACCGATGAAAATCGGCGTGTACCGCAAGTTTTCTTGAGGGCCTTGGCAAATCTTGACTATGTCCAATAAGATTGGCTAGTCCCTGTAGTCCCTGTAGTCCCTGTAGTCCCTGTAGTCCCTGAAAACGCACAGGAACCTCACATGACCAAAGGCTTTATCCCAACCCACGGCGGCTACCAGAAACTCCTCTCCTACCAACGCGCCGAAATCGTCTACGACGCCACGGTCCGCTTCTGCGCACGCCATTTCCAGCGCCGCGACCGCACAGTCGACCAAATGGTCCAGGCGGCCCGCTCCGGAAAACAAAATATCGCCGAGGGCAGCATGGCCTCCGGCACCTCCAAGGAAATGGAAATCAAACTCACCAACGTAGCCAAAGCAAGCCTCGGCGAGCTCCTGGAAGACTATCGCGATTTCCTACGCACCCACGACATCGAGGAATGGGAAAAGTCTCACCCCTACGCCCGTCGCCTCTCCGAGTTATTGCGCACACCAAACGCGAACTATGAAACCTTCAAAAAGGCCGTGGAGCATGACGACCCCGCAATCTCAGCCAACGCCATCCTGTGGACTGACCAAGGTAAGCATCGCCCTACTTGATCGCCAGATTAAGCAATTAGAGGAAGCCTTCGTTACGGAAGGAGGCCTCCGTGAACGAATGACCCACGCCCGACTGGCAGAGCGCGATCGTCAACGAAGGGACCGTTAAGAGTAATCACCGGCTCTATTACCGACTCTACTCCCGTCTCTGCCGTCCCTGTAGTCCCTGTAGTCCCTGTAGTCCCTGTAGTCTCTGCCGTCGCTGCCGTCGCTGCCGTCCTTATCATCCTTGCCACCCTTGCCGCCTCTGCCGCCTCTTTCCACCGTACGAGTTTTTCCATCATCTCTGGCGAACTTTGTAGAATGTGAAAGCTTCGTTCGCTATCTCTATCTACAGGCTCCGTCCGCTCCTGGGCGTAGCCCAGCCCCGAACAGTAAATTAGGGCCTGCATGCCCCAGCACACCAGAATCAACAACCCAGCACATCGCCGTTGCCACACAATTCGAGAATCAGAATTATTTTTCTTGCTCATTACTTTGCCCTTTCATTTTCTGCCATAGGAGGCGGCATGTCACTTGTTATCTCCACGTGCCATTGCCACCAACGCCTTGAACTACCCCATTTTTGGGAGCCTCCCCAATCGAGCAGACCCCAGAACCTTTCCGCTTATCCGGCCTACTCCAACTCTTTCAGCAAGTTTGCGAAGAGGTCCCCATTCTTTGTGACAGCGACCGATGTCGTATCGGAGTTCGTCACCGCCACAAGTTTTTTCGTTTTCATATGCCCAACCACGATGTCCTTCTCACTCCGTGGCACCGTGAAATCTTCGGCGTCATCCAGGGGCGAAAAAGGATGAATTAAGAAAGACGTTTCTCCATTCATCGCCTCGTAGCTGTAGGTAACATTCGCGCGCAACGGAAAACTTACGCCCCTATGAAAGAAAAAGTCGCCGAATTCTATGCTAAGTACCTTACCGCCTGACGCATCAAAATATTCAAGCCGATCAACCATTAGACTCCGGGTATCGAGAAAACGCATGGTCATCATCGTTTTCTCGTCATCCCCCAGTGCCACTTCATTGCCCGTAAAAGTAAGGACCTTATGTCGAAGCGTCGGAGAATGTTCCCGTACGAAGAGCAGGAGCCAGTCGAGTTCGACGAGATGGGCCGCCTCATGTTCTACGGAGTCAATTTCGTAGCGGTTCAGGTCGACTTTTTCGCTGTCCTCGTCAGCGGGATGGCCATGGCGCACATAGACGGACCCATTCCAGGAATGGTGCCACGGCGTTTTCTCCTTGCCATCATTGCCGAAGCTAAGGGCCTCCCGATAGCGTCCATCGCCCGCACGGGCGACATCGTAGCGACGCACCCGAGGCCCTTCATTGGGATCAAAGCGTTCTTCCACCGTGAAGTCGAAGGCGACACCCCCGACCTGGTCGGGCTGGTGTGCTGTATTAAATCGGTCGATCAATTCCTTACCGGCTTCGATTCCTTTCAGGAATGGCAGGGTAAATACTTCTTCTTTTTCGCTCGTGTTCGTGAATTCCAATTGAGCCGAATGATAATTGTTATCGCCTTGGCGGAACGAAAGATGTATCGTGCCTTCCGGGGCTTCCGGCCACTGGAATTTTCCCTCACTGTCGGTAGTGCCACGCCAGCTACCCAGTGTCACCCCGTCCTCACCAAGGCCCGTTGCCCGCACTTCTATGCCGACCAGGGGCTCTTCTTCCTTATTGATGGCTTTGCCCCGCAGCACCCCCGGAGAACTCATGACAATTCGGATGGGCTCCATCTCGGCAACGACATTGACCGATACCGTTTGGGATGCGTAGCCAGAAGCATCGAGTTTGAGAAGGGTCTCGCCAGGTCGAATCGGCCGAATCTCGAAGATCCCCTCCCGGTCCGTTGTCGCCGCACGACCTGTCGCCCGTTGGGTGCGCTGCCGCCATTCTTCCATTTCGGTGATACGCACGCCCGAGATCGGTTTATCCGATTTATCGACCACCAGCCCGGGCAATCCAATGGCATCCGCAATGGTCAAAACGGCCGTCGAGTTCTGCAGCGTCGCCACGGAAAGATCGGCGGTGTTGTATGTCGTGGTCGCATACTTCGGATGGTCCAGGGACACCCAGAATTCGCTCAGATCCTTGGGGGCCACATCACACGTCCACCGTCCCCCTTCGTCTGTCGATACCGCATGGGGCAAGGGCTCACTCGAATCCCAATTGTGACCGCCGAGGACCGGAACCGATACCGAGACGCCCGATACGGCGTTGCCGGCCGTGTCCACCACCATGCCCCCGATGACGGACGCAGCTTCCAGATCCAGGCGAAGTACCGACGGCGTTGGCACGGCCCATTCCGCCTCGTTCGTCACGTAGCCCGCAGCAAAGGCCCGAAGCTGATAGGGTGCCCGGCGATCCGGCATGTAGAGCTGGGCTTTTCCCGTCCCATCGGTGCGATACACATGGACTTCTTCATTACCCGGGCCCATGGCTTCCACCAGCATAAAATGTGCATCCGGTAGCGGGCGACCTTCACCCGTAACATACACGGTGACCTCGTGTCGCGCACCGTATTCACCGGCAAGGAAACTGCCGAGATTGGTCCCTTCCAGCGCCTTGAGTCCCTCCGGGCTTATCTGGACCGGCAAGATAGCGGCACCAAGACGGGGAAATTTAGCCAGTAAGGCCATGCCTGCATCGGTCAGATAGGTATCCGCCAGACTGATGCGTGTCAGGTTGGGAATCTTCGCCAGAGAGGCCAGCCCCGCGTCCGTAATGTTGTTGTTCTCCAGGTTGATGCCATCCAGGTTAGTCATCCCCTCGAGATAGCGTAAACCCGCGTCCGTAATCAACGTATCTTCGATGCCCAATTCATTCAGATTCTGCAAATTGGCCAGATACGACATGCCCTCGTCCGTTATATCAATCATCCACATGTCGAGACGGGTGATGCCCGTCAAATTGCGAATGTAATAGAGTCCCGCGTCGGTTACCTGCGACCGATTCAGTTCCAGGTCGCGCATGTTGGTCATGTTTTCCACATAGGCCAGACCCGCGTCGCCCACGGCGGTGCCATCAACACACAAAACCTCCAGATTGACCAGTTCCGCCAAGTGGGCCATGCCGGCATCACCCACAGGTGTCTGCTCCACATCAATATCACGCAATCCGGTCAGACCGGACAGGTTGGCCAGCTCCTCGTCCTGCACCGAGGTACCCCGGAGATTAATGCCATACAAATCGTCGGGACCAAAACGCGCCAGGGGCGACAAGTCAGCGGCACCCGCTTCGTTTACATTCAAGGAAACCGACGCGCCTGCGGGCACCTGGATGGTCCCCTGTGCCTCGATCCGTTCTCCATTCAAATAGATGGTCCCCATGGAGTATTCCTCGGGAAACTGCAAAACCCGATCTCCCGGTGCCGTGGTAGAAGCCCTCACCTGGCTGGAAACCGAGATCAACGGGGCCACCGTGCGGAGTTCGGCGTTTGCACTGTGTAACTCCACCCCCAGCAACCCCACCAGCACAAGACCCGCCAGGGCTTTCTGCCAGAGACGCAAGCGCCCGGGCAAGGCCATCGGATCCGCGAGAAGGGTTTCAATACGTCGTCCTATGTGGCTTCGACTGGCGAAGAGCCCCGTCGACATCAAGGGACGTTGACGTTTTCCGATCATACCGAGCAACTCACACAGCTCCTGGGCATATCCCACGGCGTCACGCTCACTGTGAAGCAGCGAACGGTCGCAGGCCAGTTCTGCCGCTTCCTCCCACCGCTTACCGGCCCACCAGACACAGGGGTGAAAAAAGAACAGGGCCTGGGTCACCAGACGGAGCATCTGGCCGAGGGTGTCCCCGTGATGCCAGTGGGTCAGCTCATGACGTAAGGTCCACGACCATTGCTCGGTGCTTCCCTCTTCTTCCAGCCAATGGGGAATGAGGATGACCGGTCGTAACACACCCACAATCGCCGGTGTCTCTAAGTCTTCTGTTACCCGAAGTATGGGCTTCCAACGGGTGCCAAGGGCCTTCGTTTCACGCGCATACTGGGCGACCAGCGCTGACCCGGCCTTTTGGGATCGCGCCAACAAACAGGCCAGGCGCCATCGCTCAATCAGAAGAAGGCCAAGCATCAATAAGGCCCCCACGAGCCACGCCATACCCAGCCCCTCAATAAACGTAACCGACGGTAGCCATGACGGGCTTGTGGAGCGCTGAACCGCAGGGGGCGTGACCCCAACGGGAACCTCGAAGCCGGCCTGCACCTCTCGCAACGACGCCATGCGTGGGGTAACCGACTTGTCGGTCATGGACCCACGTAGATCAGGGCGATAAATGTGAGAAGGTGCCGCTGCGATGGCGGCGGGCGCAGGCGGTGGGTTTTCCCAGAGGGTCAGGTCATAGGGTGCCTTCATGAATACGCCGCTCAATAAATTGAGCAGCACAAAGCCCCAAAGCAGGGACTGCAACCGATAGGTGCGCAGCAGGCGAAGTTTGGTGAGAATAGCCAACAGGGGCACGAGCAATAAGAGCTCCAGGCTCGCAAAAAACACGCGCCCCAGTATCGGTGCGTCTTCAAATACCCCATTGAGTACTATCCCGAGTTCGCCCATATCATGACCCTTTTTTTTGTCGTTCTTCTATTAACTGCCGTAATGCTTCCAAGTCCGCTTCGCTTAACTTTTCTTCCTTAATGAGATAAGAAAAAACCTGACGTGGTGACCCCCCGAAAAAGCCCGATACGAGATCGCGCAGCGTCCGCTTCCCCACTTTTTCCCGGCTCACAGCGGGCCTGAGCCGGTGTTGACGCTCTATGGTCGGCACCAACTCGACATACCCCTTCTTTCGCAGGTTGGCCAACACGGTGCGTATCGTTGTTTCGGCCAGATGTTCACCCTGATTGTGCGCGGCAATGACGTCGGCGGAGCTGCACTCGCCCAAATTCCAGACGAGGCCCATGATGCGCTGTTCCAGTCGCGACAAGGCGGGTAAATCGTGGAGGGTGGGTTGCTTTTTCGAAGGCACAATATCAATCCTCTTGGTGGATACTTGACGCTATATTTATTTTCTATAACTATCTTTATAGTTCTAATCGAGTTTTTTGTCAAGCTTTTTTTGGTGCGGACTAGCTATCTCCGGAAACCCGGGGGAAACGCAACACAAAACAAGCTCCCGCGCCAGCTTCCGTCGAGAGATAGAGGGCGCCGCCCATGGCGCGGGCAAGGCGTCGGCTCAATCCCAGGCCCAACCCGACACCAGGTGCCGACTGGGCCGCTTCCTGCACGGACTTTGTGAAGGGTTGGAAAATTCGGTGCCGTTCCTTCCGCAAAATGCCCGGGCCATGGTCAACCACGTGAAAACATACTTGCCTCCCATCACATGTCAGATTCACATGAATGCGATCATCGTCGGCCGTGCGGGCGTATTTGCAGGCGTTGTCGACGAGATTGAAGAGGATCTGTTCGACAGCCCCTGGATCTACCCGCAGCTGGGCATCGGAAAATTCGGCCTCCATGACGAGAGTCATGCCCGCTTGTTCCACACGCTGCGCCAGGGGCGCTTCGATTCGCTCCAGCAGCGTGTTGGCGGAAATTGCGACCCGCCGAGAGGCCAGCGAGCCCCGCTCCAGGCGCGCATAGGCCAGGACATTCTCCACCAGATGGACCAGGCGGCGGGACTCCCCGTGGAGGGTTTCCAGATAGCGCTGACGTTTGCCCTCTTCCTCCACCATCCCTCCGGCGAGCATTTCCGTATACATGCGAAAGGTCGTCAGGGGTGTCCGCAACTCGTGGGTTACCGCCGACACGAAACGACCTCGGCGCTCACTCAAGGTGACCGCGCCCCAGAGTAGTAGCGCCATGGACAAGGTAGCGAGGACAATGCCCCCGATAGCGAGCCCCAGATAGGCGTGAAGTCGGGCATTGCCCAGAGAGGATTCCAATGGTGCCAAATCACCGGCATCGAGGCGGACGGGCAACGCGGCCAATTGGCGGCCGGGCATCGCGGGGTCGTGCAGATCCCCGGGATCGGTCGCCAACAATTGTGCCTCTGGAAGGAGATCGGTACAGAGACCCAACAGCCATTGACGGACCGCCGGCCATTGCAGCCAGCAACCCTGCAATACAATTTGACCATTCACCCGCACCACCCGCACCAGATAGAGTTCATCGTCGATCCACAAGGGTTTCATTCCCCCTTCTCCCGACGCGCCACGGTCGGAAAAGATCCGGCCAAAATCAACCGGTTGGTAGGGCCGATCCTCGACTCCGGAAGCTGCGGTGTTCGGGGCCGTCGTTTCAGGAATTGGTGGACGGCTCAAAATCCCGGCCTCTCCTTTTGTCCCCCCCTTCATGCGAATGGTTATGGGATCCTGATTGTTTTGAATGTCGTATTGATTCACGCGGGCATTCACCTCAATCCGGTTGCTCTCGGCCTGCCGCGTCACGCCCCCGGCCATGCCGACTATCACCATCGAAGGCGCGCTCTTACCCACGCTGTCGACAATCTCCTCGTGCAAGGACGCCAATACGCGATCATAGTCCAGATGGCCGCGCACGACCGTTAGCCGTTCTCGGGCACGTTTCGCGGCCTCCGGGGTAAGATAATTCTTCTCCGCCAGAGCCTGCTGCGCGTCAGGCGGCACCTGCGGCGAACCGATTTCCCCGTCGGGTTCGAGCTGAAAGTGCAATTGTATGTAGGCGGATTCAAAGGTCATGAGGGGCGACGGTGCAAGCACATTGCCCGGCAGCGAGTTATTCGATATATCGTAGGCCTCCCCTAAGGGATAGAGGGATTGATAGTATTCAAAGGGTCGCTTGCTCTCTTCACCAATGAAGGGTCCCAGTGCCGAGTCCATGCGCCAGAGTGCCAGCCGTACCCGTTCCTCCAGGGCGGCCAGTTCCTCGTAGGCCTTCTGTTCACGATCGAGGCGGAGCACCGTCGCGCTGAGCCAAAGCGTCGCCCCAGTCCCCATGCCAAGGCAGACAACGACGAAACACCCAATAATCAGGCGGCGTCTCATCCGCCCCCCTCAGCATAAACCAGCATGTAGCCCTTCCCGCGCACCGTCAAAATTCTCGTGGGTGTGGCCGCAGAGTCCCCGAGCTTTTCCCGAAGTCGCTTGATGTGCATGTCGATGGTGCGGGTCTCAACGATGGAACGGGGATCGAGGTGCCACACATTGGCGAGAATTTCGTCGCGAGATACCGCGCGATTTCCGTGCTGCGCGAGATAGCGAAGCAGCGCCATCTCCCGATCAGACAACTCGGCACGTCGCAGACCATCACGCACTTCCCGCCGCTCGAAATCAACGATCAGACTCCCGAGGGTCAACGTCGACATATCGCTGGGACGGCCCGGAGAACGGCGAAGCACCGCCGCCACCCGGGCCAACAGTTCTTTCACGCTGAACGGCTTGACCACATAGTCGTCCGCGCCCAACTGCAAGCCCCGTACCCGGTCATGTTCCTGGCCCAACGCCGTGAGCACGATCACCGGCAGAGTAGGTCGGGATTTGCGCAACGCCTTGAGGATTTCGAATCCATGTCCATCGGGTAGTATCAAATCCAGCAAAAGTAAGTCGTAGGCCGCCGCAAGGGCTGAATCCTTTCCTACAGCAACATCCCCGGCCTCCAGCGTGTCGTAGCCGTCAAAGGCCAACGCATCGACAATGCCCTGTCGAATGGCGCTGTCATCCTCTACGACCAAAACCCGCTTTGTCATTCAATCCACCTCATTGAGGGACGTGCGCGCCCCGCGCACGTCCCACTGCCTTCGCACCCCGGCATCACCTGGCCGGATTGCCCCATTATTGCCGCAGCCCATTATTTCTTCAACAACCCCGTAGACTTCTTCTCCGCCGTGCCTATCGGTACCATCTCCTGAAAGGGATCGCCCACAGCGGCACTGCACGCCGCGCAGTGTTCGATATTGGCGAAACCCGGTGCAAGCATTTTGAGCCGCGCTGGATCCCGCCGAAACTGCTCCAGCATGCGCAGTCCCTCCTTCTTCCCCAATTCCAACTGTGCCAGCAGGGGCGCCCGCGCCTTTTCACTGGGGTACACACGACCCATACGGACGTTCATCCATTTGGAAAGTAATCCGAAAATAGCCGTTAGCCGTACTTCTACCTCGTCCGACCCGAGATCCGCCCGCACCTTATCAGACAGCCCCGGCCCGAAAGTCGCCTCCTCAATCTGATAATTGCGGCCCTTATACATGTAGAAGTCTGGTCGCGCCGCATAGACTTCCAGGGCCTGTATCACCGCGGTGCACAAGGGACAATGGGCAATGAAATGATCAAAGTATTGACCCTCCTCCTGCTTGAGCATCCGGGCCACATCATCGCGACTCACGCCGTCTTCATAGAGCCCCTCCAACACGGCGAGAAAGATGAAGCGATGGGCCTCGCCGAATGTTTCAAATCCTTCGCGCTGCCCGAAGCCTCTGGACCCTTGGGCCTCGGGAGTCGATTCCTCGGCGATGGCGGGAAGTCCGGTACCCATCATGACGATTCCTGCGATAAGAAGTAATCTGTTCATCCCGCCCTTCCTCCTGTAGTCCCTGAGTCACTTCCCTGCCCACGATTGACGCGCTTAATCTAGCACGATTGCGAGCGAATCTATGTAACGACTTCGTAACAGACCACAACGAGGGCACTCAGACGACGCACCAGGCCGCAACGACCACCAGGAATGTGTAAGCGTCATTGCAGAAAACGAGGGAAGCCATAGAAAACAAAAAAACGGCGGACGCAACGTTGCGCCGCCGTCAGAGGGCCCTTAAGAGCACTATATATCAAGAATCTCGTGAAATGCCCGTATGCAGATTAGTTTGAAGCAGGTTTGGGATACTTCTCCACCATGCCCAGAATCGCCTCAATGAGAATCGGCCCCGTCCCCTCACCCAGACTCGTCGCCGTCACATATTCATAGCGCTCAAAGCTGCTGAAGTCTACCCGGCTGAGTATGTAGCCAAAGGCATCGTTCGTCAGGCCCAGCAGAAAGGGATGTTCCGTGGGCATATTGCGCTTGAGATAATAGCCGATATTCGGCAGCGCTTCCCCGGGAATATTCACCAGTTGCGCCGTGCCGATATTCACCAGATTCATCTGGGTGGAGATATTCATTCCTTCTGTCACGCTGCTGTAGTCCAGACCGGAAGCGCCAAAGAGCTGAACAATCAGAGGACTCGTCACCGGAAAGGTCAAGCGCTCAGAAGCACAAAACACGGCGGGCGCTGCCTGGACGGGGGCATCGGAAACGATACGCAGGGCCTCGTCGGCCAGAAGCTCGCCAATACGGATACACTCCTGCCACATGGACGCGTCGTCTTCGGGCACATCCCGATTGTCCGCGGTCACCATACCGCCCTGGGCACCGTTCATGAATAGGGCCATACCGCCAGTTTTGGACTCGATGCGATCATAGAGGGGTCCGCAAAAGTCCGGGCTGAGAAGTCCCCGCTTTGCCCCAAGCACTTCAGGATGGCTCGCATAATTCACCAGAGTCGCAATAACCCGTGTGGAATCGGGTGTCAACGCCTGGATCACGCCGCACCGGGGGTCATAGAGCTGGGGCGCGTAATAATTGAAGGCAATCTTGCCCTTGGCCTCGCCCACGTTAATTTTCAACACGGCTGGCTCGAGTTTCGAAACGGCCTCGTTGATTGCAGCCGCCGTCTGGTCGACGACCCACGCGATGTAGTCCATATCGCCATTGTGCCCCCCTTTGCCGTCGGGAAAGGCATACATGTCGGGACCGCTGTGGGTGTGGGTAGCACCAATGAGAATATTGGAGCCCGGAATACCGTCGACCTTCGCCCGAATCTGGTCACTGAGGACGCCGGGAAAACCAAGAAAATCGACGTCCACCAGGGCAACCCGGGTATCGCCCTCCTCAAATACCATGACACGGGCAAAGAGGTCACCGCGCTGGCCTTTGGGTGGCGCGGGCACGCCAACGCCACCGGAAAGGGGCATGGGTTCCTTGGGTGTCAACACCCGATTGGCGGCGCCCACCTTCAGGGCCTGCGCTGAGCTGGCGCAAAGGGTGAACATCAAGGCCGCTACGAACGCGCGGCTCCATAGGTTTTTCATAGTCAAGACTCCCGTGTTTTCCCGTATCTCTCCACGTGGCATTCCACGCGGACAATTAGACTACAGTGTAACACCGGGGGTTTTACTAATTTTGACGTGCCCGTATGCCCGCACGTATCTCCCGGAAAAACGTGGATAACATGGTACCGCATTCCTCGGCCATAAGGCCCCCGTAAACCGCCGGCTGATGATTGAAGCGCTCATCTTCCAGGAGATTCATCAGGCTGCCACAACACCCCCCTTTGGGATCGGTGGCACCGTAGTAGACCGCAGGAATGCGCGACATGATAATGGCACCGGCACACATGGGGCAGGGCTCCAGCGTCACGTATAACTGGGTATTCTCCAGACGCCAACTGCCCAACGCCGCGGCAGCAGCCGTAATGGCGATCACTTCCGCGTGGGCCGTGGGGTCCTGCAGGGTCTCGCGCTGGTTATGGGCCTTGCCAATAATCTGGCCTTCGTGGACGATGACGCACCCGACAGGCACCTCACCGTTTTCCATGGCGCGGGTGGCTTCGCGAATCGCGTAGCCCATATATCGTTCGTGTGGATCAAGCATAACGCGTATTGTCTTTTCCTGACGCCCCCGAAGTCAACCACCCTATATCAATGCCCCTGAAAGTAAAAATTAACAGTATCTATGCTTAATGCTAATACTATCCATACTGTAATTTTAACAAGTCTCTTGAACCCCTCACAATCGTTTTGTATTATGGTTCAGGTTCAATTGTATTGTGCCACAATGGATAGCACCGGAAATCGGTCTCTATCCACTGCCAATCCCACAGGTTGGGGACCGCAGACAGGCCGGAAGTAGGCATGACTCGGGGAGGTGTCAGCACTGCCGACCCCGTGAGATGAATTAATGGCAACGGTGAATATACTTTATTGAACAATTGGTATTTTTCTAATTATTGGGTTTAGTAACCACCCCAAGAAGAGAGTCCATGTCTGACACACGCGAAAATGGCCTGAGTATCTACTTGGCGGAGATTTCCAAGATCCCGCTGTTGTCGTCCTCAGAGGAGATTCGTCTGTCGAAATCCGCACTGGCGGGTGATGCATCGGCACGGCGCCGACTCATCGTATCCAATTTGCGTCTCGTGGTCAGTATCGCCAAAAAATACCTCTACTACGGCTTGCCCCTGATGGACCTGATTGAAGAAGGTAACCTCGGGTTGATGAAAGCCGTAGAACGCTATGACCCGGATCGGGGTTGTAAGTTTTCTACCTATGCGACCTGGTGGATTCGCCAGGCCGTGACGCGCTCCCTCTCCAACCACGGTCGCACCGTGCGTATCCCCGTATATATAACCGACAACGTCGCCCGCTACAAAAAGCTGGTAGAGCGGGAGTATATTCGTACGGGGCGCTATCCCGATATCGAATCCATCGCCAAAGAGCTCAATGTAAAACTTGCTGAGGCCAAACGGCTCCAGGAGTTCGCCGACGTGGTAACTCCACTCGAGCGGATGCAATCGACCGACTCCGACGGCGACCGGGGCATTCCGGAAAGCCTCGAACCCAAGCGGGTCGACAAGGCCATCGAGCAAATTGAGCTTGACCAGCAAATGGAAGAGTTAATGCGGCAGCTGACGGAGCGGGAAGCCAACATTATCCGCTTTCGCTACGGCCTCCACGATGGCCGGGCCCACACCCTCGAAGAAACGGGAAAGATGTATAAGCTTACCCGCGAACGCATTCGCCAGATCGAAAAAGACGTTATGAAACGTCTGCGCACCTACGCATCGGCCCACGAAGACGATTTCCGTCCCTGATACGCGCCATGCGGGTCACCGCAGGCACGGGACCACCATGACCAATCGCGCCATCACAAGGAATCCCCATGGATCTCGCTCAGTATATTCGCAACGTTCCCGATTTCCCCGTGCCGGGAATTCAGTTTAAAGACATCACGACCCTCCTCCTGGTGCCCGAAGCCTTTCGCGAAACCATTCGCCTCTTCGAGCTTCGTTATACCGGCCAGCCCATCGACGCCATCGTCGGGGTCGATGCCCGGGGCTTTATATTCGGCGCGACCCTGGCTCACCAGATGGGCCTGCCCTTTGTTACTGCGCGCAAAAAAGGCAAGTTGCCGGGCGACACCATCGCCGAAGAATATGCCCTCGAGTATGGCACCGCCATCGTTGAGATTCACCGCGATGCCATTAAACCCGGCGAGCGGGTTGTCATCGTCGATGACCTCCTCGCAACGGGCGGCACCGTCGCTGCCGTGGCCCGTTTGATAGAAAAACTGGGCGGAATCATCACCGAAGCCGCCTTCGTGGTCGAGCTCCCGCCCCTCGGCGGCAGAAAACATCTCGCCCCCATGCCAGTACATAGTCTGGTCGAATTCATGGTAGAATAGCGCCCTCCCCCCGTCGGTCATGTCCGTTACAGGGAAATATTGTCCTTTACCATCCGCTAAAACTTGTCCTTCAGGAGTTTTTCCATGAGCAGGAATTATCTGCCCGGCACCCAAATCGAAATCATAAACGAAGTGGAACGGGGCAAGATTAGGTATGGCCTCTTCGATTTTGACGGCACCATCAGCATTCTTCGCGAAGGCTGGCAGGATATCATGCTCCCCGTTTGTGTGGAGATGATTTGCGGTAACACCCCGCCGACACCCGCCATCGAAGACGAAGTGCGCACCATGATCGATGAGACCACCGGCATCCAGACCATTCTTCAGATGGAACGGCTCGTCGAATTAATCCGTGAAAAAGGTTTCGTGCCCGAAGCCGACATCGAGGATGCACAGCACTATAAAGCCATTTATCTCGACCGCCTCATGGTCCCCGTCCGCGAACGGCTGGCCAACCTGGCCTCCGGTGCCATGCCGCGGGAGAAAGCCATTGTTAAAGGCGCCCCCGATTTCCTCGAAATCATTTCGAAGCAGGAAAATCTGGCGCTCTACGTATTCAGTGGAACCGACCGTGACGATGTGCGCAATGAAGCCAACAAACTCGGCGTAGACCACTATTTTAAAGAGATCTGGGGTGCCCTTCGCACCTTCCAGGAATACTCCAAAGAAAAAATCATCCAGGACCTCGTGAAAGAGCACGGCCTCAGTGGCCCCGAAGTCATGGCCGTGGGCGATGGCCCTGTGGAACTGCGCAATGTCAAAGCCGTCGGCGGTATTGCCGTCGGTGTGCCCTCGGACGAAAAAGCAGGTTTCGGACTCGATGAAGCCAAGCGCGAACGCCTGATTAAGGCCGGTGCCGATATCATCATCCCCGACTTCTCTGAGGCCCAGGCACTGGCAGACTATCTCTTTCCTGCCGTATAATTTCCATCTGTAATGTTCGGGGCCACAACCCACGTGTTGTGGCCCTGCCTGTATACCCCGATGCCGAGCGTCTATACCCCGTGGGAGATTCCACTGTGAACAACGACACCCCATCCTATACCCTCCATATGATTGGTCACGGCCACATCGACCCCACCTGGCTCTGGCGCTGGACCGAAGGCTACGAAGAAGTTCGCGCGACCTTCCGGAGCGCCCTGGACCGGATGCGGGAAACGCCCGACTTCACCTTTACGGCGAGCAGCCCCTGCTTTTATGCCTGGGTGAAGGCTTCCGAGCCCGACATGTTCGAAGAAATCCGACAGCGCGTCGCCGAAGGCCGTTGGGAAATCGTGGGCGGCATGTGGATCGAGCCCGATTGCAATGTCCCTTCCGGCGAATCTCTGGTCCGTCAGGGTCTTTATGGCCAGCGCTTTTTCGCCCAGGAATTTGGCAAGAAAGCCGTAATCGGCTTCAACCCCGATACCTTCGGCCACCCCGGCAACCTTCCCCAGATTCTCAACGGCCTGGGCATGAAGCACTATATCTTCATGCGGCCCATGGCCGTGGAAGAGCGGGACTATCCCGGTGGCACCACCTTCTGGTGGGAAGCCCCCGACGGCTCCCGCGTGCTTACCAGCAATCTGGGACCCGATTATAATTGCTGGGATGAAACCCGTGCGCGCATGGAATCCCTGCCCCACAACCCCCAACTGAACCCGGGCCAATCCCACGTCCTCGGCTTCTACGGCGTAGGTAATCACGGCGGTGGCCCCACGAAGGCGTCCATTGCAGACATCCAGGCCCTCCAGGCGGAAAAGGGACCGCTCCAACCTGTTTTCTCCACGCTGGAAAAATACTTCGAAGCGATGGAAGCCGATCTCGATACCAGCACCTTCACCGTGACCAAAACGGAACTGCAGCACCACGCACGGGGCTGCTACAGCGTGCACGCCGGAGTAAAACAATGGAACCGGAAGGTAGAGCACAGCCTCCTCACCGCAGAACGCCTCGCCACCATGGCCACCCTCCTTCGGGCCAACCCCTACCCCAAGGCCCCCCTGGAAGAATCGTGGAAGGACCTGCTCTACAATCACTTTCACGACATCATCGCAGGCACGAGTCTCGAATCCTCCTATGAGGACACACGGGACCAACTCGGTGCGGCCCGACACCGTTGCAAGACCATCATCAACGAGTCCATACAGACCATCGCAAGGGACATCGACACCACGACGGAAGGCAATACCATCGTCGTCTTCAATCCCCTGCCCTGGCCCGTCCGCCAGCCCGTTCTCGCTTCGCCCATAATCCGACGGGAACTGGGTGCCCCCTTGCAGCTTCTCGACGATGTGGAAACACCGCTGCAATTGGTGGACCATACGGAAATCCCCGTCCCCGTTCAGGAAATTAACGGCGAATCCCTCAGCCGCATGCCCTTCGCAGGCAAACGCTATTGCTTCATGGCTGATATACCCGCACTGGGTTATCGCTGCTTCCATGCACGCCTGTCAACATCGACCGCACGCACGCTGGCCCCGTTAAGTGTCTCCCGCACCCAGGTGGAAAACCAGTGGTGGCGCATTGACCTCGACCCCTATGATGGCCACATGGTAGGACTCTTCGACAAACAGAACGAGGTCAACGTGCTCCGCAGTGGACTGGTCCTTGCCGCCATTCAGGACAATTCAGATACCTGGAGCCATG
Organism: uncultured bacterium; assembly: GCA_963977445.1. Taxonomy (GTDB): domain Bacteria; phylum Hydrogenedentota; class Hydrogenedentia; order Hydrogenedentales; family JAEUWI01; genus JAEUWI01. The sequence goes on along the minus strand of CAXBPH010000018.1, from coordinate 13,136 downwards.
CCGTCAAAGAATACCGCATCGAGGCGGGACGTTTCGCCGAGGCCCGACTTCAAGTCGTGGAAGAAGGCGATGTACTCGCAACCATCCAAATCCAATCGCGCTTTGGCAAATCCAGTGCAATGCAGGAACTCACCCTCTACCGTGATTCACCGCGCATCGACTGTAACCTCAGCGTAAATTGGCAAGAGGCCTACCACATGCTCAAAGTGGGCTTCGACACCAACATTGCCGACGGCACCGCCACCTTCGAAACCCCCTATGCCCATCAGGTCCGCGAAGCACAAGGCGAAGAGGAGCCGGGGCAACAGTGGTTTGACCTGAGCGGTACTATTGATGGCAAGCCCTACGGCCTGAGTATTCTCAACGACGGCCAATACAGTTTCGATGTGCGGGGTAATGTGATGCGTATGACTATCCTGCGCAGTCCCGCCTATGCCCATCACGATCCGGCCCGCTACGCCCCCGATACCCGCGTGGCCATCATGGATCAGGGCTGGCACACCTTGGCCCTTCAAATCTTCCCCCATACCGGCGATTGGCGCGAAGCCCAGACCCCGCAACACGCCTGGGAACACAATGCCCCGTGCATCCAGCACGTCGAGTCTGCCCACCAGGGAAAGCGCCCGCAAGTCGGCAGCATGTTGTCCTGTGACGCCCCAAATGTGGTCCTCACCGTGTTGAAACAACAGGAAGACAATGAAAAACTGGTCGTGCGCGGCTACGAAACCAACGGCCTCGCCGTCGACGCGGAAATACTCCTCCCCCTGATGGAGCAGCAATTTACGGTCTCCTTTGCACCGTATGAAGTAAAAACGATAGTAATTGACCCCACCGACTGGACTATCACAACAGCCAATCTGTTGGAAGAAAGCATATAAGGGAGCCACACCGGAATCTCGCTAATCACGGTGGTGGGCAGGAAAAGATCGCGTTGTGACCTCAGCGCGTGACAGAATAGAAACGATGGAAGGCGATACCTATGATCACCAACCCGACCTTACCGGTGTCAGACGGAAATTCGGAATGCTGCTCTCAAACCGGCAATGCTACCCGGCAGCCCCAACATGGTTGCTGATTCATCGGATAACATCATCCCCTTTCCCAGAAAGTTTGGTATGAACTTAGAGAAAATAGAAGAAAAATGCATCCATTATCTCGGCCAGGCCAGCAACCCCCTCGTACCGCTGGACACGCTGCTGGACTTTTGCCAGCGCGATCCCGAGTGTGGCAAGCTGGACCGCAAAGAATTACTCGACTTTTTGCGGCCCCATGCCCAAGTGCAAATCATGGAAGGCCCCGCTGTCGGAGAAGTTATCGATCAGAGCGATTTTGAGGCCGCAGGAATCCACATGGGCCAGCGGGTTATTCTGAAGACCCGCTTCCCCGCCAAAGAAGAAATGACCGAGATGCTCTTTGAACAGGTCAAGGACATGACGGATGTCTTGGTAGCAGCGCTGGAACAAGCCAAGAAAAACGAGGACACGGCACGGGTCGCCCAGCTCAAAGCCAGCCTGGAAAAAAGCGAAGCCCTGCGGCAGAAAATGAATAAGCTACTGTAACAATACGTCTTCTCCGTAATACATACGTACCAGCTACCTGTGGCCTGGCTGCAGGTAGTCGACGTAACCGCCTTTGGGCGAAACTGGAGACAATCGTTGACGCCGTACCATCTGAATTACTTACGAATCTGTTCGTTGGGTCTATTGGCCCCGTTCCTCTTGCTCGTCGCCCCGACCGCCCCGGCCGCCTCCACCATACGTACGCTGGTCCTCAACAACACGCTACCCGTATGGGATGTGACTGCCGAAGACGTGAATGGGAACGGATTAAACGACCTCATCACCCTGGGATGTGACGAAAACAGCTACCCCCTCGAAAAGAGTGTCTCCGTTTTCCTGGCAACAGAAATTGGAGAATACCCCGAGAAACCTGTCCAGACCCTCGAGCTACCCACCGAAATGGCGGCCCTCTTTTTTGCCGAGGTAGACGGTGCCGCTCCCCGTGAACTGGTCGCCATCCATGGCCGCGGTGCACGTGTCTACGGCTTCTCCGAAGGACGTTACACCGCCATCGACGAGCCCAAATTCTTTTCCCTCTACCCCAGTGGCTCGAAGAACCCCATCATACTCGGGCGAGGCGCTATCGATCTCGATGACGACGGCATTGAGGAGTGGCTGATTCCCGTGCCCGAAGGCTATGAGATCCGCCATGGAAATACCCTCATCGCCAGCGTTCCCTGTGACATGTACAGTGAGCTCCGACGGGGAAGCAGTGTTTACGTCTACCACCGTTTTCCTGCCCTCCTCCCCTACGACATCCCCGACAGCAAGGCCAAGGGCCTCGCCATGTTGAGCGATGAATTCGCCGACTTTGCCTATGGGGAAAACTGGGAGCAACACTGGCGCTTCAAGATACCGGTCAATCTGGAAGAAAAATGGGAAGCCAGCTCACGGATGGAAGACATCAATAACGATGGCTTTCCCGACCTCATTGTTACCCAGACCCGGGGCACGGCCAAACTGGAAGCCCAGACCCATATCTATCTCGCGGAAGCTCCCTATAAATACCCCGATGACCCCAGTGCCACTTTCATTGCCAAGGGTGCCCTCGTAAGCCCGCTAATCATGGATGTGGACGGCGATGACACCAAAGACGTCATGATTATCAATATCCCCTTCGGCATCAAGAACCTGATGAATTTCTTCATGCGCAGCAAGGTGTCTGTCAATCTCGACGTCTACCAATTTAACGGTACGGGCTACCCGGATGACCCCAGTTTTCATACGGCCCTCACCATGGATGCCCCCGAAGGACGCGAACAAGTCGCCTATACCATGGGGGACTTCAATGGAGACAAACGTATCGACATTGCCTTCAGCCGCACCGTGGACTCTCTCGCCATCCACTTCGGAACGGAAAACTCTCTCATAGAAGAACGTGCCGAAAACATCGTGGAGGTGCCGAGCTTCGGCCAGGCCCGTAGCATCCCGCTCCGGGGCGACGCGCACAACGACATCATCCTCTTCCATCCCGGCGGGGAACAGAGCAAACGTGTTGAAGTCATCCTGGTGGACTAATCATCCTGTCAGGACTTCAGCTTTCGAATATCCGGCCAGTCCCTTGGGCGCTTTCCGTTGCCCCTTCGTTGACACCGATTGGCCCGAACAGATTCAGCTATGTTTCTTACTCTTCTCCGTGGGCATTATTTTCCAGGTCGCTTTTTCCCCAAAGCGATACTGCTCACCGGCAAATCCGGAATAGTGAGCGCCGTAGAGTCCCCGGGTCACCCAGGTCATTCCCAAGGTCGCCACGAGCAGAGCCACCATACCGAGCCACACGGTGCGGAAGATGGCAGGCCCATAATCGACCAGCCCTACTCGAGGAACCGATTTCCCTTCCCGGGGCAGGGTCACGATGAGCAGTGTAGCCACGATGGCGTTGATAAATATCACCCCCTCGGTGACAAGACGCCCGTCGCCAAAGCCCGCCAGCGCCCGTTCAAAGTTCATGACCGTCACGGTGGCGAGAAAAGCGAGATAGAGCAATTGCCCTTTCCCAAGGGCCGTCGTGGGCACGAGTGCGACCGGCTGTCGGATGTGGCGGGACAAGAGGAAAATACCGACGAGAGCGGCAAATCCAAATACGATGTTAAACCAGACGGCAGCAGACCATTCGACACCATCCACGAGGGGCATGGCCATCACGGCCGGCAGGGCATCATCTTTCACCCACTGCAACACATTCTTAAACATATTCAGATAGGTCACGCCAAACAGCACAAAGGCCACCGCAAATACCTTGGTCCAACGACGCTGCGTCGGGGCACCATCGTTACGCCCGACCCGAGCCGCCAGGAGTCCCATGGCAACCGCGATGCCAACGCCATTGAGGAAGCCATAGGTCTGCTCCAATATGCTGTGCCAGTTGGCACTGTTCCAATGGACCCACTCGGCCACCACAGACGGGTCTGCCGTAACTTCCCGATTGCCGGGCCGTAGTCCCATGAGTTTGATGAGCTGTCCGCCCGAAAAACCAAGACCACCCAGGATGCCGCTCACCAACATGGCATAGAGCACGGGCACATAATTATTCCGCAGCAGCCAGATCGCCGTTCCCGAAACCACACCGAGGATGCCCGCCCAGTTATCCCCTCGGGGTGGTGTCATCCGAAACCAGATGTCCCCGTCAAAAAACGGATGGCCCAGCAACACAGGAAAAAGCAAGAAGCATCCCAGCCAGCCCAGGCACATGTGCAGGAGCAAGGAGGCACCCGACCCAAAGCGACCAAAGCGAAAAAAGTAAATCGCCAGGCCCAGCAGGGCGCCAACAAACCAACCGATCCCATTCGGAAAAAACAACACGACGTTGGGCCAGTTAATCAGTTGGTCCGACAACACCTGGTCGATGGCCCAGGCCCGCTGGGCGGATGTCGTCGTTCCCAATTCCGGAATTTCTTCAAAGGCCGACATTGCCGCTGTAACCAACCCCGTCTCGGCCGTGCCCACCAGAGCTGCGGACTCGGCCGCGGCCAGGGTTTCGTCGCTCGCCTCGGTCAGCAGATGGGTCGCAGACGTAATCACATAATCCTGTGAAACCTGGTACTGAATAAGTGCCGCCGCGAGTGGTCGATCCAGTCCCGTAACCTGTAGTCCCACATGGGCCAACCCGCCGACGAGGGCAAAGACCACCATACTGACGGGCAGCAGCCAGATCCGTGCACTTTCCATGCGAAAGAAATAGGCACCCAAGCCCGTAACCGCGCCAACAACACCGCCGATGAGCCAAGCATAGGACGCCACATTCGCCGCCGTCTCCGCAGGCACCTCCAGGAAAAGCTGCGCGATGCCAAGACCAGCGCTGGTCAGATAGAACTGCAACAAGAGGCCGAACGCGGTGTAAATGAGGAGACATGCTGCAAGGGGAAGTCGACTGACCTGAGAAAAGTGCCCCTTTCGGTTGTCCCACAATTCAAAGGCCAGCAGGGCAATCAACGCCGCCGTCGTCTCCATCCAATCTGCGTCGAACCAGTAGGTATAGGCAGCCTGACGAGACCACGTGGAATCGTAATTACCCGGAAAGAGGGTCTCGAAATACAGCAGGAGAAACTTGTTAAAAACCACCCAGCAGAGAAAGACCCAGCAGATGGGTTTGAAAATAGCCGTGAGCTGCTCTTTCCCCACCACCGCCGGAAAGGCCGTCCCCGCACCCCCCATTGCAGCCCAGAGAAAGCCGATTAGGAACAGACCGAAAAATCCAAAGTGCTGATTCAGCAGGTCGCCGGAATGGGTATAGGCGACCACCTGCATGTAGGACATGGAGCCACCAAAGGCCCACCCAAGGGCACCGAACATCCCGAAATAGACAACACGATCGCGCCAATCTTCCCGGCCCGACAAGAGACACACCACAATGGCCGTCAGGGCACCCGGTATCATGGCCCCATATTCATGACCGAAGTTGCCCCGGATCCCCCAGCCGATAGAGAGGGACAAGCCCGCCAGAAAAATCGTGCTGAACCGCAGTCCACTCAGTCCTTTGAATCCGTCCATGATGGTGGCCTTCCTTCCGAATCGATAAAACCTGGAAAGAAGCTAGCATACAAGAATGGAGTGCAATCAGTCCAAAGTAAGAAAGGAGCGCCGTGGCAACTCCACCGTCAGTCGACCGAACACTAGGACGCGATGCTCTCATGGAGAATGCGTATCATGGCACCAAGTTCTTCTTCCGTGCTCGTCAATGGCGGCCAGAGATAAAGCACATCACCCAAGGGCCGAATGAATAATCCCAGCGCGTTGGCCTTAATGCAAATGGCCCGGGCCATCGCGGCACCACCGGCCGCCTCAGAAATGGCACACATGCCAATAAGGCCGAGCGACTTCTGGTAGGCCACACCCTCCAACGTACCAATCGCCTCCATCCCCGCCTGAAGCTGGGCATAACGAGGCGCGCAGCTTTCTGGAAAGCCCAGCTCATCCATAACATCGAGAGCCGCCAGGGCCACGGCAGAGGTTACGGGATTGCCACAGTAGGTGTGGCCGTCGAAAAACACGCGGGCCTTATCGTCCGGACGACGAAAGGCGTCAAAGACCTTGTCGGAAGCAATCGCCACACTCATGGGCAAATAGCCTGCCGTGAGGGCCTTACCCAGACACAAGATATCCGGCACGATGCCCGCCAACTCACAGGCAAATCGGGCACCGGTCCGTGCGAAACCCACGGCAATTTCGTCGCAGATCAAAAGAATATCGTGGTCGTCGCAAAGCTGGCGCACCTTCTTCAAATAGCTCGGTGGATAGATGCGAATACCCGCAGCCCCCTGGCAGAGTGGTTCGAGAATTACTGCGGCAATGGTATCTGCTTTGGGCACCACCAGGGCTTCCATGGCGGCAAAGGCCGCGTCGGCTGCCTCCTCTTCTGCCGGGTCACCACTGTTGCAGGGTGCAAAGGGCGAAGGACCCCGCAACGCGGGTTTTACCAGGGCTTCGTAGGGCTCGTGAAACCAGGAAACATAGCCCGCACCAATCGCACCCAAGGTATCTCCGTGGTAGCCTTCTTCGAGCCCAACAAATTGGGTCTTTTCCGGCCGGCCACTGTAGGACCAATATTGCACCGCCATTTTCAATGCGGCTTCGGTCGCACTGGAGCCGTCGGCGGCGAAATAGCTGTAGTTCAGGTCGCCTGGAGCAAGCGCCGCGAGTCGCTCGGCCAACATCACCACCTTGGGATGAGACATATTGCCCACGATGCAGTGCTGTAAGATACCGGCCTGTTCCCGAAGTGCTGCAATGACTTTCGGATGGCTGTGGCCCAGGGCGACCGCCCACCAGGAAGCAATACCATCGTACAGCTTCCGACCATCAACGGTGTGAAGATAAACGCCCTCAGCCCGCTCTATGCAGGTGTAGGGTTCGGCTTCAAAGGTTACCTGGTCGGTGTAGGGGTGCCAGAGATGTTTGTTGTCCGCTGCGCGCAAGGCGTCGATATTCATGTACTGCTCCAAGGTCATCTATGCATCCATACGCGTTGTTGGCCATGCAGCCGAACGTGCGCACGCACTATAGTTTAAAATTTTGTGTTGGGCCATGGGCCCCTGCGGTGGGTGCCATCACCCCCGGACTCGTTTACGGGTTTGGCGAAAAGTAGGACGCTATCGCTTCCAGGCCCGGCATGTTGTCTGCAAAAATGCCCCAGGCCGATTCGGGGTCGCCCGACAGATCGCCGAGATAGGGCACATTGCCCAGCACGTCGACACCGCCGAATTGCTTCACCGCCTCGGGGTTGTCCCGCCCGATAAAGTCATCGCCAGCGCCAGGCGTGGGCGCATTAAATACAACGCCCGCAATGGGGACCTCCGCCTGCTGGAGGGCTTCTATGGTCAACAGACAGTGATTGACCGTGCCCAGACCTATGTGGGCCACAATCAAGACGGGCACTTCGAGATGGATAATCAGACTGAGCTGGGTTTCATCTTCGTTCAACGGCACCAGCAGCCCACCGGCACCTTCAATCAGGACCCCCTGATGACGCCCCCCCAACTCCTCCGCACACGCCACACAGTGTTCAAGGCGCACGTAGTGTTCCGCCATCCGCCCGGCGAGATGGGGGGAACAGGCAGGCTCATAGGCATAGGGATTCATCCAACCCCGCTCTTCGGGTGTGGGTGCTAATCCCGCCACCTGGAGATGGGTTTCCAGATCCGGTGCCAGCCAGCCCTCTCCCGATTTCGTGGCCCCGGTCTGCACGGGTTTCATGGGCACCACATCCTGGCCCCGCCCCCGCAGATATCGTAAGATACCCGCCGTCACGACGGTTTTGCCCACATCGGTGCTGGTGCCTGTTACAAAAAGTCCGTTATTCATAGGGATTGCTTTCCTCGTGTCGATTAGACCCCATAGCATAACGCATGTTCAGTGCCGTGTGCGAAAGACGGGGACGCAAGATAAGGACACGCTGCTACGCCTTCAGCACACGCCCCAGGATCGCCGCGGCACGCGTCAGCACTTTTTCATCGTGCGCCAATGTCACCGAAAGGCGCAAGCGGGACGTCCCTTCTGGCACCGTGGGCGGTCGAATCCCTGTCGCAATCAATCCCGCTCCCTGGAGGACCTCGGCAAGAGCCATGGCCCGGGTGTCACTGCCGACAACAATGGGAATGATCTGCGTATCTCCCGGCGTTGCGTTGACGCCTTCTGCGGCAAGCATTTCCCGAAAGGTCCGCGCCCGTTGCAGCAGGGTTTCGCCCAAGGTCTTTCGCAATCCCACCAATTCCACCGCGGCGAGGGCGGCGGCGCTATTCATCGGCGAAACACCCGTGCTGTAGATGAAACTGCGGGCACGATTGATCAGTAAATCACGATAGGTCGGGTCACAGGCGACAAAACCTCCCCCACTTCCCAGGGCTTTCCCCAAAGTGCCAAGTGTGATGGACGGAAGCACACCCACGTGTCGACACAGTCCGCCCCCCGCACCCCAGATGCCGATAGCATGGGCCTCATCGACCACAAGTATCGCATTATAGGCGTCCGCGAGATTCGACAGGGCTTCGACGGGAGCGAGGTCACCGTCCATACTGAAAACCGTATCGGTCACGATAATTCGACGCCCTTCGACCGGGGCCTGGGCAAGCAATTGTTCCAGTTGGGCCATATCGTTGTGGCCGTATACCTGAACCGTTGCGCGAGAGAGGCGCGCGCCGTCGATGATGCTGGCGTGATTCAGGGCATCCGAAAAAATGGTGTCCCCAACCCCTGCGAGACTCGTCAGCACGCCTACGTTCGCCTGGTAACCACTGGGAAAAACCAGGGCACATTCCTGCCCTGTAAGCGCCGCAAGGGCACCTTCCAACCGGGTGTGAATCACCTGGCTACCCGACATGAGGCGAGACGCCGTCGCACCACAACCGTAGACGCGCATGGCATCGGTCACGGCCGTCTGGAGACCAAAATTCCCGCTCAGATTGAGGTAGTCATTGGAGGAAAAGTTCAGATAGGTCTTGCCATCGTGGAGAAAGACACCACCGGCCCCTTCCCATGCCTGAAGAGATCGCCAACGTGATGAGTCTTGAAGGCGCTGTACGTCCGCCCCATAGGGATGTTCTGTCATCAATAAATCCATGGTCTGTGTCATTGCTGGGCCTGCCCCGATTGCAACCTTACGTTAATACCCTGAGCGGCCTGCACCAGGTAATCCACCCACGGCTTGGCATCGGGTGCTTCATGAACTGCTTCGCCATCCATCCAGGCCACCGTATCACGAACGCCCGCTTCCCACGACATGAGATCGGCGTACGCCGGCACATCGGCTTTGAGGGCGTCGCTGCTGTAGGCCGCGTGGAACTGAAAATTCTCCCTGAGCCACTCGGCCTTGCCAGCAGGGGTACCTGCCACAATCTGCTCGGTCGTCAGGGCCACAATTTTTGCTTCCAGCCCCAGGGCCGATGCCATACGCTCGTGAAAGTTTCGCCAGGTCATCACTTCATCACCCACAATGTTATAGGCCTTACCAACGGTCACGGAACGCCCAAGGGCCCCGACAAATCCCTTGGCCATATCGTCAACGTGGCCCGGCTGCCACAAACCGTGGCCATCGCCCGCCACCACAATCGCCTTACCCGCCCGAAAGCGACTCACCAGCGAGGCGTCATAACCCCAGATATCCAGCAGGGGCTGGCCAGGGCCATAGCAATGGGAAGGACGAAACAGGGTCACTGGGAATCCGTGGCGGGCATGGGCATCAAAAAACACGTCTTCCGCCGCCAGCTTTCCCTGACCATAGGCGCTCACCGGCGTGCGGGGTTCCGATTCCACCGCCGGGATCTGGCTCAATGGTCCCCCATAGACGCATACGGTACTGCAAAACAGATAGTGGCTGACACGCCCCTGGAACAATTCCACATTCTGACGGGCCACTTCCCCGTCGAAGCTAAGCATATCGATAACACCGTCAAAGGTCTGACCCGCCATGGCCGCAGCAAAACCAGCGTGGTCCCCCCGATCCCCCCGAATGATCTCCACCTCCCCCGCAAATCGGACCGCAGACTCGCCGCGATTGAAAAGAACGGCTTCATGGCCCTCCGAAATCAACCGTTTTACGATGGCCGTGCTGATGAGGCCTGTGCCGCCGATTACCAGTATTCGCATTATCGAATTCTCCATGTGGCATCAAGTGGACTAAACCCACGTATTTCCTTTAAAAATTACGGTATAATACCGAGGTCGTCATGACAGAGTACAGCGCTAGCCACCATTGAAGGGTTAAATGATGCAATTATTCGGAGCCGTCCTCCTGGCCTTTTCCGTCCTCTTAACAGGATGCCCCACCCCGGAGTCCGCCCAGCCGACCCTGAGCGAAGTGCGCTCCACCTTGCAATCGTCCTTCACCGCCGCCGACACCAACGCCGATGCCCTGCTCAGTCTGAGCGAAGCCCAGGCGGTCGTATCGGGCATGTCATCAAGCCAGTTCAATGAACTGGACACCGATCAGGATGGTGCCCTCAGTGGGTCCGAAGTCGGCCTTTCCGACGGAGCCGAAGGAGAAGGGGAAGGCGAGAGTACGACGCCCGTCCGCTATACCTATTCCGTGATTGACACCTTTCCCCACGACACCACGGCCTTTACCCAGGGCCTTGTGATCGACGGTGATCAGCTCTTCGAAGGCACGGGCCTCTGGGGCCATTCGTCGTTGCGGCGCGTAGACCTCACGACAGGCGCGGTTCAGCAGCAGACTGACCTGACGGCCTCCTTCTTTGGCGAAGGCATCGTTGTCTGGCAGAACACAATCATCCAATTAACCTGGCGTTCCCACCGGGCCTTTCTCTATGACAAAACCACGTTCGAGGCCACCGGTGAATTCGCCTATGCCAGTGAAGGCTGGGGCATCACCCACAACTGTGCCGAACTTATCATGAGCGATGGCACCAGTCGCCTGCGCTTCCTCAACCCCGACTCCTACGAAGTCACCCGGGAGGTCACGGTCCTCGACGAGGGCGTTCCCGTGTCCCAACTCAATGAGTTGGAGTATATTCAGGGCGAGGTTTGGGCCAATGTATGGCAGACCGACCTCATCGCTCGCATCGATCCGGCAGACGGCCGCGTGGTGGGCTGGGTCGACCTGACCGGGCTACTGACCCCCACCCAACGCAGCCGCGCCGATGTGCTGAACGGCATCGCCTACGACAAAATCAATGACCGTATCCTCGTGACGGGAAAGTATTGGCCCTCTATCTTTCAAATCGAGGTCTCCCCCGTTCCCTAGCGCCCGGCTGTATTGGGGTTAGCTTGCCTGTAAACGGTGCCCTGCGGTATACTTCGCCGTTCATCCGAATCAGCCCAGGAGTGGTCTATGACACGCAGTATGACCGGTTTCGGCCGAGTTTCCACCGATATTGATAACGAAAACGTAACCATCGAGATAAATACGGTCAATCACCGCTTTCTCGAGTGCACCTTTCGTCTGCCCGGCGTCTGGGCATCCCTGGAAAATGACCTGCGCAATGTGGTCAAGCAAAATGTGGACCGCGGTAAAATCACCGTATCCCTCCGACGGGGCCGCGGCGCGGTAGGACGGCCCGTCATCCAGTTTGACGAGGAAAACGCCCGTCAATACATCGAGGCGAGCCGAAAACTGGCCCACATGATGAATAGCACGGAAGCCCTTTCCCTTGACGTCCTGGTTCGACTGGACGGGGTATTCTTCCAGGAAGAGCCCGAGCAGGACCTGAAGCGCACCAAAAACGCGCTGATCACCGCGCTGGGCGAATGTGTTGCCCAACTCAATCAGGCGCGGGACCTGGAAGGCGAAAGCCTCGCCAAAGATGTGGCCGAGCGGATTGCGGAAATGCGTGACGCTCTCTCCATCGTGGAAGCACGCCTCCCCGAATTGTCAGCCGCCTATGAGCAGCGACTCCACGAACGTGTCGCCGAATTGTGTGCCGACAGTGCCATGCGCGAAGAGCGGATTGCCATCGAAATTGCCCTCATGGCCGACAAGATGGATGTAAACGAAGAAGTCGTCCGTCTGAACAGCCATTTTGACCAGGTCTTGAACCTGCTGCAGCAGACCGAACCTATCGGTCGCGACCTGAATTTCCTTTCCCAGGAACTGCAACGGGAAATTAACACCCTGGGTTCCAAACTCCGCGATATGGACGTTACCCGGGAAGTGCTGCGCCTCAAGGCCGAGTTGGAAAAACTGCGCGAACAAGCGCAAAACATTGAATAAGGCGACGACGTGTCTGCTCCAGGTGTACTCCTCGTAATTTCCGCGCCGTCGGGGGCGGGCAAACTCACCCTCCTCAACGAGGTTCGGTTGCGCTGCGCCGATCAGTTTGTCACGACCGTCTCCGCCACGACCCGACAGCCCAGAACGGGTGAAGAGCACGGCGTAGACTATTATTTCCTCGATCGCGAGGCCTTTATTGCCCGCCGTGATCGGGGAGAATTCGTCGAGTGGGCCGAAGTACACGGCAATCTCTATGGCACCCTCAATGAGGAACTTGACCGCTGTCTCGACACGGGCAAGGACGTTATTCTGGAGCTTGACGTCCAGGGAATGAAGAATTTATGCCATATTCGGGAGGATGTGGTCAGCGTTTTTCTCATGCCCCCCTCCCTCGAAGAGCTGGAACGACGCCTCCGCAGCCGGGGAACCGATGACGACGATGTCATCGCCCTGCGGCTCAAGAATGCCCGCATCGAAATAGCCGAACGACAGGCTTTTGATTATATCGTCGTTAATGATAAAATAGAGGCGGCGGCCAGCGACCTCGAAGCCATTATCCGTGCTGAACACTGTCGCGCCGTACGAGAAACAGAGTAGCCCCAGTCCCGTGCCACAAGGCGAGAAGTACGCCCGGGACCGGTTCCAACACACGACCACTTCCCCTACAACAGGAGATTCCATAATGCCTACACCTTTTTCTGTAGACGAATTCGCAGGCAAAATCGACAGCCTCTACCGTCTTACCATCGTGGCTGCACGCCGGGCCAACCAGATCACCAAAAATGAGTCCCACGGTTTCGGTACCGTTACCCACAGCAAGAAATCGACCATTACCGCCCTCGAAGAGGTATTGAGCGATAAGCTTGGGTACTATATCGGCACCCAAGAGGACGAAAACTACCTGGAGTAACACCACA
>CAXBPH010000017.1:0-43225 GCA_963977445.1 uncultured bacterium | reverse complement strand
GTTCAGGAAGTCTATGAGCACCTGACGGCCCTGGATCAGCCCGGCCGCTTTGAAATCGTCCTGGTAAACGACGGCAGCACCGATGGCAGCGCGGCCCTGCTGGACCAGCTCGCCGTGAAGTACCCCGGTGAACTACGCGTTGTACACCTGGCACGGAATTTTGGCCACGGGCCTGCCGTCGCCGCAGGATTGGACCATGCCCAGGGCGATGCCGTCATCCTGATGGATGCCGATTATCAGGATGACCCCGTTGCCTTCGCGCCCCTGCTGGAAACGTGGAAAAAGGGATTCGACGTTGTTTATGTAGAGCGCGCTTCCCGGGAAGAAAACCCCATCAGCCGGGGCATCTTCTGGTGTTTCTATCGGGTATTCGCCTGGATAGCCGATACAAAATCCCCCATGGATGCCGGCAACTTTGGCCTCATGGACCGGCGGGTCGTGGCCCAGCTCAATCAACTCCCCGAGCGCAATCGCTATCTGCCCGGGCTTCGCGCCTGGGTGGGTTTCCGCCAGGCCGGGGTGGCCGTACCGCGCCGCGCCCGCTATGACTCTTCCACCCGCGTCGGCATTCGGGGCCTGTGGACTCTGGGTATGAATGCCGTCTTTTCTTTTTCCTACGTGCCCCTCTTTGTCTTCCGCATTGCCGGCGTCCTGAGCATTGGCCTGTCGGTGTTGCTCGTGCTCTACGCCTTGGGCAATAAATTCATGGGCCACGATCTTGGTGCTTCTTCGAGCATATTAATCGCCACATCATTTCTGGGGGGCATCAATCTCTTTGGCGTGGGACTGCTCGGGGAATACATCGCCCGGATATACGACGAGGTGAAATGCCGCCCCGTCTATGTGGTCGATCGTGTAGCGGGTGACGAAGACACGAAAAAATAAGACGTCAGGGCCCGAAGGCAAAATTGGGTCGTCCGAAACATGGCACCACGTATCTTTTTGTAAATAAACGGAAAAACATGGACGTGCCGCGCGATCCCGAGGTACGAGGGTTCGTGCGAAGGGACTTTGGGAAGTCCGTGGGGACTACGAGGAGCAGGGAAGTCTTCGAGATGTCATTTAGAATAGTACATGGTGCATGAGGTCGGCCTTGATGCGGAGACGCGATCTCGGCCCCCGACTCACGCACGAACCGGGAATACCGGATCGCGCGGCACATGTGCTGGGTTCAGTTTTTCCTGGTGGAGTACGTCTCTATTGGTACGCCAATTCGCGCGAAGAGACTGCGAGAAGCCCTCAAGACGTCATCTGGAAACGCTCGCCCAGATAATACTTTCGCGCTGTGGGATCCTTCGCAATATCCTCGGGGGTCCCCGATACCTGGACCTGCCCCTCAATAATAATATAGGCCCGATCCGATATGCCCAGGGTTTCCCGCACATTGTGATCGGTAATCAACACGCCGATGCCCTTTTCCTTCAACTGGGCCATCATATCCTGTAGATCGGCCACGGCTATCGGGTCAATCCCCGCAAAAGGCTCATCCAACAGGAATACCTTCGGGTTGGTGACGAGGGCACGGGCAATTTCCGTGCGACGGCGCTCGCCACCGGAAAGGGTGTAGGCCGGACTATCGGCGAGGTGTGAGATATTGAGCTCATCGAGCAAGGCATCGGCACGGCCCTCACGCTCCCTTTTTGTCAGCTTCTGGTACTCCAGGATTGCGAGGACATTTTGCCGAACGGTGAGCTGCCGGAACACCGAGGGCTCCTGGGGAAGATAGGCAATCCCAAGCTGAGCCCGCTGGTACATGGGCAAGCGCGTGACGTCTTTTCCGTCATAATGAATCGTGCCACTGTCTGGACGTAGCAGCCCCACGGTCATGCTGAAGGTTGTCGTCTTACCGGCCCCGTTGGGACCCAGCAGGCCCACGACTTCGCCAGGATTCACGGCAATAGAAACCCCCCGGACCACCTTTCGCTTTTTGAAAGATTTTTCCAGGCCGTCGGTATACAGCAAAGCGTTCTTGCGTTTCGACACGTCCATATCCTCGTACAGGGTGGGAATTACGGTGCAGCAATCAAGTTTGGATAGGCGGCATTCAAGACCAGGCGATTCTGTCGCACCTGCTCCGCTGGGGTCTGATCTTTTTTGGCGATCAGGGCCTCCGTTTCGTCGGTCAGGGTAATACCCTCCCAGGCGCTCCGCTTGAACATACCAGGACGACGAACGACACCATTGATTTTCTTCAACAAATCGCCTTTGTTGGAAACGAGTGCCGCCGTGTCAATCGTTTCCAGGAGACCTCGGGTCTTGTCATCCAACTGTTGGAGTATCTGCTTACCGGGATTTTCACCGTCGGCCTTCCCTTGACTCTTGAGCGTATCAATGAGTCCGGTCCAATCCGTCACATCCCCGTCGCTGAGCTCACCGGGAACGGAGCCACCGCCGCCGTCGCCGCCCATGCCCTGGAGGGGTACGCCATCGGCCTCACCCTGTTCGATCTCATAGGCCCCTGTAGTCAGGTTAATGCTGATTTTGCTGGCCCGCAGGCCCTTCAGTGCCGGCGAATCCATCACGGGACTTCCTGTAAAAACCAGATCACCACTTTCCAGATTCCAATCAGCGCGCTGAGCCGTAATCTTCGCGTCGGGATGGCGGATATCCACATTGCCTTCCATCTTAATTACGGCCGGCATCGTTTGACCTGCTTTCCAGGTAAAGGTAATGGAAGTGGCCTTAATCGGCATATCGGGTTGGCTGCTGTCGCTCGCCTTCAACACGATATTCGCGCCTCCGGTGAGACTGTCCATCTGACCCGTATTAAAATTTCCCACCATCTTCCCCGCCCTCACCGACATCATGTCATAGCCCTCGGCACCACCCTGGGCATAGCTGAATGGCGTCAGAATGACCAATAGAATTGCACTTAGAATCAAATGCTTCATTGCTTAATACCTCCAAAATGGATTTCCCCGGATACGTCGGTAAGTTCAAAGGTTGCCGTCGCGGGGTCAATGGTCAAACTGGATGCGTCCAGCTGCTGGGTAGGGCTTTCAATGTGCACGGGGTGATCGCTATAGGCCCGGCCCCCCGAAGATGTCGCCCCATTGGCCACGTTGATCTCCCAGACGATGTCTTCCAAGTGTATGATCATATCGTTCAAGTAGGCGGTCACACCACCTTCGAGAACGGCCCGCTCGTCTTCGCGAAACACGCCACGGGCCGCTTCAAATCGTATCGCGGTGTGTTCGTCATCCTGAGCAGGCGCCTCGGCCTGGGCATCTTCAAAGGACCACTCATTGCCGGAACCGACGGAACCCATAAATCGGCGTGCACTAATCGAAAGCACGGGTTTCTGGCCCTGACGGGGTGCTTCGTTCGACGGCCACAGGTCCATGCGAATGTTCTCCATCACATCTTCCGGCACGTCGCCCGCAGATGGGGGCGATTCTTCGCTTTCCGGCGTTGCGCCCGGCATAGGCTCCGCAGTACATCCGGCCAGAATGCTGAGCAGGCCGATACTAAGGATGAAATACTTCACGATGCCGACCTCTGGTTCCGACGATAGACGGCTTTGAGCCCTTTCAGCGTCAACATGGGATCAATTACGTCAATAGACGTACCCACGTCGGCGATGAGCGAAGCCAGGCCGCCCGTCGCGATAACCTTGGGCGATCCGCCCATTTCTTCACCAAAACGTCGCACCAGCCCGTCCACCAAATCGGCATAGCCAAAAATGATGCCCGAGCGAATATTACTTGCCGTATCGCGGCCAATCGCATGGTCCGGACGGCTCAGTTCCACACGGGGTAACTTGGCGCAGTGTTCAAAGAGGGCCTCGGCTGATAATTGCACGCCCGGCACGATAGCACCACCGCGCCACTCCGCCTTCTCCGTCACAGCATCAAAGGTCGTGGCGGTGCCAAAATCAATAATGATGAGCGCGCCCTCGTGTGCCTCAATGGCCCCCACCGCGTTTACAATGCGGTCGGCACCGACTTCTTTGGGGTTGTCGCATTGAAGCTGCAAGCCCGTCTTTATCCCCGGCCCCACCATAAGCGGGGTCAGGCCAAACGCCGTCTGGCACACCTCGTGTAATGCCATGTTCAACTGGGGAACCACACTCGAAATACAGCAGCCCGTAATCGCTTCCGTTCGCACCCCTTCTCCCTGCAAGAGCATGGAGAATAATATGCGCAGCTCGTCACCGGTGCGGTAGTTGTTCGTTACCACACGCCAATGACCCTGCAGGGTATCGTCCTGGTATAGACCCAAAACGGTATGGGAATTGCCTACATCAATTACGAGTAACATGCCAATTTATCCCACCAGACGTGTCCGGGGTTGGTTTATTCACGCCTCGAGGGGCGTAATCAGCAGCGAAAAATCCAGTGACGGTGCCGAGTGGGTCAAGGCACCGACCGAAATCACATCCACCCCCGTCTCCGCCATGGCCCGAATCCGCGTCAGCGACACATTGCCGCTCGCTTCCAGCACCGTCCGCCCCCCGGTCAATTCTTTATTGAGGGCCACCGCCGTCGCCATCATTTCGTTGTCCATATTGTCCAACATCACCACATCGGCTTCAGCGACCAGGGCCTGGCGAAGCTCGTCGAGATCCCGAACTTCTATCTCCACCTTCATCAGGTGGTGGGCGCCGGCCCGGGCTCGGGTAATGGCCGTTTCAATGCCACCCGCCGCCGCAATATGGTTTTCTTTAATGAGTATGCCGTCTGCCAGATTATAGCGGTGATTTGTCCCGCCACCATGAACTACGGCCGCCTTTTCCAGGGGACGCAGCAAGGGCGTCGTCTTACGGGTGTCGCAGAGCCTGCAGTCCACGTCCCCGATGGCATCGCTATAGGTCCGGGTCAGGGTTGCAATACCGGACAAATGCTGCAAAAAATTCAAGGCCGTACGCTCACCCGACAA
The DNA here is from genome assembly GCA_963977445.1 of uncultured bacterium. GTDB lineage: Bacteria > Hydrogenedentota > Hydrogenedentia > Hydrogenedentales > JAEUWI01 > JAEUWI01. Next base: position 38,347 of record CAXBPH010000017.1, on the reverse strand, counting down.
GACGGCCTGGGTGCGCCCGACGAAACTCGCCACAACGTCACCCGGCTCCAATGCATCGCCATCCGCGCCACCGGTCCAGTCCGTCATCTCCACCTCCAGCGCCAGAAACACCGACTCATAGACCGCGATACCACTCAGTATGCCCGGTTGCTTTGCAATAAGGCGCGCGGTACACCGGGCGTCCGAGGGCACCAGGCTGGTACTCGTGATATCACCCTGGCCCAAATCTTCGGCCAGCGCGGCGGCAATGGTCTGCCGGATCATAGGATTCATGCCACGTTCTTTCCAGGGCTGTGCGGACCAACCAGGAACGGGTCCGACGTCAAGCAGAAGTCCCGAAGGCGGGCCGATATGCACCGCGATTCGGGCCAACGAGAGGTCTGTACAATCCCGGATAATAGCATATGACCGTCAGATCATGCGAAATTCAAGCCTTGGCCGCTGCGGCCACACCGCACCACCAACCAGCCCCATGCTCGATTGTCACGACCGAACAGAAAACACTAACCCGTTGTCCTATAGCGATTTACAGGATAAAGAGCACAATACAATGAACGGCGAAGCGCTGCAAGCAGGCAGAAAGGGGCATTCCCGTGGGAGGCAGTACAATTGAATCTGTCCGGGCCCGGATGTATCCGTGTGGATTGGCGTCAGACTTCGCATGACGCTTACTTAAAGAAGTTCCTACAAAAGGCCAACCCGCCGGCAGCTTAACCACTATCGCCTGAAAAGTAGCCCTTGACCATTGGGAGCGCAGGTCTCGGACGGGCCTTAGGTGGGCCGCCCGCCTGCCCCGGGCCGAAGGCACGTCGTTTTACGTCTTCGACGTAATGCAGGCGAGCCGCCTGCGCTCCCAAGCTCCAAGTCTGGAAGCTGGAAACCAAATAACTTGGAGAAAGTCCGAGATGCATCTTCGCTTATCTAGGCAAGAAAACGCTCGAGCCACATCTTCAGGTGAATGACGGGATCAGAATAGGCAATGCCCAGGGGAATATGCTCGATGGTCATTTCGGTGGGACTCGGCCCCGGACCCAGGACCTGCTTTTCTTTTCCCGACACGATCATGCCCAGAACGTGGCCGTTTTCAGGATCAAAGACGGGACTTCCGCTACTCCCCGGACCGGCACTGATATCCAGGATGAGCCGACTGCCCATTTCGATATGACCAATGCGGATATTGGTCGACGCACTCACAATACCCGTCGTCAGGAGCCCGTTCAGGCCCGTGATGGATCCCACCTTGTATTTCACGCCCTGATCGTAATACCCATACTGGGCAATGGGCTCGCCCCGACGGAAGTGGAGTTTTGGGGACAGGGTCAGCGGGTGAAAGGCCTTCTGCGGTGCCTGCACCTGAAGCACCCCGATATCCCAAGCGTGCTTCATCCGTGGGTCATCTTTTTCTTTATTGATGGTCAGCTGTTCCGCCATTACATCGCATTCCAGCAGGGTACCGTCGTAAAGAGCCCACTTATGCTCCAGACGGGCCACATGGGCCGCTGTAGCCAGACAGCCACGCTCGTGGATAAAAAAACCCGTGCCACAGATCATCAATTTTTGTGGCGCATGGGGAAAAACGGAAAGAATGGGAATTACAGACGGGGCTATCTTCTCCGTACTGGAAATCAGCGCTTCATTACTCATTAATTAATCGCACCTGTACAACGTTGGACTCCCCGGTCGCCGGAGGACGTGGGGGGAGTTTGGGGCTCTTATTATGCCCATTCAGAGGGTAACCGTCCCAATTTCTCTGACCCGGCTCCCATCGTCGCTCGGGGGCTTGTCTTCGGGATGCCTGCCATCGCATCCATGGGGTTCTGTCGCACAACCAGACATGAGGGGGTATAAAACAGTACGATTGGCAGGAACAATCGTTACAATCCGCCCCGGTGGGTAGGCCGCCGTAACGCAGGACACCCGGAGTAGGGTGAGTGATATAACGGGGGAGGAAGGAAGTGGCCTCCCCCGTCAAATGCCTCCCGTTCAAACGTGTGAACCTGGAGTGCAGGTTAAGGAAGAATTACCCATTCAGTATATACCGACCGGTAAGTACCGTCAAGCCCCGGCAAGCAGTTTCGCTTGTGTGGGCCCCTGACCGGGCCCCGGAAGCCAGACGATGGCCGTCGTTCCCTGCTGCACTGTACTCTCGTAGCGTATTCTTCCACCGTGGGCTTCGACTATACCGCGAATAATGGGCACGCCCAGGCCCACACCAAATCCCTTTGTGCTGAAGAGGGGTTCAAACACTTTCGCAAGTACGTCCGGGCTCATTCCTACCCCCTGATCGCTGACCATGATTTTGACGCCACCCTCTACACCGCGGGTAGCCAGCGTGAGCCGATTGCCCGGTGCCCCTTCTTCTTCCATCGCATGGGTGGCATTGGTGACCAGATTAATCATGACGCGGCGAAATTGCTCGGTATCGAAGCTAAGGGTGCACGCGGCATCAAGGTCCCACTGGCAGACGATTTCAGGAGATACACCAATATCGGCCACCACACCGCGAAGCCAGTCGTCAATGTGCACCTCACGCCGCTCTAACACGGGGTCCCGGGTGAAATCGAGCAACTCTTCAATGATGCGGTCACAGCGAATGACACTGCGCTCCACCCGGGCAATGACGTTCGGTATACGGTCCAGTTGTTCCGTCTTCAGAAAACTGCTGATCGCAAACGTGGATGCCCGGATGGTCCCCAGTGGATTTCTCAACTCGTGACTCACCGTGCCAATCAACTGACCCAACGCCGCCAACCGTTCGTTTCGAACTATTTCGTGCTGGGCATCCTCCAGCGCCTTGGTCCGATCCTGCACCAGCTCTTCCAGCTGATGGCGGTAGCGCTCCAATTCCCGCTCCCCGTTCTTCCGCTCCAGAATATCTTCCAACGCTACGCCGACCCGTTCACCGGGCATGGGAAAGGCATAGACGCGGAGCGCCGATAGCAGGATATCTCCATCCGACGTCGAAAAATTGTGTTGACACGTATCACCACAACGGTGGACCGCGAGGAGTACGCTGCGAAGGGTCACCCCCGAATCATCGACCCACGCCAGCGCAGCGTCGGCACCCTCCGGGTGAGGTGCGGCCCCGCCCATGAGACGACTGGCCTTGGGGTTTGCGTCCTGCCGTATAAGACCGCCCGACGGAGTTACCTGGTAGATAGCAAGGCCGGAGGGAATGGCCGCCACAATATCTGCCGCCGCCTGCAGCGACTCACGAAGGGCGGTCACATCCTGAACAATGCCCAGGCAATGGCGAACCCCTTTGTATTGAATAGGAGCCCCAATGACTTCCACATCAAAGGCAGTCCCATCTTTCTTTACGTCCTGCGCGGTGAGACGAATCTCTTCACCATTATCCACCGCTTCCATAAACTGGGCGAATTTCGGATGGAATGACGGATCGATAAATTTTGTGGGCTCAAGGAGCAGGAATTCTTCCAGCGGGTAGCCGTGCATAGAACAGGCTGCCGGATTGGCAGCGACGGTCTTGCCTTCCAGCTCGAAAATGATCAACCCCACCGGCGCGGTCTCAAAGACCGTTCGGTATTGCTCTTCCCGATGACGCAACGAGGCCTCTGCGGCACGGGCTTCACTAATGTCCTCCACACTGGACCAGATGAGCGTTTCACCCTCGTGCTCCACCAGAACCCCTTGAAGGCGCACCGGAACGAGATGGCCGTCTTTGTGAATGTACTCTTTCTCGTAGGGCCTGTAGCGACCTGATTCGCGGGTTTCTTGCAGTAAGGCCGCCTCGGATGCGGCATAGGACTCAGGGGTAATGTCCCAATAGGTCAGCTGCAAGACCTCGCGGGTCGTCCGCCCGAGCAGTTTGGAAAATGCCTCGTTGACGTAGACCAGTTCCCCGTTTAGTCGACACAACGCCAGACCCACGGGCAGCTTCTCAAACAGTGACCTTTGGTATTCATCCTCCATGGGATTGGCACCCATGGCAGCAGTGCGCTCCCTGCGAAATATACCCCGCCAACGATAGAGATCCCAGCAAAGCAGGACGAGGAACAGCAACAGGGTGGACACCCAGACATCGTAGACCACGCCAAGACTTGCCACGGACGTCTCGGGCTCAAACGTCAGCCAGGGAAATCGACCCTCCGACGGCGCCCCCGAGGCAATCGTGCCCACACTCCAGACCCACATCGCGAGCCCCAGCAATCGCCAGGTGTGCAACCTCCCCCATCGCCGGGAGATGGGAATGGCTATGTACGTCGGACAAACCTGCATGGGACTCCTCGACACCGTCGGTGGCTATTGGCCGTATGAACACACCATGGGTCGGCTCTTTCGTCATGATCACCAATCCAGCCTGACCTGTCAATCCTAATGAGGTCGGTGTCTTCAGTAACACCAGGAACGTCGGACTGCTGCACGGGCCGGGCCAGCGCTCAAACCTCTTTTGAGCCAACGAAGCGTTCGTCGTCATGCTTAAACAGGACATTGAAGGTGGTTAGACTGCCGTAACTCTTCGTAATGAAACGCTGCAAGTCCGCCTTTTCCACCTCCGAAAGATTTTTGTGATTGTTGATCTTCTGCTCCAGCACACGGAGCTTTTCACGCACGGAGGTAATCTTTTTGAAGAAGACATCGATGGGAATCTCTTTCGCCTGCATATCCGAATCGGCCGGCTGGAGTAACAATGTACCACCGCTGTATTTCGACGCGATCTCGTGACGCCCCGCGCCCATTTCCTCTTCCAGAACTTCTTTGATGATCGCTTTTACCGACTGCCACGTTAATTCCATGATTACCCTTGCTCCTGCATCTATGTCGTTTCGAACGGTCTCTGATCCGTTTCACTAATCTTCTGCACCACGCTCGCTGCGAAGCGCCGGCAATAAACCGACCCCCCGCCTACTCGCGCGTCAACACATCGCACGCGAGGCGAATTTTCTTCAGCAATGCCCGAAAACCGGGGTGGCGTTGGGCTCGCCCACGCAACACCAGGATCGCCCGACGTTGTAGTCGATAGCGACTGAGTCGGGGGCGGCGGGGAGGATTGAGTGAAGCGCCCGCGGCCAACCCATCCCAGAGCTGTTCCGTCGGATAGCCCAACACCGCGAGATCAGCGGGATCGAGTTTCGCAATCATGGATTCCATCAACGAACGCTTCCCTTCATCGTGGGCAAGCTCACCGACCCACTTATCGAGAGATGCGGTAGACGGACGGGTATGCTGCTGGACTCCCAGCGGATCACCGAGGCCTTCCGCTACGGCCCCACCCGATTTTTCGCCATAATTCACCGCGTCCCCATCGTTGGAAACACCGATGAAGGTGCAAATCTTCTCAAATTCCAATTCGGGCGACGCCACCAGGTCCTCATAGCGCACGTGAATGAAGGGCACATCGGTCTGCCGCAGAAAAGTCGCCATTGCGGGGATGTAACGCTCCAGCACGGGGTTGTAGCGATGGGCCGCTTCGTAATCGCCATCAAAAAAAGAATTGGCGAAGGAGGAAAACATCGCCAGTGGATGGCGGGTAAGTACCACGTAACGGGCGTCAGGAAACACCCGCATCATAAACGGCAGGACCAACGCGTAGGCGGGCGTCTTGTCGAGACAGAGGCGCCCCGACCGTCCCGTCATAAACGCCCCATAGAGCACATCGCAGTAGGCGCGGCAGGCCGCCCAATAATCCGCTTTGCCATTGGGAAGTTTCGACACAAAGAGCTTCTGTGATTCAGCAGCAAGGACATGGTCGTAGGGCGCTTTGTCCACCATGTCCCATACACCCAGATGGGCCAGGGGCGTCAACAGATGGGGCTCCGGCCCCCCTTCAATCGCGTCATGGGCACTTAACATGTGCTCCAGCATGGTGGTGCCGGATCGAGGTGCCCCGATGACAAAGAGCATCTCTGGTGCCATGTCGATTTCTCCGAATATGCATACAAACTATGAAAGGGGGGGCACACAACCCGATCAGGGAATGTCGCCAACAGTCGAAGCATTTCGATCACCGATACTATGGACGGATTCCTGATTTTTACCCTGCCTCGGCAGTGTAGCATGGCGTCGAAAGAACCCGCAATCGACGCCTGAAAAAAATTCGGCGAAAGGCCGCAAACCGGGCCTTTCGCCGAAAGCAATTACGTCGAAACGGGGATTCAGTTGCGGCTGTTCAGCTTCATCAACAAACGCAGAATCTCAATGTAGAGCCATACCAAGGTCACCACCAGACCAAAGGCGGCGTACCATTCCATATACTTTGGCGCACCCGATTCCGCACCGTTCTCGATGAAATCGAAATCAAGCACCAGATTAAGCGACGCGATTACCACGACGAATAGACTGAATCCGATACCAATCATGCCACCACCGTGAATAAACGGAATGCTGACCCCGAAAAACCCCATCACCATCGAAACCATATAGAGCACGAAGATACCACCGGTAGCTGCGGCTACACCGAGCTTAAAATTCTCCGTCGCCTTGATAATCCCCAGTCGATAGATAAACAGCAACGACAATAAAACGCCAAAGGTGAGTCCTACGGCCTGTATCACGATGGGCGACGACACGCCCGTCCTGAGTTCCACCTGGGACTGCGCAAAGGCAGAAAAGCCACCCAGAAACAGCCCTTCCAGCAGGGCATAAATGGGTGCGGTATACATGGCCCCCTTCGGGTTGAAGGAGGTTATCAGCGCCATAACCAGGCCACCAATGAGGCCACCGATCATCCAATAGTTGACCATTGCTGAACCGGCCATATACTGCTGCCAGGTAAACGCCGCACTGGCAACGATCAACATGAGCAAGATACCGGTCTTATTTACCGTACCCTCCAGGGTCATACTCTGGCCACTGTAGTCGGCGCCGCGCACCTCGCGGAACGTGTTGTCATTCAGTGCTGGATTTGCTGTTCGCATTGTCGTTGCTCCCGATTGGTATGTCGCTGAAAATTTAACCGCCTCTGGCGGCCTCTAAGCATAACTGCGCTTCGTGGACCAAGTCCAATCCTGGATGGGGACGTATTTTTACCCGGTAGAAAACTGTGCTATCGTGACCCTGAAGACCAACAAGGAAGGTGCACTACATCGCATTATGGAACGCAACCTCAGACTCTACCCCGTCTACGCCACGGCCTTTGCCGCCCACTTCTGGTTGCCGGTATTCTTCCTGTATTTCCAATCCCAGCTTAGCATGGCCCAGGTCTTGCGCCTGGAGGCCCTCTATTATTTTGTCGTGGTCTTGAGTGAGGTCCCGTCGGGATATTTCTCCGACGCCATCGGTCGGCGCATTACCCTCATCATCGCTGCCACCAGTATTGCGGTAGCCCATGCCTTCTTCTTCTTTGGTAACGCCTTTGTCTATTTTGCAATCGGGCAGGCCTGTCTTGCTATCGGGATGGCCTTCAATTCCGGGACCAATACGGCCCTGCACTTTGACTCCCTCACGCGGTTGGGTCGAATCGAAGAATATGACCAACGGGAAGCGCGTGTAGCCCGACTCACCTTCCTGGGAAGTGGAGGGGCCGCGCTGGCCGGTGGTCTCGTGGCCACCATAAGTCTCCGCTATGCCTATGGCCTCTCCCTGTTGGGTGCCCTGGTCGCCCTGGCCGCCGCCATGCGCCTCGTGGAGCCCCACATACGAACGGGTGAAGGCGTCATGAATGCCACCGCCTTTTTGAGACGAATCGGGCGGGCGCTCGGGGAGCTCCGCCAGCCTCCCTTGCGGTGGCTTGCCGCCTACGGTGTAATCATGATCGTTTTGAACCATATCCCCTACGAATTCTACCAGCCCTACCTCGATGAACTCCTGCAAGAGCATGTCGGCACCACGCCCCTCGTTTCGGGCGTTGTTACCCTTATCACCATGCTCCTGGCTGCCCAAGTCGCCGGAAAAAGCATCGCCCTCCGCGATCGGTGGGGTTTGGTGCCGACCCTGCTCTTCGGCACGGCCCTCCAGGCGCTCATCATCGCAGCCATGGCTTTATTTGTGCATCCAGTGGTCGCGGTGCTTATCCTGTTGCGGAGTTGCCCCCGTGCCATCATGACCGCCCCCCGCAACGCGGCCGTCAACCCCCTCATTGGTGAAGATCATCGCGCTACCTACCTCTCTCTCGAGAGCCTCGCAGGGAGACTCGCCTTCTCTCTCACCTTGTGGTCCCTGGCTACCGTGGGGGAGGCTCACAATGACGTACGCGCCGTTCTCCAGATTGCAGGTTGGGTAGCGTTGGTCGCCTTCGTGGGACTCGCCGTCACGGCCCCTTCAAAACAAAAAAAGCTGTAGCCACCGAAAGGCGGCTACAGCCTGCTTACCATAAACTAGTGGACGCTCAGATTACGAAGACATCCGCGCAGAACGTCGTCCCACCATCACGAGTAGCGACAGCACACCCGCCATGAGAAGAAGATCACTCCAGAGACTGGAGCCCGTTGGCGACGTCGGTGCGCAAACCATGCCAGGCTCTTTGGGTCCTTCGCCTTCTCCTTCACCCTCACCTTCGCCCTCGCCTTCCCCTTCACCGCCAAGCTGCTGACCCATGGGCACGACCACGGATTTAATCTGACCTGCGCCTACGTCTACACCAACATTCGCGTTGGAATAGCCGTTGGACTCACAAAGCACATCGTAGCCGCCCGCCAATACCGCCGGGAAGGCATAGACGCCCAACTCATTGTCCGACATTGGACCAAATCCGCTGCCCTGGAGCGTTACGGAAGCGGTGGTCAGACGTTTCTGATCGCCATCATCAAAGAGCGTGCAAAACAGACTCGAAGCGAGGATGGCTGATCCCTTGACCAGCTTAGGCAGGAAATCAGCCGCGCCCGAGATGAGGGCATCGACTTCCCCATCGTCGTCGGTGCCCCAGTCGTTATTTTCCATCCGCAATGCATCGCCCGTCTCGTTTACGACGGCCGCACGGTCTTCTGCTGCTATCCCGCCCTCTGCCGTAAACGTGAAGGTATTGAACCCGCTCGTTGCATCGGTAGAGGCGCTCAGGCCACTCGTTCCATCTACCGTGGCGGTCGAACGGACGTAGATACCCGCCACCGATGGATCGATAAAAATCGATTTGCGAATGGTCGGAACGCCACCGGTGATATCGATGCCGATACCAAGATCGACGAAGTCACAACTGTCGACCACCCCCGAAGCCGCCGAGCTACCCTGCGCGAGGATGCCGGTGGCACCACGATTATTCGAATCGCCGAAGAATCGCACCCGTCGGGCAACCATGCCACTACTGCTGAGGTTCAACAAGGTGCCCACGTTCGCCGAGGTCACTATGTCCACATCAGACAAGGTGGCATTGTCAGCACCCATCACGGAGCCGACAATCACGGCCGTTGCTACCGGTCCCTTTTCGCCGTTGAAGGCAGGTCCGATGACGGTTACATTGGCGACCAGGGCCACATTGCCCATGTAGGTGCCCGCCGCAAGCAGGATGCGTTTCACGCCACCTTCGGCCGCCGCAGCAAGGTCCAGCGCGAAGTCGAGCGTACGAATGGGATTGTCCACGCCGCCATTGGTCGACAGGTCCATACCCGTTTCCTGATTTACATACAACGCCATGCCCGGATCGGCAGGATCAGCGGGATTGGTATTTCCGAAGAATTCTTCCAGGTTGCTCAGGCCGTCGCCATCCAAATCGAGGAAGGTGTCTGGACTTTCCATGGGAGAGAGTGGGTTCAAACCAAAGCGGATTTCAAAACCATCGGCCATCCCATCGTTATCGCTATCGGGTTTGTTGGGATCCGTGCCCGACGCCATCTCTTCACAATCGGAAGCACCATCCCCATCCGAATCGGTTTCCGTATCCGTGCATTCCCCTTCGCCCTCACCTTCACCCTCACCACCGACGGAACCGACCGGCACAGCCGCACTTAGTGCTGATGTGTTACCCAATTCTCCGTCCAACTGCAATGCGGTGTAATTTAAAAACGACGGGGGAGAACCCTTGGAAAACGCTACCCGCCAGATTCCGTCTGAATCGGCGAATGTCGAAAGCAACGGGAATTCGGCTTCGTCTTCGTCATCGCCATAGAGCAATATCATGCTGTTTGGCAGCGACTGCCCCGATACCATCGTAGGGGTGACCTCGGTAATGACGGGAGGAGAAATGCCCCCATTGGCTCCATTCAAGAGGCGCACCGCGTTTCCGCCATTGTGAGCGATCGAATTGCCCAAGAGCCTGTTCCCGACCGTCAAGGCGCCGTCGATTTGAACACCGTCACCTACGTTACCGCCAATCGTATTTAGCTGATACAGGCCTGCGGGATTGAATTGCCCTTTTGAATTTTTCAGCGTGGAATAGACCCCTTTGACGTCACTATTGCCGATTGCGATTGGAGGTTCCGTCCCGAAGATACCCACAATCGTTCTGCTGGCACCGTCGAAAAGTCGGATACCATGGGGATTGTTACCAAGATTCGGCTCCCCGTTCGCGTTCAGGCCAATGGCACACCCGAGTAGGATGGTGTTGGTAGAATTACCGCCAATGGAAACACCTCCATCGCCGGTGCCGTTACCGTTACCAGATATCAGCAATCCCAGGCCATCGGACTGGACCCCCAGAAGTAAATTGCCCGACGAGCCGCCGCTGATTTTGATGCCATCCGAGGTATTGGGTATCGCTGTCATACCGGACCCGGCGACGCCGATCAGGTTGTTGTAAATCACATTGCCATTGGAGGTGGATCCGTCTATATGGATTCCTATGGCGTTACCGGAAATGATATTCTTCAGGTCGCCAAAGGGACCGCCCACCACGTTGGACTGTGCACCATCTTCAATTTTGATGCCGGCCCCGTCGTTGCCCTTGGCGCTGCTGCCATCCGTTCCAATTTGGCTGGAAAAGATTTCACATTCTTGCGCATCCAAACCACTCAAGAGCACACCCGATCCCGGAAAGTTTATCAACTGGAACCCTTCGATCATGATATTGGTCGCCATGATCGTAAATCCGCTTTCTCCATTGCTCAGATTCGTTCCGTCGATCACTACGCCTCCATTGCCCCGTATATAGATTCGATTGCCAGGAGCAGCAATCGGTGGCAAGGCACTATCGAGAAGTATGGTACCCGTCACAGCAACATCGATTTTTACATTACTCGCCATCTGAATCGCTTCGAGCGCTTCCCGCAATGAAATCTTTCCGTCATTACCCGGCGCATTAATCAGGGTGCCGGTAGAGCTCGTGCTGGGGGCGTCAACAACATCGCTAAGGGTATCGACCGTGACGGTTGATACGTCGTTTTCACGTAGGGAGAGCTCGAGCAGCTCGTAATAGGTCACAAGGCCATTGGAGTCCAAATCAGCTGAATTAAAGGTCGCCATATCACGCCCGGTCGCCCGTAAGAATTCGGACGGGTCCAATTGACCATCGCCATCCGCATCACCATCCAGAATCAGTACAAAAAGTTGTTGCGGGTCGCCCGTAAAGAAAATGGGGGTAAACAGGGGCGCACTGAAGGCCGACGTGTTCAGGGAAGTGTCTGTTACCGTTGCCGTCAACATCTCCGTATCGCTATTGAACAACGTTCTGATCGTCGTGAACCCGCCATTGGGATCTGCCACGACCCGCTCAAACAAAGTTTCGCCTTCTTCGTCCGTACCCGTAAAAATTTCCACCGAGCCGTTGGGTACGGTCTGCCCCGTAATTGCCTGGCCGGAAAGGAGCTTATCAATCGATGGAGGCGCGATTCCGCCATTGGCACCATTGTCCAGGCGAATACCGAGACCAACGTTATCGAACAAAGAGTTGCTCTGGATTGCGTTGGCGAGCGTGGCGCCTCCATCAATCCGTATTCCATCGCCGCCGTTATAGGCTATCGTGTTGCGCCCCGAAAAGTTCCCGTTGCCGATCAGGTTGTTGCTGGCGCCACCGAGAATCACAATCCCCGAAGCACCGTTGGGGGTTTCATTTCCAAAATTAAAATCCAGACCGATGTAATTATTGAAGATCGAGTTGCCTGACGTCGCCAGGAGCACGATACCTTCATTCAGGTTGCCCGCGATAACGTTGCGACCGAAGAACACGGTGGATCCGATGGTGGTACCGTTGGCTCCCCCCGTTCCGTCAATATAGATGCCCTGGCCGTTGGGAAGGGATGCGGTCGCGTTGAGGGCGAGTCCGATGGTATTGCCTTCTATTTTCGTCCCCGTGGCATTGCCTTTAATCTCGATGCCCGCGCTTGAGTTGCCAGACAACAAATTTCCGCCCGCGCCGGTATTGCTGCCCACGACGGTATTGCTGGCCCCATCCACGAGGACGCCCACCACGTTCGGAATGGCCGCGTCCCCTGCGACGTTGGTACCGATGAAGTTTCCACGGATAGTGTTCCCGTCACACATTCCTGCAACAAGAATACCCGCGACGAGGTTTCGCGATATCACATTCCGTTCTTCAGTGAGTTGCCCGCCAACTACGTTGAAAGATGCCCCGGTATCGATGGCCACGCCATACTGATTGAACAGGTTCACTGCCCCCTTAGTATCCTTTTTGACATCCAGATTTCCCAGAATGCTTCCGGTGATCAAATTTCCGATTGCGTCGGGCCCGGATAGGCGAATTGCCGCCTGAAAACCACGAATGGTCACACCGGAAATCGTATTGCTTCCCGTTGTGATGAGAAAGCCATCGACTGCCGGGTCGCCCGTGCCGTTGACCAGGATAAGGCGGCCACCGCCGTCGATGGTCGTGCCTCCCGAAGAGAGTCCCATTTCTGGAAGGGCCGTCTCTACAAGGTACTCGCCGAGCGTGGAAAAAGTAATTGTTTCCTCTCCCACCGTATTGTTGCTCGCTGTTATGGCTTCACGGAGCGAAATACTTCCGTCGTTGCCCGGAGTTCCCTGCAAGGCAGCAATGGAGCTTACATCACCGTCTACCACATCAGCGGTGGTTGTCACTTCGATGATGGTGATACCTTTCTGGGCTCCGTGGCTGTCCATGGCCGTAAAAAAGCAAACCAGAAGTACCATGGCAACATGCGTATTACGCAAGATGAGCTTCATTTGTGATCCCGCCTTCTGTGCCACACGAGTTGGCACGGTTCCTCAATTTCGAACTGACTTTACATCACCAAAGGAATCGCCCTGCGTCGATTCCCACATTCCCTCTTACGATTATACACCAAAATCTGAAAATGCAAGAGACACACATACCCTGACAACGAACACCGAAAGCGTCACGTGGACGGGCGGGGCGGCGAATCGCAGCCTACATAAACAAAATGGGCGGAACGGGTTATATATACAACCCGTTCCGCCCGATAGGACGAATTTTTACAAATTAGTGGCGGGCAATCTTGCCCAACTTGCCGACAATCTCACGTCCGCAGGTAAGCCCGACGAGCAGCAGCACCGCGAGCAGTAGATCGCTCCACAGGCCCGTGCCCGATACGCCCGGTGCACAGCTGGGACCACCACCCTTTTCGACGAGTCCGGTAAGGGCTACCGTCTTCGAGCCCAACTGTTCCGCGGTAAGCGTAACGGTCGTGCTCTTATCTTCGAAACCAAGGGCAGCGACGGTGATGCTATAGGTTCCGCTGCGAAGCACCGGAAGGGCATACACGCCATTGCTATTACTGGTTACCGTCGTATTGGTGCCGGCACCGCTCACGGTCACACTCGCGGTGGAAATCCGTGCCTGACTTGTGGCCGTCCAAACGGTTATATAGAGGCTGGCGGTATCAGACGCTGCACCGGAAGCAAGCACCGGATCGAAGTCCACCAGACCGGATACCAGCGTGTCTCCAATGGCAACGAGGTCCGTCGTGCCCCATTCATTCTGCTCGGCAGTAAGGAGGGACACCAGCTCATTGATAATCGCACGACCTTCGTCGATACCAGCAAACAAATTTGAACCGGTACCCGCATCATTAACTCGGCCCAGCGATACACCACCGGTGATACTCGCCGTCGAGCGAACAAATACGCCGGCAATACTCGTGTTCATGAAGGTGCACCGACGAATCATCGGCAACGCACCGCCCACGTCTACGCCAACAGACAAACTGTCAAACAGGCAACCGTCGAAGACGGACGCCGCACTCGCTGCACCATCTACGAGTGCGCCAGCAGCCGGTCGTGCCGCGGAACCACGGAACACCACGTTCAGCACGTTCATCTTGACATTATCCATGACCAACATGACGTCGTCGCTGCTGAAGGCCGCGATTTCCACGTTATCCAGTGTACTGTTATTTGCGCCAAACACCGTACCTTCAATGCGGGGCAGGCTGCCCGTCGCACCCACCAGGGTGACCCAGGACTTAAGCTCCACATCTTCGGCATAGTTACCCGGCCCAACAATGAGACGTACCGGGCTGTTGGCCGTTGGCGTGACTTGCGAAAGAGCAAAGCTGATGGAGTTCCACGGTGTTCCCGCAGAACCGCCGTTTACTGAATTCGCGCCGTTCGATGCGATGAAGAAGGACTGTGCCGGACTATCCGCATTCAACGGGTCCGAACTGAAGACAAACTCTTCCAGTGCACTCAAACCATCACCGTCGAGGTCGAGGTCCGAATCCGCATTTGCCGGATCCGTTCCCGTCGTTGCTTCTACCCCGTCTGGAACGCCGTCGGCATCAGAATCGATCTCGTTGTCACTGGTGCCAAGGCAGGCTTCGACACAGGCGGAAAGTCCGTCACCGTCGGCATCTATCTTGTCACCGGGATCATTTTCACACTGTATGTCACAAGGCTCGGGACAAGCCGTGACCGTAACGGTGCGGCTTACCCGTGTGGCTACATTACCCAGGCTGTCGGTCACGTCATAGTTGATGACGTAGTCACCCGCTGATTCTGTGTCAACGCTGCCAGAGATTACCAGTGAATCGGATATGTCATTACTGCATGTGTCGCTCGCGGTTGCACCCAGTTCTTCGTAGACACTGTTGCAGGCTACGCTAACCGAGGCCGAACCAATCAACTGAATCGTTGGCAAGCCGCTGTCAGCCACACGTACTGTACGCGTCACCGGGGTCGCTGCATTGCCTTCAACGTCAACGGCCGTGTAGGTCAGAATATATTCCCCCGGATTTCCCGTGTCGACCGAGCCGGAAATGGTCACGGCCAATGTACCACCGCAATCGTCCTCAGCCGTAGCGTCTTCTTCACCGTAGACGCTACCACACGTAACGTCAACTTCGGCGTTACCATTGAGGGTGATTACCGGAGCCGTGGTATCCACCACTTCGACAATCCGAATGATCTGATTCGCGGCATTGCCCGAGGCATCGGTGCCGTTGTAACGAATGGTGTAGGTGCCAACCTTGCCGGGGTTAACCGGGTTGGTCACGGCCAAGGTGGGCTCGGCATCGCAGCTGTCTGTGATAGTTGCGCCCGCATCTTCGTAGACAAGTTCTGTGCTGCACTCCAACGTAAGCATGGCGTCACCCAGCAAGGTGAGGGTCGGAACGCTGGTATCGCGGACCGTAACCGTGCGCACTACGTTTACGGCGGCGTTTCCGCTGCCGTCCGTCGTGCTGTAGGTGACCGTGTATACACCAGGCTGGCTGGTATCTACCAGGTTGTTCACCACTACGGCCAAATCGCCGTCACAGCCGTCGGTGGCCGTCGCGCCAGCATCTACGTATTCCGTGCTGCATTCGACGATCGTCGAACTGGCACCGGTAAGTGTGATGGTCGGTGCCGTTGAGTCTGCCACCGTCACCGTGCGGGTGATGGGGTCGGCCGCAAGACCGACTGCGTCGGAGACTTCATAGGTAATCGTGTAGGTGCCCGTCGCGGTACCGTCAATTTCAGCGATGACGGTAGCGCCTTGCATGATGGTGACGACAATCTCACTCGTGATATCGCCATCGACATTGTCCAGGGCGGTCGCGCCGGCATCCACGTAGGTGCCGGAACCACACTCCACAACAATCTCCATCGCGCCGATCAAGCTGAGCACGGGCGGGGTAAAATCGAGTACGAAAGGCGCGCTGAAGGCGGAAGTATTTCCGGCTCCATCGGTCGCCGTGGCCGTTATGTTGGAACCAAAGAATGGCTCTACATCAACGCTGCTCTCAAAATTTCCGTCGCCACCGACGACGATGGTTGCAATCAGTTGGTCACCTTCATCGCTGGAGTCAACGAAAATTTCGACCGTACTGTTTGCTGGTGCCGTGCCGATAACGGAACCGATCGCCGCAATTTCCGGCGACGCAATTGCCTCATTGGCACCGTTGGTAAGAACAATGCCATCACCAACGTTTGCTGTAATGCTGTTTCCTCGAATGGTGTTGCCCAAAGTGGCGGCACCATCGAAAAGTACACCTACTCCATTACCTTCAATGCGGTTGCCCGTATTTTCGGTGAGACCACCGATGAACGTGTCGGTCGCGCCATCCAGGACGGCAACGCCGTTGATCGTATTATCCAGTATATCGTTTCCGGAAACCGTATTGCCGGTCGTGCCAGCATCCACGATGTAGACACCAGAGCCGGTGTTGAAGGCGATGGTATTGCCTTCGCCAGCTTCATCACCACCGACCTCATTTTCCGACGCCATATCCTCTATCAACACACCGTGTGTGCCGTTGGCCTCAGATACGTCGCCCGTCGCATCGGTTCCGATAAAGTTACCGAGTACCAGGTTGCCGGTCGTATTCTCGCCTGCGAGCGCAACACCGCTTTCCGTATTGCCGGAGATAATGTTGCCTTCGCCCGCCATGACACCACCGACAGTGTTATCACTGGCACCATCCCGGATTTCAACACCGTTGGCGCCGTTTGCCCCGTCAACACCAAGGAAACATGCGGTGATAACGTTGGACGTAGCGTCGGCCCCAGAGATATCAATACCGTTTGCCGGCATATTGACGACACTCAGGCCTTTCAGCACGTTGGCGGCAGAAGTAATGAGCAGGCCCGACTCGCTGCCGGAAAGGTCATCACCGTCCAATACAATTTCGCCAGCACCGTCGATAGTAGTACCACCAGTTGCATCTTCGAGTGCGGGAAGTTCTGCTGCGAGCATAACCGTGCCGGCAGTCGTAAAGGTTATGGTGTCTGCGCCTGCATGGTTGTTTGCAGCCGTGATGGCTTCACGGAGAGAAATAACACCGTCTTCACCCGGGTCTGCGGTGAGGTGGGCCATAGATTGCGTATCGCCATCCGTGCCATCAAGAGGCGCGTTGTCCGTCGCCGTTGGGGAGACTGCAACGAAGTCGGTCGATAGCGGAACTACGGTCACCGTGGCCGAAGCGCTTTCGATATCGCCGAGCAAGTTGGTCGCAACGCAGCGGTACTTCGCTTGATCCGATATGCGCGCACCAGCCGACAGCAGGGTATTGGTCTGTGCGCCGGAGAAGGGTGCTACGTCAGGCACGTCCAGATATTCACTGTCGCCATCGAGAAGGAACTGCCATTGATACGTAATGGGCGACGTTCCCGTGGCGCTCACACTAAGGCCGAAGGGCTCACCCTCAACCACGGCTAGCCCATTAGGCGGCGTAGCGATACTCGGCGGAACCAGCGTCAACGGATCGGAAAACTCAGAAGTACTTCCTGTCGTCGCATTGGTGGCCGTCGCCGTCAAATTGTTGGCCTGTACATTTTCCAACGGAACCATCAGCGTAAAGACGCCTGCCCCGTCGGCAACCGCCGCACCCAGATAGTAGCGGCCTTCATCAGCGGTATCTGCATAGACATCCACAATGCTATCGGCAGGAGCCGTACCGTTGAGGGGACTTACGCCCAGAATGACAGGCTTTTCTATGTCGCCATTGCCGCCTTCTTCGAGGCCGATGCCCCGCATGCCGTTGCCATAGATCGAATTTCCGCGAATCGTTGAGAAGGTGGTGATATCCGTGGGCACGCCACCTTTGACCCGTACACCGTGCTCCGTATTACCGGCAATCACGTTTGCTTCGCCAGCATTAAGCCCGCCGAGTCGCACATCTTCATCGACCTGGAGGAGGGTGACGCCGCTAAGTGCGTTCGGTATCGGAGCTGTCATTGCCGCATTCAGACCGATAACATTGCCGAAGATGGAAATATTATCCGGCGTCTCGTTCGTGTCTAAGCGACGGGCGACACGGATACCGTCGCGACTGTTACCGGAAATTACATTACCTTCTCCCGCGCCGGTTCCGCCGATAAGAATTTTACGGGTATCGGGGCCGACCAGAATACCCATCACCTTATTGGGCAACGCGGCTGTACCGGCAGCGTTTGTTCCGATTCGATTGCCCTGGATGAAGAGATCCGGTGTGGCACCCGCTCCAGCATCGATATCGTAGATTACGATGCCATCGTTGATATTGCCGGAAATCACATTTCCTTCTCCCGCGCCCGCACCACCGATGCGGACGTTTGACAGACCACCTCGTATATAGATGCCGGAATAACTGTTGGCCCGCGCGAGGGTACCCGTCTCATCGGGACCGACAAGATTACTGTAATAGAACACGTTGGTTGACGACGATATCGATGTTCCCACGGTACAGCTAGAGAACACGTTTCCGAATCCGGGAGTGCCCACGAAGATGTTGGCTCCACCCTCCAGGATGAGTCCATTGGTACTGTTGGTAGAAATATTATCTGCAATGGTGATATTGGTCCCACCAAAGACTGCGATATTCCCGCCCCCCAGGTTACTTGCAAAGTGTTTCGTTATCGTATTGCCCGCACCTTCGAGTTCACCGCCAATTTGGACACCATCTGCGGAAAGAAGATAGACGCCGTATGTTGCATTGCTCGATATGGCGTTACCCAGGACCACATTGTTAGTGGCCGTACCTCCTGAAATCATCACGCCACGACCGTAGTAAGACGGGCTGCCGTTAGCACAATTGGTCGGACAAGCTATGGCAGCACCGTTGTGGTCGATAACGTTGCCTTCTCCTGGCAACACCCCACCAATCGACGTGTCGGTTGCTCCATTTTCGACGACAATCCCGGAATAACCATTGCCTACTGGATCACGCCCGTTTACATTGGTGCCGACAAAATTACCGTAGATTTTCGTGTTGGTCGTTCCTGCACCCGAAACCAGAATACCGTGACCAAAGTCCAGCGCACTGTATCCCACGACATTGTCATCAACGTCGAGAATCTCAAAGAGATCGTTCGAGCCATTGCCCGCGATGGTGTTTCCTTCGCCTTCGCCCGCGCCACCGATGATAGTATTGTCCGCGCCACCTGACACGACGATACCGTGCTGTCGGTTGCGGTTGAGTGTGCCGGTTACGCCAAAAATATCGCCATCCGCGATGACCGTGTCCAGTTCGTCAAACGTCAGGACCCCGCTGTTGTTGCGATCCATTCTGCTGAATTGGGATTGCGGTATGTCAGGAAGTTCGGCGGTAAGCTCCTCAAAGGAAACAGAGTTGGAGTTGTCGAGATCTAACTGTTCAAATTGGTCTTGGATGAATATCGCCAATTCCGTATCGACGAGTGCCGCTATTCCGTTAACCTCGGCAAGAGTCAATGAGCCACTTCTGTCTTCATCCAGGCGATTGAAGGCTGCCTGTGTCAACCCGGGAATCGCTCTCTGAGCCTCAATGAGGCTCAATAAGTTGTTCTTGTCAAGGTCTGCATCCTCAAACGCGTCTTCGCTAACGCGACGTGCGTTTGACCGATCTTGCGCATCGGTACCCCAGACGCCGATATTACAGCCCTGAATAACGTTATCGTCGGCGTCTTCGCCATCAACAATAATGCCCCGGCCATAGAAGTTTACAATTGTAACGTCGAGAATGTTGTTATTCGGCGAGGCGATGGTAATTCCGCTACCGGCTCCACGAAATTCTTCGAGTTCGGTGTGGGTAAGGATACCATTGCTATTGGCATCCATATAATCAAAGTCAGCCTGGCTCATTCCGTCCTGGCTGTGGATGATATTGCGCACATCGCGAAGCAATAGATTGCCGGTTTCTCCGAAAGTTAGCGTGTCGCTGTCGTCAAGGTCTATATCATCAAATTTTTCCTCGAGCAGGTCCCGGTACTCGCGCAGACGCTGTGCGAAGGCGGTGCCGTCAAGGATATATTGCTCATCCTGCATGGACATGATTGTCACGCCTGCGGGATCGGTCAGGGGGGGCAGATCCACCCGGAGGAAAAACTCGAAACTGGGCAGCATGATATAGTCATGGCCCTCGAGTTCATTGGACTCTTCAATGGCCGAGCGAAAGGTGGTCTGACCACCGCCCAGGATACGCTCGGCGACACCGTCGCCCGGCTGGGCATCGTGGTCGTCACCGCAATCGTATCTGTTGGTGCAGATATTGTTGTTGAAGTCAACAACATACACCTCGCCATGAGCTGCACTAAGAAACAAGCCAAAACTTGTGAGAAGCATGAACACCCGGGCAATCGGAGCCCCCCACGCCTGCCAAATCATACCACCGTGGAATTTACGCATCGTTATACCTTACTTCGTTGTCAGGTTAATCAATTTCGCGTGAATGCAACCAGCCACACAGCTACCCGAATTCGTTTTCAGTCAAATCGGGCACGCACCCAAATACCCCTATGTTCCCAAAGAGGTGAATATCTGTCATAAGTCTAGATAGCATATACCCTAAGCATCCGTACCGCAACCCTTTTCTTAACAGGCAAAGAGAAAAGTACGAATAGCAAAAACAATATCACATCAGGGTATTAATTTTCCCACCCGCGTCCGAAGACGCTCCAGGCACCCCATCACGCCAGGCAGGCCAACACCGTCTCCACCATCTTATCGCGAGCCACGGTCACCTGCCCCGTCTTGCCCGCCTCACGATAGGCATCCCGATCATCGATGTCTTCCCGGGCCGATTTACCCTCGTCGAGATCTTTCACCGACACCACCCCCTGGGCAATTTCGTCTTCACCAATGATCACGGCCACCGGTATACCATAATGGTCCGCGTGGCTCAGTTGGTTCCCCATCTGCATCTTTTTCTTGCTTGCAAAGAAGGTTTCGGTGCGAATTCCGGCGGCGCGCAATTCCTGCGCCACCTTCAGGGTTTCTGCTTTGGGCACGTTCCCCATGGTCACCACCAAGGCCTGCACGGCCGTAGGCACCGCCGCCACCAATCCCAAGTGACTCAGGGCCGCCAAGAGGCGATCGAGCCCCACCGACATGCCGGTGCAGGGAATGGGTTGCTTCATAAAGCGTTCCACCAGTTGATTATAGCGCCCACCGCCCATAACCGTGCCGAATTCACGGGCCTGGGGCAATATCATCTCAAAAACCGGGCCGGTGTAGTAATCCAACCCCCGTGCAAGACTTGGGTCAAAACGGGCATGTTCTTCGGAAACGCCAAGGGCCTCCAGGGCCTCGGCCAGCTCGGTCATTTCCGCCAGGGCTTCCTGGGCCAGCGCAGAGTCAGAGAGCGCCTCACCCATGGCCGCCACCACCCCGTTTCGGTCGCTGCCGGCAATGGCAATAAAGGTCAGCACCCGGTCAATTACCTCGGACGCCAGGCCCACCCCGGGAATGGGGTCACCGGAATCATCTACCCGACCTTCACCCAATTCGCGGCGAATATTGTCCAAGCCCACCTTCGAAAGCTTATCAATTACCCGCAGGACGTGCTTCTGACGGCCCGGTTCATCGATACCGCAGTCGGAAAGAAGGGCATCTATCAGTTTCCGGTTATTAATGAGTACGAGGTAATCCGGCACGTCCAGCGCAGCCATCACGGCACACATGACGGCCACCACTTCCCCATCCACGGTCACCGTCGCCGCACCTGCTGCGTCAATATCGACCTGGGTAAACTGGCGAAAACGCCCGGGGCCCGGTTTATCAGCCCGCCAGACGGGGCCCATGGCATAACGGCGAAAGGGGGCCTTGATATGCTCGGGATACTGGGCCATCAGGCGCGCAAAGGGCACGGTCAGGTCAAAGCGGAGGGCAATAGGCTCTTCCTCCGGGCTTTCCAGCTGAAAAAGTTCCTTATTCGTCTCTTCACCCCCTGCACCCAGCAACACATCCAGATGTTCCAGCGCCGGCGTTTCGACGGGAGAATAGCCATAGAGCTCAAAGACCTGACGAATCTTGTCGATCACCCCGGCGCGCTTCAGCGCATCCCCCGGCAGAAAATCCTGAAACCCCTTGAGCGTACGTGGCACCACCAACGATTTCTTACCAGCCATTAAACCCATTCATCTCCCTGGCAGGCCCAACACGGGGCCACCCGTCACGTGAGCACAAAAAAGCTGTCTGCCATCCTCGACCAATACCGAAAACGCCTGCGGCTCACGCATAAGCGTTGAGTGTAACAGAGGACAGGAAAATGGTTCAAAAGGTCTGCTATACGCGACCCCGTGAGGTCTCTGGGTACCGTTACCGATTGACTAACATCCCGATTCCAATGCACCGCGACACGGGGCAATCGGAAACGGTCCCCGCAGTCGCCCCTCCGCCGCCCAGCATTCACGGCCAAGGAAACCGACATTAGTTGTGCAACTATGAACACTTGTGATTCTGTCTCGCGACACAGTTGTAGTATAAATGACCCCATAAAATCCTTAAGTGCCTGAAAATACGCCACTTACAATTCTGGCACAAGTCTGGTTCTATACAGTGCAGATAAATTGAGGACAACGTATAGAAAACAACGGAAAAAGAAAGGCATTCACACCATGATTACGTATGAAACGAGCCTTTCGGATCACGCAACGGCGCAAGAAGTAAGCAATTGGTTTGCCCAGCCGGGCCCCACGGAGAGCTTTCTCCGAAACGCGCCAAAGGAACTACTCAAGGAAAATCACGAGACCGTCACCGTGGTCACCCCCGACCCAGGATATTTCACCCAGGTCGGCCCGACCCCCGGCTTCGTCTACTGCCGCTGATTCGGTTGAATTATCGGCGGAGAATATCCGCCACCCACGCCTGCAATTGGGGATTGTCGGGTTCGAGGGCAAGGAGGGACTGGGCAAAGGGCTTCGCTGCGTCCCAGCGCTCCTCCTGACTATAGAAGATCACGAGGGCCTGCAACACGGAGCCATCGCCGGGGGATAAACGGTGGGCTTCCAGCAGAGCCTGCTCTGCGGCCGCGCGCTTTTCCCCATGCTGCAGCAACAGCCCGTAGTTATAAAAGACCCGCCCACGCTCCGGCATCAACTCCGTGGCCCGCTTCATAAAGACGAGCGCCTCATCCAAGCGACCCAACTCCGCCAGTAAGAGCCCCATAGAATAGTGGAGTTCTCCCTCCTGCGGTGCCAGCCCGAGGGCCTCATTCAACAGATGCTCCGCCTCCGGATTACGTCCCTGACTATTCAGCAGGTTCGCCAGATTTACCCGGGCTGGAATAAATTGGGGATCCCGTTCAATCGCCTTTCGATAGGCCGCCTCTGCCTTATCCAGTGCCCCCTCCGCAGTATAGAGCAAGGCCATATTCAAGTGGGACTCGGGCTGATCGCCGGTCGATTGTTGCAAGGCCGTATATTCTTCCACCGCACCCGCCAGGGCATCATTGACGTCGGCATTCAGCCCCGGGGCACCCACCAGCAACCGGGCCGCACTAATCCGGACCGATGCCATGGAATCCATGACCAGAGGCCCCAGCACCTCGCCCCGCGCCTCGGGGGGCAGACGATCCATCCCCCCCACCGCCTGGGCACGCACCTGGGCCGACGGATCTTTCAAGCCCGCCAGCAGGGCACCGGCCGCCCCAGGCCCACCATAGTTTTGCAAGAGCTCCATCGCCGTCGCCCGAACTATCGCCGGTGTTTCGCCATCTTGCGCCAGGGCCGACAGCATTTCTTCGGCATCCGGGTCGCCCCGACGGCCCGCCGCGATCACCGTGGCAAAGTGAACGTTTTCTTCGGGCGTCTTTTTGCCATACCAACCTTCAACGGCTTCCTGGGCCCAGGCGGCCTCTTTGTCGGTGTGACACTGGGAGCAGGCATTGGGCGTGCCCAACGCAACGCTGAGATCAGGACGGGGTATTCGAAAACTATGGTCCCGTCGCACGTCGATACCCATATAGGTCCGCGTGGGCATGTGGCAATTCACGCATTCTGCCCCCGGCGTTCCGGCCTCGTGAAAGTGGTGGGACGGGTCATCAAAGACGCCGGGCTTCAGCGTAGGGAACTGGGGCAAGGCCACATTCTGGTGGCAGCGGATGCAGAGGTCATTGCCCGGCACCAGCAGATCCGCCTTGTGGGGATCATGGCAATCGGTGCAACGGACGCCCGCGTGATACATGGGACTTTGCACGAAGGAGCCGTACACATAGACTTCATCATGGATTTGACCATCGGGAAAATAGAGATCTTCCTGCAGCGTGCTGAGCTGAAAATTATCGAGAAAGGGGTGTTCATGGCTGTCTTCCGCCCGGGCGGGGGAACGACGGGAATGGCAACGGGCACACTGATCGACCTGATAGGCCCCGTCACCCGCTTTGAAATCCACCACCAACCCATGGGCGTTGTAGGCCCCACCCTCGGAAAGTGTTTTCGACGCGGCCCAGTCCACGTGGGTTGAGCCCGGCCCATGGCACGACTGACACCCCACGTTAATGTCGCTGAAGGTGGTCTTAAAGGTATTGGTCGTGTCGTCAAAGCCCTTTTGTACATTCGTGCTGTGGCACTCGGCACACATGTAATTCCAATTCTGCAAGCGCCCCGTCCAGTGGATGGGATCCCCTTCACGCATGGGCTCATCGGGATAAAGGTGGTACCACTGGGCCTTCGCCACATCCCACGCCACCGGCACGCACTGATAGCGCCCCCCGGGGAAAGGCACGAGGTATTGCTGGAGCGGCCGAACGCCGAAAGTGTATTCCACCGTATAGATTTTTTCCTCCCCGGCACCCGCGCGATAGCCCACCTTGAACGATTCGCCCTCTTTGAAAAAACGCCATTGCTCGTCAAAGTGATTGAAGGTTACGTCATTGAAATCGCCCAGCACCGTAGCCTGGGTCGCATGGTCCATGGCCCGTTCGTGGTCCGACCCCAGCCAATCGGCAAACTGGGTCTCGTGACAGGACCGGCAACTTTCGTCTTTCACGAAGGCAGGCAACGCCATCTTCTGCGGAGCCAGATCGGCGATAGCCGTGGGTGCTTCCGGAAGGGGATCCGTGAACGTAACAGCCTCTTCTTCCGTTGGGAACTCGGGTGCCAGGGAAGTCACCGGGGAGGCCCCGCACCCATGAAGGAACATTGGTATGGCGCAAAGGCCAACACACCACATCGTGCTCACTAAATTTCGCATCAAGACTCCAAGATCACCAAACGAAAATTCTGAAAGAAAACCGGGAGGGCTATTCTACATTGACGGCACGCCGTGAAAAAGTTTCGTCTGCGCGGCAGGGCGTGAGTGACCTGTCGTCTCCCACGGGCAAGTCTTGCAGACTTGTCCGTGGTTCGGGTACATCCGTCTACCGCCATTCCTCTACCGGCAGATTAAATTTAGCGCCTTTGAGCAAGCTTCTCCGACTCGTCGCGACCACCGCCAGACCCATAGCCCTTCTCAAAGGCAATCCGTTCCGACAACACCGCCATCCGGTGGGCCCGCATGGGCTCCTTCGTGTGGGCAGCGAGCACCGATACAATCCGCTCCGCAAGATCAAAATCACTTGCAAAAATTGCACGGTCAATAAAGCGCTCCAGACTGCGCCCCACCTTATCGACCACGTCGGGGTTCGAAGAAAGGTAAGGTAGAAGTTGCTCCAGCTTGCTCCGGTTTTCTGGCATGATATTCACCTGATTCCAAGCGGGCCACATGCGCCCGTAAACCTGCGCCAGATAGACATAGGCGATATCCTCATCATCAGGAAATTCGTTCTTCAGCGATTCCGCCGCCGCACGTCGCTCATAATCATCCCGTGCCGTCAACAGAATCGCCATACGCTCGCGATAGGCCTCCTGGGCCACCAGGCGCTGCATGCGGAGGGCCTCACCATCGGCATCGGGTTCAATTTCCGCCCACCGGGCGTGCAAAGCATACACAGCGTCCCAATCACGCAACTCGGTCAGACAATCCTGCTTCAATCGGCTGAATTCCAACACCCGGGTCGCGGACAACGTATCGTCAGACAGACACGCCTCAATTTCCCCGAGGGCCGTCCGGGCATCCCCTTTCGCCCGGAGCACGTTGATTTGATGAACCCGAAATCGCAGATCGCCCGTTGTATCGAAGAGCGCTTCATACGCCGCGATGGACGCATCGAATCGCCCACGGCGATAGTCCTCGTAGGCCTGGTCTTCCTGGTCTGGCGTGCGGCTCCCCAGTTTCGGACAGCATTCCTCCTTATAGCCCTTCGACACACTGGGGTCAAAAGAACGCCCCATACTGAGTACATCTTGAGAAGAAACGGGAACTTGTGCGAGAAACTCCCGCCACCCTTCATCCAATGCGGCCAGATCCTTCCCGAAGGCCCGCTCATAATCCAGCCGATCATCGAGGAAGGTATTCATCGCCTCATTTCCATAGGTCAAAACAAGATAGCCCATGAAAGAACCAGCGAGATTGTAGGCATTGTATTCGTTGAGCGTGCGAAAGCCACCCCGCCCCATAAAGATTACGGCAGACGGCAATTTATCCTCCACCAGAGCGGCAGCCTGTTGTCGGTGGGCAACGGGGGTCATGGCGAATTCTTCACTGTAGGCCTGTGCAATTCCTTCGGTGCTCCCCCGATAAAAGGCGAGCACAGCACCCAGTCTCAACAACTTCAAACGGGAATCCCAGGACGTCGTCGTTGCGGGGTCGCTGCGGGCATCGCCCAAATCGAGGGCGTGGACCAATTCATGAAAAAAAGTATCGGTGCGTATTGCGTCATCGTTGATAATCATGCGCCAGGGCCCGGCGTTGGCGGCGCGCATGCCCGACAATTCCCAGAGCATGTCGGTATCTTCCGTGAGCTGGATGGTGACCTTCTTCGTCGGCGCAATACCCATGAGCGCCGTCAAGCGTGCCCAGTTCCACTCGGCATGGCGAATGGTCTGATCGATATTGGCGGCCGCCTGGCCATGGGGCGCGAAATGGAATTGGAAATGTTCTGATGCCCGCGTTTCCGAAAGGGTACCGTAGAGTTTTCCGGAACCCAGGCCCAGGCCGGCATAACTGCCCGCGCCAATCAGATAGAGCAGGGAGATCGCCCACAAAAAGGCGACCCAGCGCCCGGCAAGTGTCGGTGCAGACGTCCTCTCCAAAGGTACGCTCGCGCTCCGGTTTCGCCAGAGCAGGGTGCACCACAGGGTGCCGGTAAACAGCAACACCCCAATACGCTGATAGATATGCAGGTGGGGCGTCAGCATGGCCGCACGCTGGTCGAAGGCCAGGATGACGCCAAAGAGAGGATCCACCACCCGAAGTCCCCGCTCCATTAATATCCAATCATAGGCCGATATCAACAACAGCAGAAAAACGTAAAACACGGGACGACGAATCCAACCCCAGCCCCGGGACGCCGTCCACAAGCCCACCACCGCCATGAACAAAACGACGGGCGTCCACGTGAGCCAGAAGAAGGGCATTCCTTTTCCAAAGTAACAGTCGTAGCGGAAGTAATTGAAGAGGTACATGATGGCCAGGGTGACTGCCGACATGGCCAGTCCACCCACCAGGAGCAGAAACAGGGACATCTGCAGCTGCTCGCTCCGCTCGCCATGGGGCATGGCCTTACACACACCACGATAGACCGTGCCGGCCAGTCCATAGAACATCAGTCCACTGAGGGCGCTGAAGATGACGGTGAATTCATGCTCCAACACCCCCGTGGTCAGCGTAAACTGCACGCCCAATGCCGTAACTACGCCGACCGCCACCAAGGGTAGAGTTGCCCGCCTCCAGGGAAGTTCCGATTCCATCGTGTCACTCCTTCCTGCCGCTTTTATGTAACAAGGCTACGGGCCGCCGATGGGGCCTGGCCACCATCGGCGTACCCGCGAATTTTTTATGCTTTGGGCAATCGAGGCAACTTCAACGATGGCCGTGTATGAAATTCCGGCAACTTCGGCGGATTCGCTTTCATCAGATCCAACACGGCCTTCAGGCCGGTGGCCAACTGGGGATCCCGTCCCGCCTTATAATCCTGGGGCGCTATAAATACTTCCACGTCGGGATCGGTGCCATAGTTCTCCACGCCCCAGGCCACGTCGTCAAACCAGAAGGAAAACTCCGGCTGCGTGGTTACGCTACCATCTACCAGTTCGGTTCGTGGATTGATACCAATGACGCCACCCCAGGTCCGGGTGCCAATGAGGG
The DNA here is from genome assembly GCA_963977445.1 of uncultured bacterium. Classification (GTDB taxonomy): domain Bacteria; phylum Hydrogenedentota; class Hydrogenedentia; order Hydrogenedentales; family JAEUWI01; genus JAEUWI01. The sequence continues at coordinate 10,242 of CAXBPH010000017.1, read as the reverse complement.
GCCCCAAGTCCATGCGCTTGAAGCAGTGGGAAAATATGTCGCCATCGGAACCGGCATTCTCATTGGTCAGGGCCACCATGGGACCCAACACCGATTCCCGGGGATAGGCCTCGGGCGCGTGCCAACGGGACACATCATAACCCAGCCGTTTCCGTGCGAGTTTTTCGAGCAGCAATTGAGAGACGTGACCGCCCCCGTTGTAGCGCACGTCGATAATCAAAGCGGGGTAGTGCAATTCCGGCAACCAGCCCCGGTGGAACTCGGCATAGCCCTGAGCACCCATATTGGGGATGTGGATGTAGCCCACCTGGCCCTTGCTGCGCTTGTGCACTTCTTCGCGATTGGCGTTGACCCATTCCCGATACCGCAGCGCCCCTTCATGGCGAAGGGTCGTCACGATGGCCTCACGGGAGGCACCGGTCTTGGGCTGAACCCGGAGGAGCACTTCCTGACCGCCCAGATTCGCCAGGGCGTGCCCCGGCGTCACCGACGGGCTGAGAGCAACGCCGTTGATGGCGGTAATCACGTCACCCACGCCGATATTCACCGCCGGTGCCTGCAAGGGAGAGTGGCGGTGCTCGCTCCAGGAGTCACCCTGGGAGATGGCCGAAATTCGGTAGCCCTTACGCTTCTGGTCCCACGAAAGTTCCGCACCCAGCTTACCCTGCTGCACCCGGGGGGCGTGACGATAGTCTCCGCCCACTTCGTAGGCATGGGAGGTGCCCAATTCGCCCTGCATTTCCCACATCAGGTCGGACAACTCACTCCGACAGCCAACGCGATCCAGGAGCGGTGCATAACGGTTGTAGACCTTTTTCCAGTCCACCCCCGACATGCCCTCGTCCCAGAAATAATCCCGTTGCAGGCGCCAGGCTTCGCGAAACATCTGGCGCCACTCCATGGGCGGATCGACAGCAATCTGAATACGATCGAGATTAATCCAGCCCTGTGCGCGCCCGCCATCTTTTACCATGCCGGTGCTTTTCTGCTCGTTGGGCTTTTCTCCGGCCTTCACGACACGAAGCCGTTTCCCGGCCCGATACAGCAACGCACTGCCGTCCCGCGACAAGCTAAAGCTATCCACACCAGTGAGAATCGTCTCTTCCTTCATGGTCGTCAGATCGTAGGCGTACACCGTACCGTGGTTATCCTCCGGCGGCGGACTATGGCTGACGAGCGTACCTTTCACGGCATATTGGCTGTAGAGAATCTTGCCCTTAATACCAACAATCCGGCCATAACGACCAGCACCCTTGGGGAACGCGATGACCCGATCGGCCAAGCCCGCAACATCGATTTTCAGGGGCTTTTCTTTTGTCTTTTTCTTGTCGGGTTTTGGGGGCTCTACCTTCGCAACATCGTTTCGAGCCACGAAGGGACTAGCCACATCACGGCGCAGGGGCACCACCATCAATTGCATGGCCTGGGGAAATCCCAGATCGAAGTGCAGGGCATCGTACACCGGATTATAGACTCGGTAGGAAATGAAATAGAGAAAGTTGCCTTCGGGGTCCCACGACGGGGCCACATCGGTAAATTCCGGGCGGGTAACCGCGTGTTTCTTGCCCGTAGCTACGTGGTACAAACGAATTACCCGACTGCGGGAGGTCTCGGCGTAGGAGTACGCGATCCACTTGCCATCGGGCGACCACGTGGCACCCGACACGGGGCCAAAGTCACTTTTATCGATGCACTTCCCCGTGCCCTTTTTCAGATCGGCGAGAATCAGTTCAAAGCGATGATTGCGCACCACCGCCATATCTTCTTTGGGAGAAACGGTCATTCCCATGGCGTGGCCAATGACAATTTTGTCCAGGGATTTGGGCTTCGCTTTTCCCGTGGTATCCACGATTTCCAGACACTCTTCACCACTGCGATCAGATACCGTGACAATACGTTTCCCATCGTTGAGCCAGGTGCTGAGCCGTGCACGACTCCCCGCCTCCTGACCATGGTGCAACACGGGGCCTTCCCAATTGCCCATGGTAAACAGCTTGCCCCGCGCTGTAATTGCCAAAGCCTTTCCGTCGGGACGTAGCCCGTAGCCCTGCAAGTTGGACGTGGCCGGCACAAAACGACGGCGACGCTGCACTTCGGGACTCGGCGTGCTGATAGCTACCACCGTGGCCGTATCCGTCGCCAGATCGTAGACATAGCAGTTGCCACCCGCATGATAAATAATCGCCTTACCATCGGTGGACGCACCACGGGCGTAGAATTCATCGCCATGGGTATGACGCTTCAACCCCTTACCTGTCGGCGTGCAACTATAGAGATTCCCCACCCCTTCGTGATCCGACAGAAAATAGATCCGCTTTCCGATCCACATGGGCGAGGTCACATTGCCGGACACCGGCGTGAGGCGCTCAAATTCACCGTCACCATTCCGATCAATCCAGAGCTGCCCCGCACGGCCGCCACGGTAACGCTTCCAGCGGGCCGGGTCCCCCGTATTGCGCCCGAGGACGAGGGTCTTTCCCGGACCTTCGCTCAGATGACTGGCCGGGCCCCAGGGCAGGCCCACGGGATCCCCACCTTTTGGGGAGATAGACCACAGCGTACGGGCCGCAGCAAAGGGTGCAGTCGCTTCACTGGAATAATAGATCGATTTTCCATCCGACGACCATCCCGCGACCTGGGCCACCACCCCCTGGTAGGTCAACCGCGTCGCCGGCCCGCCCTCGGCAGGCATGACATAGACTTCCCACGCCCCGTCTTCCCGCCCGGAAAAGGCCAGAAGCGTCCCGTCCGGTGAAAAACGGGGGGTACTGACGGCACCCAGACTCGTCGTGAGGCGGCGCGCGATACCGCCGGAGCGGCTCACGGTCCACAGGTCATCTTCGGCACAGAACACGATGGTGTCCTGGTGAATGGTCGGATTACGGTAATAGCCGATCATCGGCACTCCTGATAGTTTTAGCATGCGGCAAGGCCGCTTTTGGTTCTACGGCGAGGAACCATCATAGCACCCCGCAAGCGTCCCTACAATGGAGGTTGCGCGGGTGGGTAGCGCCGAGCCCCGATACCCCCCATAACCACCCCCACTTCACGGGTAATTTCTTCGTTGCCCGATGGCCCGCCGTCTGCTAGACTGAGCGCAGTAGCGGAACTATGTGGAACGGCGTACGGCGCAAAAGCGCAGCAACACAAAAACGCCCCTCCCAGCCCCAAATATTCAGCGGAGAAACTTGCAATGGATTTCAAAGTCGGCCTCAGTGCCAATCCCAAGAAAGATATGGCAGTGGCCAAGGTCGCTTCCGAAGCAGAACAGCACCTGAAAGACGCCTTGAAGGAAGTGCTCGATGAAATCGGTATGTGCATGGAAAATGCCCGCCTCATCGACCAGCGCGTGAAGGAAATGTCCGGTCAGGCCGCTTTCGACATCGAGAAAAAACTGGCCGAATCGGGCAATGCCCGGGTAACCCGTCTCGCCCGTTCCCTCGGCTTCGATGTTGAGCTGGACGAAGACGAGCCGGACGACGCAGAAGCCATGGCGAAATTGGCTGAGGTGGAAGCAAGCACCGATACAGCCGACGATGATGATGGCGATAGTGATAGTGATAGCGATAGCGATAGTGGGGACGACGACGATGGCGAATTCAGCTTTGACGATGATGATGACGACAGCGATGATGGTGACGCAAAGACCGAAGAAGACGCCGATGATGACGATGATGACGATGATGACGCATTCTCCTTCGACGATGACGACGATGATGATGATGACGAGGCATTCAGCTTCGACTGAGCTCCAGCACATGAAAAGATAGGTTTGGACCCGTAGGGTCCATAAATCACGAAAACAAGCCCGTATAGGCCTCCTTGGCAGGCCAATACGGGCTTTTTCATGTCTTTTCTCCTTGGGAGAGGCAATTTATCCGCACAATGATGCTGTTTTTACGTAAAGCCTAAATTAAGCCTTGACGTAAAGAAGAAATTACGGTACCATTTAGTTACTGAAAGCAACTTTCAGACTCTCTTCCCTCTGGGGACCCTGTTGCTGACCACGCAGGGTCCCCCCTTCCTTTTTACAGCGCCCTGGCGCGCACCCCGTCCCGGACTACGATGCTCATTGCGCCCCGCTGGCCCAACGACCTACAATGTGGCAACTCTCACGGTAGCCACGAAAGGAAGTTGCACCATGTCCGACGGATTACGCGTCACCATCTGGAACGAAGGCGTCCACGAAAAAACCAACCCCAAAGTTTCCGCAATCTATCCCAAAGGCCTCGGCCATCAGCTTGCCCAATATATGGAAAAAGTCCGCGGCATTGCATCGGTCCGCGTGGCAGAACTGGATGACCCGGAACACGGCCTCACCGACGAAGTCCTCGAAACGACGGACGTCATGACGTGGTGGGGACATACGGCCCACGACCGGGTAGACGATGCCATCGTGACCAAGGTCCAGGAACGGGTCGTACAGCATGGTATGGGGCTCATCGTCCTCCACAGTGGCCACCATGCAAAAGTCTTCAAAAAGCTTATGGGCACCACCTGCGATCTAAAGTGGCGGGAGTATAAGGAACGAGGCGAGAAAGAACGCCTCTGGGTCGTGGACCCATCCCACCCGATTGTGGACGGCATCCCCGAGAAGATAGAACTCGAGCTCGCGGAAATGTATGGCGAGCACTTTGACATCCCCCAGCCCGATCAACAGGTCTTTATCAGCTGGTTCCAGGGGGGTGAAGTCTTCCGCAGCGGTTGCTGCTGGCAACGGGGTCTCGGCAAAATCTTCTATTTCCGCCCCGGACACGAGACCTTGCCCATCTACCACAACGAAGTCATCTTGAAGGTCATCGCCAACGGCATTAAGTGGGCGGCCCCTGCCCGCGTGCTAGGCGGCATCATCCGCGGCAACGCCGAACCGCTGGAAAAAATGGAATAGGCGACCTGAGCTCCTGAAAGGCGCCCCCTCAAGGGACTCAGGCATTCCCGCCTCGGCGCGTCATGACCTGCCTGAGACAAAACACACCAAGTGACCGACACGGCCATCAACGCCATGGAATAGCCAATCCGAGCGTTCGCTACACCGTCGACCTCGCGCACACGGTTATCCGCAGCTATTTCCAACGGTGACCCGCCGCACCCAGGCCGAAGGCACGATGTTTTTGCGTCTTCGACCTGGGGTCGGCGAGCCCATATTCCAATGCTGGAAGCTGGCAACCGATTGACGTGGAATAAGTCTGGGATGCCCCTTCGCTTAGTTAGTCTTCTTCGAACTCGTTGAGTTTCCGCTGCAATTTGCGCATGATCTTCAACAGGGAATAGCTGCTCCCCACGCACTTGGGATTTTTCCAGCGCTCGCTCTGGAAATAGACACAGCAGAAATAATACGCCCGCACGTAATCATGGTCCTTCACGTAGTAGTGGACCAGGTACTCAAAGGCCACGGACCACGGAATGCCCTCGGCAACGAGCCGTTCCCAGTAGGCTACCTGCTCGGCACGCTCCTGACACAAGGCCGCCCGATGGACCCGGCCCTGCCAGTAGGCATCGTCGACCACCATGGTAAATTCCGCGCACGCCGCTTCGTAATTATTGCGACAATACTCGAAGTAATTGCTGCGCTCCCGATACCACGACTTGGGATGGGGATCGGTGGGCACACGGGGCAAGGGCGGAGCCGTGTTGGCATTTATTGTGATGGCACCGCCACAGGAATTGCAGCTTCCCGTCTGGCCCACGTATTGATCGGGCACTTGACGGACCGCCTGGCAGTGGGGACAGGTGAAATAAATGTGAAAGGGAACCAGGGACTCCTGGCGTAGTGTATTGGTCATGAGATGCTCTCCATGCTCTTTCCGCGGGTGAAGTACTGATACTGAGCAAGTTGGATACCATCTTTTGCAAAGACTATAAGTGCGTTGCTTGAAAGATGTTAACTATACTACCCACGAGAACTGGATTTTATTCGATGGTGAGACTAACCAGAGATTGGCGTGACCACCCACCCCGATAGTAATCCAGACCGCAGGCGCCACCGGTGTGCGCGTTGCTTAGTCTAGTACTATATCCCCATTTCGTGCTTCGAGTTGCATGGAAAAAGCCCCTTCGCCCACATAGTTACCAAATTCTTCTTTACGACGCCCCAGAATCTGACCCGAAAGGGGGTAGGCACTATCGACCGTACCGCCCTCAACCGTCACTTTCAGGTTGGCCTTGGGCAATTCGCCGCCACCAAGGGCCAGATGTAAATCCCGCTCCTCAACCAGCACGTCGTAATTCCCCTTTACCCCTTCCGTCGCGAGAATGTGCACATTGCCCAGACTACTTCGGACCATGACCCCCGCACCGGGACTCTCGATTACCGTGTGTCCCTGAACACAGGTCACGGAAATATCGCCCCGAACCCGCTCGAAATAAGTATCCCCATAGCGGGCTTCTGCGGTCACCGCGCCGGTGCCCCCGGTCACCCGGATGCCGCCATTTTTATTGTTCAACGTGATGGGGCCGGCGAAACGTTCCGCGCTGATGGCCCCGGCCGCCTGCTCCACAATCACGGGGGCCACATTACCGCTCACCTGGCTCAGGCCATCTTCGGCAACCACCGTGACAGGAAGGTAACGGGGATACCGGATTTCCAGGTCCACCCTGTACTTACTGCACTGCAGGGTTTCCATATCGGCGGTAAGGACGGTACGAATCAACAGTTGGTCGGTTGTCTTGTCATGCTCTACCCGGAGCGCCAGGGCCTCAATCGCCGCCTTGGCCTTGGAGGTATTCAACACACGCACGCCGGGGGTCGCCGCGATATGAACACCGGGCTCGTCGGTACCCTCAAGCTGAATATTACCGATAATTCCTTCCACGCGAATTTTGGTGTAGGGTGTCACATCCTGATGACGGCGGATGGTCTCGCTGACCTGGGTGTCCCCGCTATCCACGCCCTGGGACGGCACACCGGATTCGCCTTCGTAAATAATTTTAATGTCCGAGAAGGTCCCGCTTACATCGATGCGCTGTTGTGCGTCGGGACTGCCATGGCGGGCCAGGATACGGGCACCCTGCTCCGATCGGGTCACGGGCAGGTCAGACGTAATCGTGCCAAACCGGGTGGTGGCCGTCAGGTCGGGTGCACCCTCTTTCGCCAACACCAGGGTTATGGCACTGCCCTCGCTGACCACATCCAGTTCGGCGGCCTCCTCGAGGGTGCCTACCGCTACACTGCCGCCAAAAGCATTCACATGAAGGGTCCCGGAAATCTGTCCGAATTCGGCGGCACTGCCATTGAGCTGAAAATGTCCACCCTGGGCCAGCCCCATGATTCGCGCGGGAAACTCGCCCCGCAGACGGCCACTGACGGCACCACTGAGATCGCTGAGCTCCACGATGCCGAAGTGGGATTCCACCGCCACCAATCCATCCACACCACGAATGAAGGTATCACCAAAAAGATTTTCAGTCACCACCTGGGCACTGCGGGGCACGGTGATATAGAGATTCACCTGCATGCTGAGACTGCCCATATCCTGGTGGTTCTGCAGCAGATTGGGGCGAATATAGACGGCGCCATCCTGTTCGCGAATCGAAATATTGATGGCCCGCTTTACTTCTTCGGCCACGCTCGCAGACTCCGCCCCGACAACTATCTTCGCACTCACCTGGACCACCCGGTCATCCCAGGTCTCAATATGTATCTCGCCAAACTCATTGGCCACGTTCACCACGGGGGAGGGCCCCGTCTGGCGCTGATCGCTGAACTCTCGCTCTGCACGAAAGGCCGCTTCACTCTCTTTGCCGATGTCGAGGCCCGGACCGAAGAGCCCCCCGGCCTTTTCGCCCACTTTCCGCATGCCACGACCGACTTCATCAAGCCACGACTGGGTCTTCTGGAGTATCCCTTCTTCGGCACCCCAGGCCACGCCGCAGCAACACAGCAGGACCAATGCTAAGAGATGTTTGTATCGTATGCCCATGAATACTATCCGAATCGGTTAAAAATGTCGTGCCATCAGCTCAGAAGTGAGTATACCAGCGGCCGAATCACTTTATCACGAGGAGGAAGGCCCCAAGTGCCGACAAGCAGGTGGTCAGGGGGACACGATAGATTCCGGCAGAAGAAATGGAACCGGTGAGCAGGCCCGCAGGCCGAATGGATGAAACTGCAGCATGGGAGTCACACGATGGAAACCATCGCACCGACGTGCCGTTGACTACAGGCTGCCGCCTTCGACGTAGATATTACGCAGGGACTCGGCCTGACGCTTCAATGTCGCGTGGACCACGTGGGTCGCGCGCACACTGTTGGGATTGCGCTCCAGGGCGGAAACTGCCGCAGCAATATCGGCATCACGAGACTGGACAGCCCGCAATTCACCGAGCGCTTCGGGACTGGGCTCCAGACGTTCTTTGTCGGCAACCGCTGCCGAAAGGGAGCGCACTTCAGCCGCAACCTCGACCGCCGCCTGGCGAACCGCTTCGGGAGAGCGACCCTGGGTAGCAATGGTGGGCACGCTGTGCTCAAAGACCGGTGCCGTGGCCTGCTGTTCTGAGGAACCCAGAAAGGCGCTGAAGGTCAGGCCCGCTACAACGACCATGGCCGCTGCACAGGCACCCGCCTGGGCCACCTTCCATACCACACGCAAGGGCGTTAACCCCTGACGCATTTCGGAACGGGTCGTTTTGCCGGCCATAAGAATGCGGGCGGTCATTTCCGAACTCGGATCGAGCTCGGGTGCGGATACCACAAAAGAGAGGGAAGCCTGAATCGCGGCCACTTCGGCTTTACACTGGGCACAGGCCATGATATGAGAAGCCATGCTTCGGTCGATAGCCGAGGTCTTGTCTACCACGTTTTCCGCATAGGCCAGCAAGACTTGCTTACTGGGATGGTTGCGTATTTTCAATGCCATTTGCACTTGCGCTCGCCTTTATTCGCACGACGCTAAACCAGATCACAGACCGCAACGCAGTCTGAACCCCGCGGACCATGCGCCTGACAGGCCCGCTTGACCACTATCCACTACACGTACTCGCGGTATTTTTCCAAGTAGGGCCGCAGTGCCCGTTCCGCCCGTACGATACGTGACTTTATCGTGCCCACAGGCACGTCAAGCACTTCCGAAATCTCTTCGTAAGAAAGATCCTGGAAGCGCCGCAATACAAAGGTTTCCCGCTGATGTTCCGGAAGATGGCGTAAGGCTTCGTTCACCGCTTCGGAGATTTCGCCCCGCTGGAACGCTGCCAATACATTGGCCTTCTCATCACCCACGTGATCGAGGGGATTAAAGGACTCATCGTCTTCCTGGTTCCACCAGCTGGAGAGACTGAAGAATTTGGGACGACGTTTACGACGTGCCCATTCCTTAGAGACGATATTGGACGCTATCGTGTAGAGATAGGTCGTAAACTTCGCGGTCGGCTGATACCGTGCGCCGTTTTTCACCAAGGCAAGAAAGACTTCCTGCGTCAGCTCTTCCGCGATATGCCGATTCTGCACCATACGATAGGTGTAATTGAGCACACCCCGCTGGTGACGCAAAACCAACACGGTATAGGCTTCTTCTGAGCCCTTACCGTGTTCCAGCATCAACGCTTCATCGTTCCAATCCCGAAGGGGCCCTTCCCCACGCTCTACTACGCGCAGTTTCGGTTCCGGTTTCGGTGATAGTCGGACTACGTTTTCCATTCCGTCGGCCATAATGTCTACTTAATCCCCACGGGCTGTCCCAATCGTTCTATGGGGATATATCCTCTCGGGTTACAAAAGGTTCCAATTAAACGTGCCACGAGCGCAGTATAGCAGAATATGGTCCCAAATCAATAAGAAAACCATCTCTAATTTAGGTACAGCCTAAATCTCTCCCCCGTGTCACGGGTGCGTACTGGACGCGAAACGCACCAGAAAATTCAGTATGGATTCGCCATGGCGCAGAAAAGGGCTTCATGTGGGGTCAGGCGGCCGCGGCGTTGAAGGGACGTACCCGCGCACGGGCACTACGCGCTGAGGAAAAAGGCAAGATGGCAAACCGGATATGCTGAAGTTCAACGCCAGACGCCACAAAGCGTGGGTATGTCCCGATTGGGGTCGGCAGGATGGCGCGGTCAGTTTCGTCAGGCGACCGCTGACTACCCCCGTCGGGACAGGCACGCACGTTGCCGCAGTCAAGAAAACCGTCCGACCTATTGATGGTCAGCACGTCCACTTCAGTGATTCGAAGTTGTCGGCGCGAGCCAGTCCCCTTCGCGGCGTTGAAGGGACGTACCCGCGCACGGGCACTACGCGCTGAGGAAAAAGGC